>JBAZMT010000044.1:0-5980 GCA_041649615.1 Parcubacteria group bacterium
AGTCTTCTACCTCGCCATCTGCTCGCCTGTTCTCCGCGTGAAAAGTTCGCTTCGGACGCAGAAACGTCCGTCGACAATGGGGACACGTGCGCACTCCGTCCGGCACTAGACGAGTGCACGCGGGACACCGACTACGCCAGTAGACCTTGCACGTTGCTCGGCGCTGGCCGAAGTTCTTGAGGTCGTCTCGCCAGAGCTCCGCAAGCCGCCATGCCGAGAGGTGTGCGCAGTCTCCCCCGTGGGATTGGATCATCAGAGGGATCGAGCGGACCGTCTCGTAGGCAGAACCTTGCGGCTCTGGGAAGTACCAGATTGATCCGCTCTTCACACACTGCTCGAGCGTTGGGGTGTTGGGGTGGTTCTCGATCAGCACCAAGTTGTGCTCGGCGGCTGCGTGCACAGCAGCAGCGAGAGCGCGGGCAACCCCGAGCTCTCCGCCGATCAAGTTTGGTTGGACGTCGAGAACCACCCACATGGCTAAGTCACCCGGACGATGTCTGGTCCCTCGAACCAACCTTCAATCGTCTGCGCCAGCGCGCTCGTATTGGTGATCTGAACCAAGATATCTTGGCCAGCTTGGGCGGTCGAACCCTTGAGCACGCGAGCCGTACGAACTTCGGTCAAGCCCGAGCAATGCACGCCACCGGGGCCGTTGAGCTGCTCGAGACCAAGGATCTGCACACTAGTGAGACGGCATACCGCAGTGGCAGCCAGCAACGATGGGAAAATGATGCTGTTGATCTGCATCGAACGGATCGGACGAACCGGAATGGTGATGGCCGCACCAGCGCCAATCGCGGTGGGCGGGATCGGCAAGATCTCAGTCTTGACGGACGAAGTGTCTTCGCCTGTCGTGCTGAACGGGGTCTTGCCTGCTGCGCGAGCAATCGCTTGCCGCTGCATGTGCTGCATTGCAGCGCTCTGCACTACTGCACGTTGCGGGGCAATCATCTTGCGGCGCTTCGATGCAGTCGCTCGAGCACGAGCCAGGCCAGCTGCTTGCGCATTCGCTGGCGAGGGATCTGCCTCGAACATCATATCGGCCGCAATCACGTCCGCTTCGAGCGCTTCGTCTTCGCCGAAGTCGTCCAGCCCAATGTAGTCACCAGCCAGACCCTGGCTGGCCAGAATCGTTGCGAGTTGCTGTTCTGCGTCGTTTCCGAAGTACATGAGTCACCTGAACAATGCTCAAACGAGCCAACAGGTCGTGCCCTCTCGGGCACATTGTTTATTACTTGGCCGTCATCCAACCGCGGATGAGACCCTCGGTCCCCCGCGAGAATGCGGGAGCCGCGAGACCTACGCCGAACACGGCGGTTGCGTCCCAGATCTTGCCGTCGCCCGCACCCATCAACGAGAACAGCGAGATCGCGACACCGAGCACGCCATCGACCGGCACGCCGAACACTTCCGGCACGAACGCCCGGATGACACCGGAGGCGATGCCGCCACCCCAGCCGGAGAGCGTCAGTGCCCCCTGCTGCATCGGCGCCTGGAGTTTCTCCTTGGCGTTGACGATGTAGTTCTTATAGCGATGAACCGCTGCCACCAGTTCGTGCTTGTCCATTGTTGCGAGTGCGTCGGCCATGGGAACTCCTAGGGAATTTGGACCCTGTTCGGGACTCTGGGATTGTCCGCCGGTGGCACGAACCGGTCAACATCGTGCCACGCACCTACATGATTGGGACTTTGCCCAAACTTTGGGCTAACCTTGGGGGAAGGTTTGCCGTTCAGTAGAGCAAGACAGACGACGGGGTAGGTCCCCGAGAACGAGGTGCGAAATGACCAACCTGACGAACCAACAATCACGAGACCGCCGAGCCACCATGAGCGCCGAGCAACGCGCGAACCTCGACCGGCTCGCGCTGGTGACCGAGCGCTTCCGTCTGCGCAACGTGCGCATGACCCGCGGCCTCGAACATGGCTTCAAGGCGCTCGAGCACGAACGGACGAGTGACGCTCGCATTGCGCTTTCAGAGGTCAAGTGAAGCACAAGGGCGTGGTTCGCACATGCGAGAAGGGCAACACGGTTGCGCACTCTTTCGAGATGTGGAGCCTCGACAACATCTCACAATTGATCGACTCCGTTGCCGATGGCGCTCCACCACCAAAGAAGACCTGGCATCAGGTGCGCGAGGAGGCTCGGCTCGACCTCCGAATGATGCCTCGTCTCGTCAAGCTGGCCCAAGCCATCTTCGACAAGTTCGAACGAGGCGAGCTCACCCAGGCCGAGGCTCAGCAACTAGCCGGCGTAACCGACGAGGATCTATAACCATGCGACTGACAGCCGAACAACAAGAACTCATGAGCCGTTGCGGGGTAGCCTGCGCGGAAGCCGGTGCGAGCATTCAGACCGCGAAGCGCTCGGTTGACGGAGTGACGCAAGATCTCAACCAGCTCATTGGATCACTCGAGGATCCGGGCGAGCGGATCTCCTGGGCATCGATCCGCAACGCTTGGCTCGAAGTTGCCGTGCTCCTGGAGGACGCAATCTCGAAGTTCGAGAAGGGTTAGTCATGGGGGCCCATCGCACAATGCTCACCTTGAGCCAGGCCGGGTCGGTATTCAGTTCGCAGGGCTGTCCCGCATGTGGTGAGGCGTTGTCGATCACAGGTGGGCAATACGTTTGCTCGCGTTGCCTGCGGAGCTTCACTCAGGTGGAGGTCCTTAGCCGAACCAGTTCCGACTTCTGCAAGCGGGGACTGCACTCAGAGTGCGGGACCCCATGTGCCTGCGAATGCCACAAGGAGTCAATCTAGTGCCAACCAATCTACCTGTCGTGCAAACCAAGATCTGTCCTGCTGACGGGTCCGAGTTTCCCATCGACGAACATTGCGTCTGCGAAGGCTGCGACGAGATCCGGAGGATTCGCGAGAGCGCTGGGCGCATTCATGCCGCTGACAAGAAGCGCGAAGTGCGCCGAGCCAAAGCCCTCAAGCTTGAGGAGCGGCGTTTGGCTTCGCGAAAGGCAAAGGAGCGTTAGACATGTACTTAGTTTCAACGATGCGAACCCCGCTGACCGATGTTGGTGTCGATGCGGGTTACATTACTGGCCATCACATCATCGTGTTCGTGGAGGGTTCAGTGGAGGACTTCCAGAAATCGGGCCTCACGGTTCCGAACGATGTCAACGAGGAGGACGACAATCACTACGTTTCCGCAGGCGAGGCAGCCGTCGATCGGCTTCATATCAATCTAGCGGTCGACGACGGCGGCGACAGCCTGTGGGACGTTTGCGACGCTGATTCAGCCCAGTGGGAAGCCGTCTTTGCCGCGTTCCTTTGCGAAGATGGTGACCGCGGTTTCTACAAGGAGATCGCCGAAACGGCCGACTGTTGCCAGCGGGACGTCCTGCTCATTCATGACATTTCGCTTTCGCCCGAGTTTCAGTCTCGTGGTCTCGAGATGGCGGTTGCCGAGCGCGTCATTGAGACGCTTGGTAGTTGGTGTGACTTGGTTGTCTACAACTACGGCGTCAACATGAACGAGCTCAAAGCGCTCGAACCGATGGGCTTCCGTCCAGGTCCGGTCGAAGGCTACGCGTTCCTCAATCTGAACTTTTCGCACCCGAAGGTGCAGCAAGATGGGTTCTGTAAGTTCGTGGCGTCGCCGGGTGAAGATACTGAAGTCCAAGCTTGGTTTTGGTGCCTACATTGCGAGCGTATCTGGCTAGGAACTCCCGGCGCCGTCGAGGAGTGCCCCCGAGCCAAACGTGGCGAATGCGACGGGTCGCCCATTGACGCACTCGAGGTTGGCAAAGGGAAGGCCTTGCCGTTGCAGCACTGGCCACCCATTTCCCTCTGGAATGAGGGGGACAAGCTGCCGGCATATACGAACGGGGCTCCAAATGCTTCCGCGTGAACCCTTCCGGAAGTGCCAGTCTGACCGCCCATCATGGCGGCATGCGTCTGTGGTGCTGAGTATCGAAGTCGGCGCTCGAACGCCCGAAGCTCTTCACCACGAAACCGGCATCGAGCTCGACACGCTGCGCACAGTTCTGGCTGACCTGGAAGCGCGGCTATACATCACTCGGATCGATGGTCGTTACCATCGTCCGGCAAACCGAGGGGCGATAGTCCCTCCCCCACGTGAAGAGGTGCAAGTTGGCTACTGACACAGAGAAGCTCTCCCAAGTCGTCGAATTCCTGGCCCAGGTGCGAACCATCCTTGACGGCGGTTGGCACTACAGCTCTCCACTCATCCGGCACGAATCGAACCAGACTCGAGTCATAGTGACCGAGAGGCCCGATGCCTTAGGCATCGTAGCCGACGTCGTCACCGACTTGGCAAGCGTGTCGAGCGTGCTGTTCACTCTTGAGGAACGGGCGAGGGAGCTCGACGTCAACACGGTCGCTCTATGCCAGGCCGACCTCGGGTTGCTTGCGCGGACCTACCAGACGCTCGCTCAAGACATCAGCAACGCTGCCAACCGAGCTATCGAGGCATTGACGGCCGCCGCTCCCAAGGCCGAGCGCAAGCGAGCACCCCGGGCACCGAAGGCCTCGCCATCGAGTTCGCCCACCCACCAAACGTCACTGCTCGAGCAGGACGAACCGACAAGTGAAGGAGTCCAGTCATGAGCGCCGCCGAACCCAAGAGGCCATCACACAACGTATACGCAACACTCGAGAACGAGAGCCGCAATGCGGACGCCAAAGACAAGTGGATCAAGGTCGGAGCCGGTTGGCTCAACTCCGACAATTCAATCTCGTGCGTTCTCGATTGCTGGCCGTTAGCTTGGGGCGCAGGGTACCGTGGGAAGTTCAAGCTCGTCGTGCAAGAGGCACGCGATCCGGATGACCGCAGCCAACGACGCGACAGCCGCGACAGCCGCGACCGGGGCCGTCGATGAAGGACTTGGCGACCATAGTCCAGATCGTCACGCATCTGGCCTTGGTCGTTGCAGTCTGCTGGTTCGCTTTCATCGTAACCAGACGGCTAAAGGTGCACCACGAACGCCTGCGCCTGCTCGAGCAGAAGACCGGGTGGCTGCGCGTCCAGGAGGGGCCCGACAACAAGGTCGCCGTCGAAGGCCAGTTGGAGGCACTCTGCATCAGCCGCCAGAAAGACGAGGAGCCCCCTTATGCATCCTAGTTGGATGGTGCAAGCTATCAGCATGGCAATCTACGTGCAGACCATCGGAGCGTTCGTCTGGTTGTTTCTCGTTGTGCTGCTCGAGCGCGGTCGTCGGTCTGACCGCGCTCGGCTGGCTCGGCTCGAGGGGCTTGTTGACCTGCAGGGCCGGTCGGCGGCTGGACATTCGCGAGAGTTTGCAGAATATCAGAAAGGAACGACACAAGCGCTTGAGGACTGTTGCAGAGCAATCGAGGCAGTACGCGAGACTTTCAAGCTACGGGAAGAGAACGCCTCAATGAGGGCCGAGCTCCGCAGGCGTGGTGAATCTCTTCCGGCGGACGAGCACGAGCAAACCGACCCTGCGTTTCGACTGCCAAGCGGCATCGACAATCCGAGGCCTGAGTCGGTCGAGGTTGACGACGAGCCGCTTGGTAGCGTGGCAGCTGGGCATTGGCAATGCGTCGGCTGCAGAAGGACTTACGCCCTGTGCGAAGGTCGCCACGGCAAGAAGTGCTTTGGGTGCGGCGCTACGCTCGAGCTCGTTGCCTACGACAAGCCGCGGCAGAACGTCCAGCTCCCGTTACCGATCAAGTCGTCAGAGGACAAATGAGCGAACCGAAGTTTTCCGACCTGGCTGTGCTAATGCGGCTCGAGGTTGCTCGACTCGTCAAGGGCAGCCCCATCTGGTTCTTGCTCGATTGGGTCAAGGACGAGCGGGAACTGACCAAGGAAATGATGCGCATCCTTGAGCGCTTCAACCGGCTGACCCTGTCACTTACCCGGCAGCAGTCAGGTCGGAAAGCTCGGAACGAACCCTATGCTGACGTCATTGGAGTACGGGCGAAGATGGGCCCGCGTATCATCGGGGTTTGGCCCAAGGGGCCACACGAGCGGCAGTTGCTCA
>JBAZMT010000045.1:0-5947 GCA_041649615.1 Parcubacteria group bacterium
GGCATTACCGTAGACCTCCCGATTGCCCTTGACCCGAAGGTGACGGGAGCGGAGAAGGTCAAGGCGGCGCTTCAGTCGGCACTTGAAACTGGACTGGGCGCGGCTCTTGGCGGCGCTGTGTTTGGCAAGATGCTCGGGCTTACTGCCGGAGCGGGCGCACTTGCTGGCGTCGGCCTGGCTGCGGGAGCTGCGCTTACCATTCTCATCATTCACGACATCAAGCGCCGTGCAGACGAGACAGCGGATCGCGTGGCCGCATTGCGCGAGTCGGCCCGCTCTCTGATTGAGGCAAGTTCCTTGCCCGCGACGTTGACGCCGGAGATGGGCAAGCTCGGCTGGAAGGGCGACCCGATTGAAGCCCTTGCAGACTCCATCTACGACCTTGGCGGGATTGCCGAACCATCTGCCGACCAGATCTCTGCCATGGTCGAGGAGTTGCAGGAGTTCTACGACAAGGCCGGGCTGCAATACACGCTGAAGCCTGCCGAGAAGAACGCACTCGCTCTATCCGGCTCGCTTCTCGATCTTGCCACTTCCTTCGGGATCTCGGCGAAGTCGGCGCGTGACTTCGCGACGAAGTTCCTGGCAGAGTACGGGAAGTCTCTGACGAGCCCGCGCATCACGCCGTCGAACATGGGCTTCGATGCCCTTGTTGACTCCATCATGGAGTCGGCGCGTAACGCGGCGGCGAATACAGAGATGGCGCTGCTGTCCGACTCGGACATCCAGGCCATCGCCAGATACGCGGCAGAGAATCTGAAAGAGGCTACATCGGAACTGCGGTCGCTTGCCATCACGGCGGGGTTCAGCGGCGACACGATTGACGACATCGTTGGGAAGATCACTGACGTAGCGATCAGCATGTCTGAGGCGCTGACGCCGGAGGCCGCTGCTGCCGCTGCGGGCGAACTTGTCGCAATGGGGCAGGCTCTCGCGCAGATGACAGAGAGCATCCCGAACGACGCCAAGTATTACGTCCTCAACGAGATCATGTCGCGCATCGCCTACTTGCCGGAAGGCGTGCTTGAACTTCTGCGGGCGAAGATGCCGCAGACAGAGCAAGAGTGGGCAGACTACTTCACGCGTCTTCTGTCTGGCGCAGCCAACATCCCGTCGAATGCTGCCGTGAAGACCACGGCGCAGAAGGTTGCCGACTTCGGCGCGCAGATGCGCGCGGTCTACGCTGACCTCGCAGACGGCAACACGACGCTGGAAAAGGCGCTGGAACTCTATGGCCAGTTGAGCACGGGCTACGACGATTGGAGCGAGAAGCTAACCGCGCTCAAAGCGGCTGGCGATCCTGCGGCAGAGGCGTTGCAGGATGTCGTGGCCTGGCTCGAATCCATCATCGACCCGGCAGAGAAGGCCGCGACGATTCCGTGGTCGACGCAGATTGGCGAACTGAAGGCGGGGCTGACGGCCCCGCTGATGGAAGATCAGATCGCCGCCATCGGATCGCTGAAGAGCATCGGCAAGGAGCTATTCGCGCTGGCTGAGGACCCGGCCTATGCTCGGTTCGCGCCTGCGCTCAACTCGCTCATCGACTCCATTGAAGCGGCGGGTATCGCGATTCGTGACGCCGTCATGGACCCTGCCCTCACAGAGGCGTGGAAGTCTCTGAGTCAGTCGTACTCGTCTGGGCAACTGGCCCTGGATGACTTCATTGCTGGGCTGAAGGATTCCGCGTCTGCATCGGACGACTACAAGGCCGCGCTCGTCTACTTCTACGAGAAGCTGCAAGAGCTGTCTGGGGAGATGGACAACAGCGTTGCCATCCAGCAGTTCTTCCAGGCGGCACTTGGCGTGTCAGAGTCTGCGGCACGCGATCTGGCGTCGGCGCTTGGCGGGGCGGCTTCTGCGGCTCGCAACCTGTCCAGCGTCCTTGGCTCCCTTGCCATGTCGGAAGTCAGCGGCATCCTCGGCGAGGTTGACAAGATGGTGGCCGAGTTGCAGTCTGGCACGGTCGCCGAGGCTAATCCTAACTACCAGCGGTGGCAGGAAGAGGGCGGCTACGAAGGCTCGCTCATTGCCCCGTCCGAGACGCGCCAGCGGGAGATGAAGGTAGACGAGGCCATTGACCGTCTCTCGCAACTGAACGCCGTCAAGTCCGCTGTCGATTCCATGCGCGAGAGTGGGTGGGATCTCGGGCTTATGGACTCGCCCGCATGGAAAGAGATTGAGTCCACTTTCGATGCCCTGGGCCTGAAGTTCTCTGGTCTCAACCCGGAAGAGATGGCTGACGAAGTCGCGCGGGCAGCGGCTGAAGCCCAGCGAGCCGCCGAGGACGCATCTGCCGCCGCGAAGCAGGCCGCTGAAGAGGCGGCGCAAGCCGCACGCGAAGCAGCCGAAGCCGAGCAGAAAGCCTTTGAGGACCAGTTCCTCGCCCCAATGCGCGAAGCGATGAAGACGGGCGACTGGTACGGCGCGGCTGAGTCTGTCCGCTCTATCGCGCTCGCCCGCGAAGACTTCGTCAAGATGGCCGCTTCGTTGTCCGATGCCAATGACAAGACAATTGACGAGGCGCAGGTCCTCGACATGATTCTTGGCGCTCGCCAGAAGCTCTTGTCGGCGCTGGAAAACGAGATTGAGTACATGCGGCTGATCGGCGAGGATGCCGCTGCCCTTGAAGAGTTGAAGGCGCAGATTGAGAACCTGTTTGACCCGCTTGGCGCGTTCAAGCAGTACATCCGCGACATCCTCGGCATTGGCGGGCCACAAGGAGCGTTTGACAGCATCATAGCCGCCCTGCGCGGCGCAGTCGGGCACATGGGCCTGGCGAGCCCGAAGATCGGTCTTGCATCTGGCGGATCGGTCCCCGGAACTGGTATCGGCGACAAGATCCCGGCGATGTTGGAACCGGGAGAGTTTGTTGTCCCGCGCTGGATGATGTCCATTCCGGGCGTTGGCTCGCTCATCAAGTCGGTCTGGTCGCGCAGTCGGAGGATGAAGACCGGCGGACTCGCTGGCATTGGGGCATCAGACTACTCCCTCGGCGAACCAGGATGGGTATGTACGGGGAGCCAGTGCTATGAGGTAGACGTGGAGGACGCCAGCGCTGCAATGTCCATGGCGGCTACTGGCTACACCTCTTCCTGTAACAAGTGCGCCAAGGCCAATGCGCAAGTAGAGGTGGCTGCCCGCGATGTCACCGTTGCCTACGAGAAGGTCGCGGTAGACATGGAGGCACGCTACAGCGACCTCGCCGCCCAGATGCAGGTTGGGGACGAGGCGTGGTCGGCGCACATTGACGCAGCCGAAGAACTTGTCTCTACCTACAAGACTCTGTATGAGCAGGTGGACAAGTTCGGCGGGAACACAGAAGAGGCCGGGAGCAAGCTCGCAGAGATTGTTGATGTCATGGTCGGGCAGAAGGCGACGCTGCTCAACGTAGACGAAGGGCTTGCCAGATTCTATGTGGCGCTGGATCTCTACGGGAGCAAGATCGTATCTGCGGCCAAGGCGGTGTTGCCCGGAGACGCTGGCAACATTGTCGGAGGCGTCGCGGACATCTTCTCGGCTCTGTCGGCTGGCGGCGGGGCGCTAGACCTTGTCGGGCCGGTTGCCTCTATTGCCAAGGCCGTGATCTCCATTGGGAAGAAGGTCTACGACTCAGTGCGGGAGACGGTCAAGCAAGTTGAGGAGTCAATCTCCGAACTGATCCCGGACTTCTCCGCGCTGTGTGATGCGGTTGGCGGCGCGGTGAGATTCGTTTCGGGGCTCGCCAAGGCATCGTTCAATGCGGCTTCCTTCGTAGCGAAGGGGATGGCGCAGGTTGTTTCGGCCATCGGGAAGTCGGCCTACTCTCTTCTGTCCTCTGCTGCCGAGGAGCTTGGTGGGATCGCGCAAGCCCTCTATGGGTGGCTTGCAAGCGGAGTGGGCAAGGCGTTTGAGTCAACGGCGAAGTTCATCTCAGCCGTCGGGACGAAAGTCGCAGACTTCGCATCCGGCGCGATTGACTCTGCCGTGTCTGCTGTTGAAACGCTAGGCGTTGCTGTGTCGTCCGTCGCCAAAGCGTTCTCTGGCTTCGTTGCGAGAGCCCTATCGACTACCGCATCTGCTGTCTTGTCCGCAGGGCGGGTTGTCGCCAAGTCGTTGGCTTCAGTCTCGGAGATGGCGGCGTCGTCGCTTCTCGGCGTGCTAAGAAGTCTCTTCTCGGCTTTACGCAGTCTCCCCTCTTTGCTGAAGTCTGTTGCGGATCGTCTGGTCAGCTTCGCCGGAGCGATCATCAGCGCGATCTCTTCGACGGAGACATTCAGCGACTTGCAGGGAGCGGTTGCGGACCTGCAACGCGCCGCGATGAATAGCCTACTTGAAGCTATCTTGCCCATCACGGCCATCCTGAAGAAGATCATCGGCCTCTATGACAAGGAAGCCGAGAGCCTGAGCGCGTCGCTCAATGTCCCGACGGGATACAAGGTAACGAACGCAGAGTGGAAAGCTGCCACGCCGGGCGTTCCTGGGATTGAGACCGGGGGCGAGGCGACTGGGCCGAGTTGGCTCAGTGGCCTTCTTGACAAGTTCGGAGAGGCGATAGATTCTGCGATCAAGCCAGTCGCCGATTTCGTTTCCGCCCTCTCCAAGGCGATGGAGGACATCGGCGGGAAGGTTCTGGCCGCGATTCTTGGCCCGCTGGACTCATTCGGAAAGTACCTGTCTACGATGGCGCAGAGTGTGTTGCCAGGGCTTATCTCCGTCCTGGGAACGACCCTCCCATCTGCGGCGACTGGCGGGATGAATGTCATCCTGGGCGCGATCTCTGCTGCGATGGCTGGCATCGCAACCGCAATCACGTCAATGCTGCCGCAGCTCTCCAAGCTGCTTGAATCGCTGGGGAAGGTTGGGCTTTCGCTCCCTGAAGCCGTCACGAAACTGGTTTCGGGGATTGCTCCTGCTGCGAATGCCTTCATCTCGGCTCTGACCCAACTTGTAGAGAGCATATCCCCGAAGCTGATTCAGCAAGCGGCATCTGCCCTGGCGTCTGTCATTGGAGGCGTCGGGTCCATTCTCAGCGGGGCATTCACGGGGACGCTGAACGGGATCATCGCGTCTCTCAGTTCCTTGCTGCCTCCGTTGTCGAAGTTCGGTGCGGCGCTCGGGACGATGGGGGATTCGGTAAGCAAGCTGTTCACGGCAACGGTGTCTGCCGCGATCCAGCCAGTGCAGGGATTCGTCTCTTCTATCACATCTGCCATCTCGGCGATCTCAGCGACGCTGATGCCGGTCCTATCGTCGGCTCTTCCGCAAGCCGTGAACGCCATCATCTCCCTGGTGGCCGGGGCGCTGTCGGGGGCGATTAGTGGCCTGGTAAAGATCCTGGCAGAGGCATTGCCGACGCTGTCCGGCGTGTTCTCTGCAATCGCGTCGGTCGGCAACTCCCTTGCTCCGATCTTGGCGGCTGTCGGATCTTCTGTTTCCAGCGTTGCCGCAACATTCGGAACGCAGTTGTCGCAACTGGCTCAGAGAATAGCTGGCGATCTGTTGCCAAAGCTCTCTGCGGCGTTGCCCGCTGCGATCTCTGGCGCGGCGAGCCTGTTGAGCGGGACGTTCATTGGCGCACTGAACGCGATTGTCTCCGTCCTGTCTTCGCTCGCTCCGTCCTTGACATCGCTGGGGAACACGGCCAAGACAGTCGGCGGGCAGTTGAGCGATTTGTTCGCGAAGATCGGCTCGGCGCTTCAGCCGGTGGCTGCTGAGCTGGCGATCCGGCTCACGGATCTCGCTGCTCGCATCACCGGGCAACTGATGCCCGCGCTCACTTCGCAGCTCCCGTCCGCGCTCTCTGCCATCGCGTCGCTCATCAGCAACGCATTCGTCGGGGCCATGAACGCCGTGATCGGCGTCTTGTCGTACTCGGCCAACTCGCTGTCTGGATTCTGGGCGGCAATCGCCAGCATCAGCGGGAAGATCACTGACCTCTTCTCGTCTATCGGCGCGTCCCTGTCGCCAG
>JBAZMT010000046.1:0-5930 GCA_041649615.1 Parcubacteria group bacterium
TAGCGGTTCCAGTTTTTAGGCCGGATTGCCGGTGGTTCAGCTCTTGGTAGTGCCGAACACATCGCTCACGTCAGGAGCTGAAGTCCAGAGGGACGACAGCTTGGACACCTCACTCCCCGACCCACCGGAAACCCCACCACCCACACGGCTCACGCCAGCGGTCGGACGGGTACCAACGGTTCGAGTAGAAGCGGTACGAATAGCCGCCTGCTTCTGCTGACCCTGCTCCTGAGAAACCTCTTCCTGTTGTACCTGATCTTGCTCTTCGTCTTGAGCAAAGAGTTGACGAAGAACTGCGTCGTCAGGCCCGAGTTGAACCTCGCCCACGTCCATGGGGGCAGGCTCCATCTCGATGTCCATCTCACCGCCAGGGCCCATCATGTCGTCGATGATTACGTCATCAGCGGTGGGGCCACAGCTCCCACAGCCCTGACCCTGCTGCTGCATAGCCTGACTGATCATCTGCTGTACCTGCTCAGCAGTCAGTTGCTGTTGCTGACCCTGCTGCTGCTGAGCCAGGGGTACCTGTTGCTGGCCCTGCTGCTGTTGCTGAGCGAGTTGGGCTTGCTGCTGAGCCTGCTGTACCATCTGCTGAATAGCGGACTGGATGGCAGGCATGTCATTGGCCTTGATCGCACGCTGAAGTTGGGCAGCGGCTTCCTTCTGCTGAGCCTGGCCCTCTTCCTCGCCCTGGCCTTCAACCTGCTCCTGAGCTTGCTTCTGCTGAGCCTGGCCCTCTTCCTCGCCCTGCTCCTGAGCTTGCTTCTGCTGAGCCTGGCCCTCTTCCTCGCCCTGCTCCTGACCCTCTTCATCACCCGCTAGGCGAACGAAGGTCTGTACTAGTTCCTGATCGGGCATGTACATGAGAGAGAGGGACTGATCCTCGATCATTGAGGCAGAAGCCGTCTTCGGAAGCATCCTGCGAGCTACCTGCTCGCAGACAGCCGCCTTCTTGAGGAGGTACTCCTTCTCCTCAGCTGTCTTGAAGGTTTCCGGCCGGAAGTCCGGCAGCCCGATCTCATTTCTCTTGACCTGACCACCAGCGTACTCCGCCTCCCACTCGCCGGCCGCAGGATGAACATCCTCCGCCCAGGAAGAGGGATCCCCATTGACGTACTTGTCCGCCGAGGGGTTGGGGTGGTCCTGGTTCATCGTGTAGGGGTCAGCTCGACGACCCATGGCCGCCGACTTGATCTGGTCCCGGTTCCAAGTGGTACGCTCTCTCATGATCAGGCTCCTACTGTCGTGATCGGAATATCAAAGGGTTATTGGCACCCGAATGCCTCAGCTTTCAAGGTGCTGAGCGACCCTTGTTACCCATTGAGAAAAGACGACCTTTACTGAGTAGTGCTTTTCTCTCCGAATCCGTGAGACCCCTACCTACTACCCGACTACAAGCAGATAAATAGGCAGTGTCACTACCGTACCGACCAGGCCCTCCCGTAGCGAGAACCGTGCGATACACTCTCTTCTCCCCGGCCATAGAAACTCTCTTGGCGGAGGATTCTAAGAGATAGGACACGGCCAACAGGTCCTTCCCCGTGAGGGTCTGGGCTTGCCTAACCACACTCCAACCCCCCTTTTTGTAGAGAATCATCCCCAAGAAAATCCGGTGGGCAACTGCACGATCTGGCACCAAACGCCGTACTTCCTGAGCAATCCGCCGCCAGGAAGCGTGTTTAAGGGCCTCTTTGACCAGGTTGTTGTTCTGGTTGAGTTGCTCTACTGAAGGCGTAGGAACCTGATCCTTCTCCAAGTCCCCACGCACTTTCTCGATAGCCCGCTGACGAATCGTGTTGACGATCTCGTCGATCTCCTTCTCGAAGGGGCTCCCCTCTTCCTTGGCGGGAGCTGCTCCGGAGTCATCAGGCTCTACCGTCATGTCGAACTGCTGTTGCTGAGCAGTCCGAGCTGCCTTGGGTATCGATCCTAGCTCAAAAACCCGGGGGACCTGAGCGAATGCGATCCCTAGTTTCTTGCCGATCCCAGGCAGATCCGACGGGGACAAGATCGACCTAAGAACCGCTCCCTTGAAGGCGGGGTTCGCAACCCATGACGCCTCTATGAACTTGACACTGCCAGGCTCATCCGAGAGATGGCCGCACAGCTCAGCGATCTTCCTCTCAATACCCAGCGTATCTACGAACTTCGTGCCCTTGAGATAGCGGATATGTGGGCAGAGTTGAGTCTCGTCGACCGCAACGTTCCCGCACTTGGTGCAGGTAGTGTTCTCTACGGAGCAGTTGTGTACAGCTAGGCCCTCAACCTGATAGGAGTGATCCTCCTCAACCTCCAGGTCAAACACAGGCCCTTCAAAAGCAAGGGCCTCAATACCTGTAATTGGGAAGATGACAGACCCGTCATCCAAACTACGGAGATGGCGCTGCTTCTTTCGAGTACATGGCAGGGGGGCCTTAGCACTAACATCCTGTAAGATCGACGAGGAAGATTGCGGGAAACACAGGTTGAATGAGGCTAGCCGCCCAGTAGTAGCATGACGACGCACCTCGCCGTTTACAACAGCGTCGGACACTACGGAAGAATAACCCCCGAAATGGCACTCCATACGAACGGGGATCCCGCACTTCACGGCTATGACCTGTAGTTGACAAGCCAGGTCATAGGAAGTCGTTGTCCCTATGGCAGCGCCACCGGAATGAACGGTACCATCTCCGTTCAACCAAGAGCCTAACAGGGCACGCTGCGATGCCTCAGACCAACACAGAACATCGGGAGCCAAACGCTTTCGGTGGCTGTACTCTCCTCCGTATGTCCTGAACCAGGCCGCAATATCTTTGCCCGCCACATGAACGGCACTGGTGGTCCGATCCTCACGATCTTGCACCCAGGGATGACATCCCGGGAAAACTTGACGGAGCAGAGCCACCACATCAGCTACAAAGGTAGACCTCTCATCAAGTGAGAAATTGAACTGAACTTCGGAGGGGACACCTTTAGTCTTGAGGAAAGAACCTTCCGCCAGGAAATAGCCTAGAAGTTTCGCCTTGGCCTCGCCAGGTTCCTCGACAGAAGCTGCTTGATGACGAGGGAGGATCACATAATCCCCTACCTGCAATTCATCAGCACGTACCTCCTCCACCTTCAAGGTCTGAAGATCCTCGATGATAGCCTTTCGACGGCGTGCTTCGTCCAAGGAGTATGACCCATTGGGGTTGTACAGCCGTTTATCATGCCCACGCTTGAAGCGCTTGTGCATTCTACGGATGGACGCCTCGTCCACTGAGTTTGAGAGTGTCTCACCACAACCACAGGCACACCTGGAAGCGGGACGAACCACATAGAAAAGGTGGGTTCCTGTAGCAACGACAGGGCTCGGTATACCCGACACCTCGATTCGACGCATTGACCAAGAACCTACACGAATCTGCTGGTTCAGAACCTCGCGTGCCCGTCCCTTGTGGGTCAACACCATGTCCCCCGGAGACACATCTTCAATGGGTAGTCGTCGCCCATCGGACATGGTTACCTGGGTACCTGCCAAGAAACACCCCATGGACAGGGTCTGGAGTTGACCGCTGTTCACCGCCTGGATGAGGGCTTGATGCTTACGCTCCGTGGCGATGAGGATGTCAACGTAGATCGAGTCCCCGATGTCCCGAGCAGCGGCGTCGATGATCTTGCCCTTGCTCAGGTGCGGGATCTGGATGTGCTCGACGTAGTTCTCACCCCCGATGAAGGTCCTGAAGCACGACAGCAGGAGCTTACGCTCCCAGGCGTCGTTGTTGTTGTTGACGTAGCGAGCCGTCTTCGGCGTGATGAGGTAGTCCCCCCATCGACGGTTGATCTGGAAGCCGTCAACCATCTGCTGACCCAGTGGGCCAGGAGCTGCCTCGGTGTCCACCGAGGCAACGATGGTGCAATGAGACAGCAGGAAGTCAGTGGGCTGGAAGTCCTGAAACACGACCTTGGCAGCCGTACGGTTCCCCCACGCAAGGCTCTTCTCCTGGGACAGATCCGCCCATCCCTGGAGCGAGATGTCAGGAGTTACAACCGCTGCCTTGGCATACTTGATGAATGCCATGACTAGACCTTGTTGCGTCCCCGCATGATCTTGAGGCCCGCCAGATTCAGCAGTTGAGCCTCTTTGACCAGCTCAGGAAAACTACCTACGACGCCAGCCAAGTTCGTTACTAGCGTGCCAAGGACGAACATCAGACGAGACTCATCCTGCTTGCTCACGAGGATGAGCTTGCGGGCGATTGTCGGCAGATCCGCGATGATGGCCTGAACCTCGGGAGATAGCTCGACCTGGGCTGCCTTCTTGGTGACGGCATTCCCCTTGAGGTCGATGATCCCCTTCTTCGCGAGAGCTGCCGCAGCAGACATCAGCTCCTTATAGTGGCCCTTGTACCCCCGAGCCAGAGCACTGAGATCCTCCGAATCCCCCTTGTCCCAGCTCTTGATCTTGTCTTGCAGGAAGTCCTGTGCCTTGCCCGCGGTCCTGATATCTTGGCCCAGCAAGAGGTCGAATGCCGCCGTGGGGTTCGACGAGGCCAATCGCAAAGCTTCTTGATTGCGTCCCATCACCACTCCACTGGTTGCCCATCCGGGCCAAGGATATCGGTGCGCTTGAGCAAGAACAGGTCCTTCGGGCAGCCCCACAGACGCACCCGGGCGCCCTTGTCCATCTTGTAGATGGTCTTCCTCATCTGTGTGCCGCACTTGGGGCACATCGGCCGACGAGATTCCAGCTCCGATTGAGTGACCCGGTACTGGCGGTTCTGCGCCACCCAGTAGGCAGCCGTCTTCACGGCGTGCTGTTGAATCCGGAGGTCAGCCAGGTTGTGGGCCACGAGGTAGAACTTGGCGACCTCGTCCTTGATGGCGTCGTCGTCAGCCCCCAGCGATGTGTACTTCCGCCAGAGCCAATCGTAGGCGTCGATCTCACGCGCCTTCTTGTTCCACAAGGTAGCGAGATCACGGTGAAATCCAACAGGAACCTCAATGGTCCGCCATGCACTGACCCCCGACGCCTTCCGAGTGTCGTACGAGGAGTACGACTGATCAAGCGTCGGGGGTAGGTATAAGGACAACTGGGGATTGATCCGCACGATCTCGTCGGAAACCACCCGCTCAACTCCGAACGTCCACTGAACGTCAACGCACCCTAATCCAGGGTGTACAGCAAGCACTCGCCCTGTGAAAGGTGAGAGCTGCCCCGGAGGCATGTACTTCTGTACGGGGTCCCCCGGTTTGAAGTCGTTCGTGAGCTTCCAGAAGTCGATCATGGCGGTCTTACCGTGCGAACCTCACGGAGCGAGAGGACGACCCACCGAAGACTTGCCGTCATTCACGGCCGACGACTGGTCATCGCCATAGAGCTTCATGTAGGGCTCATCAGCCTCTACCTGCTTCGGTGCCATGGGGTTGGCAAACGTGTCCATGTAGGACTCGTCAGCATCCCGCTGAATGACCTTCGCCTGCTTCAGTACCTCAACCTGACGACGCTGAAGGGACTCGGCTCCGTAGGCCGCCACCTCGATTTCATCGGCAGTCTTGTCGATGTCGTTGACAATGGCCTTAGCCTGTTCGAACGGCATCCCCCAACGCTCATGGTTGGCCTGGATGGTATGCGCCAGCTTGTCGAGGCGGAGAAGAGTGGCATCAGCTTGCTGCTTCGGGAACGACATAGGGGTTTCTCCAGTTGTGCTGTGTTCAGTCATGCCAGGGATACAAGGAGATCCCTGGGCCAAACGTGTAATGGGGTCCTTGGGTTCAGGATCCCAGTCCGGGTAGGGTTCCACCTCTGGTGGGGCTATCCCCCAGTAGACCGAGGTTTTCGGAAAACGGGCCATCGTCTCTACCGGCTGACAAGTAGAATAAACGAACCACCGAGCAGCAATCCGGGCCGCCGTTTTCACGGTCTGCGAGGGGCCCTCCATGCTTTCCAGCAGTTCTTGCTCGACTTT
>JBAZMT010000047.1:0-5836 GCA_041649615.1 Parcubacteria group bacterium
AGGTGAGGGAATTCCAGCTCGTCGAGCGGCTCACCAAGGCGGACGGTTCTTACGGCTCCGAGACTGCGCTTGCGCTCGCAGACCGCTACGGAATCGTCCCACCGAAGCCCTTCTATTGGGGCAAGTCGACCAAACAGGGCGGCACCTATGCAACCCTCGTCGCGGATAAGAATGCCTATTCCGCACATCTGCTAAACCTCGCAACCAGGGATCCCCAACGCGCTGACGAGTGGCGCAGCGCAGCAAAGGTATAGCCATGTCGCAGAGCGAACACTTCATCGAAGGCTTTCCGGCGCGCGACCTGCGCGACGCCATGAACCTCTATGGTTTGCCTGGTGTGGCCGACGTTGTCGCTCTCGAGGATCTGCGAGGCGACGGTATCGAAGGCGACGCCGCGAATGCTGCTGCCGCTGCTCTCGGGCGAATCGTCAGTCTGGCAGAGCGACGCAACTGCCTGTCTGGACAGGGCCAGTTCAACTTGTGGCTCGCCAGTCGCCCCGACACATCGATCGCCATGACGGGAGACGGACTCGAGCGCGACACGTGCTCAGCTGATGAACTCATCGACTACATTGGCGCGGTAGCGATGGGCATCGACGTTTTTGCGCTCGATGCCGACGAGTTGGGCGACGATTCCGCTCTCGACTCGGACGAAGACTTCTACCGTCTCGCGGCCGATGCGCTTATCGGTGGATGCTCGCAAGCGGAGCTCATGTCGCTCGGTTGGGACCCGTTCAAGGCCGTGAAAAAGGCCGTGAAGAAAGTCAGTAAGCCGCTGAAGAAAGTGGCGAGCGTTGCAATGAAGCCGGTTACGGTCTTCACGAAGCCGCTTGCGAAACTCGCCACGAAGGCAGTAGCGAAGCTGCCAGCGAAGTACCGAGGCCTCGGAAACGCAGTCATCAAGTCGGCGGTCTCGTTGACCAACCCGGCAACGATGTTCAACCCGAAGACGCTCATCAAAGATCAGATCGCATTGACCAAAGCGTCATTGCCAATCGCCAAGACGTTGGTCAAGTCGCCTATCGTCAAGACGATCGTTGGTGGTGCTGCAATCGTGTTTCCTCCTCTCGGTGTACCGGCGGCAGCCGCTCTTGCTACTGCATCGGCAATCGCCAACGCAGTCGACAGCAAGTTGCCCGGTGTGCGAGCGGCGGCGCAGCAAGTTGTTGGCAACACGTTCAAGGTCATCGCGGCTGGCAAGAAAGCCCCGCCCAACAGTCAGGCTGCGCAAGACGCAAAGGGAGCCGAGATTGCCCTGGCTCAGATTGCCCAGGCGAAGAAAGCGCAGACGTTGACCAAGGCGGCTAAGCCAAGTGCCCCTGGCGCTCGTCGGTTCATTCACGAGGTTGGCCCAACGGGGCGCATTACCCGCGTCATGATCTAGGACTGCCACCTACACCTCCAGACAAGATCTTATCGATGTTGCACCCAGAAGGAACGAGAAGTGCGGTTGCCGGCGTAAGGCCGGTAGCTGCACTTGCAGCCAAACGAGGTGCGAATGTTCTCTTCCAAGTTGATCCAGTTTGTCGTCCTGTCCCTGTCAGTGTTGCTGGGCGCGTGCATGGCGCCGCTCGACGAGGATCTCGAAAGTCTGCCCGACGAAAGGGCGGAGGCTGATCCCGTGGCAACGGACTTCTACGGCAATGTGATGACCGGGCAGATTTGGAGCTCGCCCGCTGGCACCAATGCTCTGGGCGGCATTGGGCGCGAAGTCGCAATGGGTGAGCTCGAGCTCGTAGATTCTACTGCGCAGCAAGCTGTTCTCACGCTCGGGATGCAACAGACAGACCCAACTGGCACGTTCGGTGCCGGTCGCATCCTTGCGCGGCTGAAATATGGCATTGGCTCTGCCAGTCAAACAATTGTGATTGACTGGGCGCTCAAGAATGCGATCGAACTGCCAGCAGGGAAGGTGACGATCACAGCGATCCAGACCGACGCACAGGGCTGGCCCTTAATACCCTTGCCCGGCGGACTAGCGCCGCGTCCTGCTGACGACATCTTTACCCCTGTGATTCTCACCTCATCGCTCGCTGCGGGGGACCGTGGGTCAGTCTACGCTCCGACGTTGACGCTTGCTTACGGTCTACCCCCTGCGGGAACCATTGGGCTTCAATGCCCCGCTGGCTCCAAGTCGATACTGGTTACCGATCCGCGCGGCCAAGCGCTCTCCGATATTCAGGTAGACATCTTCGCCTCGCGTGGCGTCAATCGGCTGTTCCTCGTCAACCCGGCGGACTCTGCAATTCGCACGACTGGTGTCACTCTGGGTGATGCGAGCGTAGTCGAACTACTATCGCCAGGGGGGATCGACCACGTCGGCGTTGTCTGGCTCTTAGAAGGATAGGCATGGCAGAACCAACGACCACGGCGGACAAGAAAGCGAACGGATCACCCAAGGGCGACTATCCGAACGCCGACGCTTGGACGACGTGGCCGGGGATGAGCAGGGCGGCAAAGACTCTGGGCGTCAGCATGAAGCGCTTGCGTGACATGGTGACGTTCGGGGAGATCCAGGCGCACCACGGTAGTGACGGGACGATCCGTTTTCGTCCCGTCTGGCTCGATGAATACATCGCGGATCGCGATGCCATTCCGGACGACGAGGAAGACACTCCGCGAAAGTCCGACAAGGCAGCTTCGCGCGAAGGCATTCCGGCAGACGCAATCCGAGCGACTGCCGAGTTGTTGCGTTCGTCGCAGTCGCAGAACTTGGAGCTGCATCGACTGGTGCTGCAGGGTTTCAAGGCGGCCACCGAAGCCCAGGACACCACGATCCAACGGCTGCTCAAGCGGCAAGAGCAGTACGAGTCGATTATAACCGATCTGCTCAAGGCTCGCGAGCAGTACTTCGATGCTCAGCTCGAGCGCGAAGTGATGCGCAACCAGCACGTTGCCGCACAGAGGCGACGAGACGAGCTGTTCGAAGTCAGCAAGGGCTGGGCGGGCGAGATCATCCAAGGTCTCAAGCACAAGTACGGCCTCGACGAAGAGTCGGGCGCGAAGGTCAACGCAGCTATCGAGCTGCTGAAGGCCTTGACTCCTGAGCAGATCGAAGTTGGCGCGATGATGGGTTTTTTCAGCGCCGAGCAAATCGACCTCATCGAAAAGATCATCGGGCGCAAAATTCCACGTCCAAAGGCCGAGTCTTCTACTCCTCCTCCCGGCCCCTCTGAGAATACCGAAAGTGCCGGCGCAGCCGAATCGTCCTCGGCTGCGCCGGCCGACGCTACGACTCCTCCGGCGCAAGCCGGCGAGAATGCTGGCGAGTCGCCAGCCCCAGCAAACGAAAGCGAGTGAGCTCATGAAAGAGGCAACTTCTGGCAATTCCCTTCCCGTACAGACCTACGTTTGGCCAATCGCAAATCAGGCGATTGCTGCTGGCGCAGCCTTCCAACCGGCAGCCCTCGTTGTGAACAACGCAACTGTTGGCAACGGGCTGGTGGTCGCAAGCGCTCGAGCAGCTCTGCCGGCGACGGCCGCTGGTGGTGCGCCGACCGTTGAAGGTTGGATCAATGCGGCCAACGCAGTCACGCTCCGGATCTCCAACCAGAGCGCGGCAGCCCTCGTCGCCACCGCAGCAGACATCACCTTCGATGTGATGGTGCTGCCGCTTCGCCCGTAAGGTCTAGGTCGGCTCAAGCACAAGCAGAGGAAAGGACGCCGAAACCATGGGAGTCTACGATCCGCAGATTGGAGTTGGTACTTCGGGAACGCGACCTGCGTTGGGCCGAAACTACGCGACGAATGCTGCCACGGCGGGACGCGTCCTAACTTCTCAGGGCGACAACTTGCCGCCACTTTGGGGCGCTGTGGCGCCTGGGGTTGCTCCTGTGGCGCAGACGTTGTTTGTGGACGCTGTGAACTTCAGCGCCACGCCGACGGGCACGCTGCAAGCGCCGTTTCAAACGATCCAAGCAGCCGTCAACCAAGCCGTGGCCAATGCGTGGACGCAGGTCCAGATCATGGTTGCGCCCTCCACCTATGCCGACCCAATTGCCATCCCGCTGGCACTTGAGATGGTCATCATTCAGGGCTGGGGCCCGGCGACATTCTTGTTGGGCACGATCATCGGCGGGGATATCACTTACACCTCGCTAGCAGCAGGCTGGGGTAATCTCATCCTGCGCAACTTGAATGTCACTGCGCTGAACATCGCGACAGCCAACCCTCTCGTCGAGGATCTCTATGTGCAACTCGATCACTGTGAGAGCGCGGCGGCCATTGCTGCGTTCAATCTGGATTTGGCGCTGTGGCACTCCAACCAGACGGGCACCGCGACAGCAGGCGGAGCGCTCAGCGTGGAATTCGACGGATACTCCTGGTCTAGGCATGTCCAGGCTACGCCTGCCTTTGTGGGGGCAGGTAGCTACACGCGGAATTTTTTCGACGATGGCCACGACGTCGTCCCTGTCACGGCTACGGTCAACGGCGTTGGTATTGGAACGACTGCATTTTTGGATTTCGCGGCCCCGTTGGTGCTGGTGAACGATCATGTCACCTGTCGAGTGACCAACCCGGCTGCCCGAGACTTCATCATCGGCGGACACTGTTGTACTGCCGGACAGGCCACGATTTGGCTGACCAATCTATCGCGAGTTTCGACCAACTTCGCTGACGACATTGAGCTGTTGATTCATCATAACGGCATGCAACAGGAGTAGCCATGTACGACCCTGCAAACCTGACTGACTTACGTGGCGATGGCCTTGACGGCGATGGGCATGCCGACGGGCGTGAGGAATTCGCCGAGGACATGCTCGGCTTCTCGCCCTTCAAGAAGCTGAAAAAGGCCGTGAAGAAAGTCAGCAGCCTGCCCTCGCGCATCACGAAGCCCATTGCGCGCGTAGTGGGCAAGGTGCCAGTGATTGGAAGGCCAGCGGCATCGGGTCTACGAGCAGCGGCTCAACTGGCAAACCCTCTTGCTGTGCTGCGACCAAAGTCGTTCGTGAAAACGCAAGCTCGAGCTCTGACTTCGCCCTTGTCGGCGGTCAGGTCGTTGGTCAAGAAACCAGCCCCACGGAAACCACCGATTGCGCAGCGCGCGAGGCCGAGCTGGTCAAAACCATTGCCGGCGAAACCTGTTGCGCGACCAGCGCCAAGGATTGTTGCGCGACCTGTTGCGCGACCTGCGCCGAAGCCTGTTGCGCGACCTGTTGCGCGGCCTGCGCCGAAGCCTGTTGCGCGACCTGTCCCGCGGCCTGCGCCGCGAGCTCCGATGGTCGCAGCCGCCGCACCTCGACCGCAGCCGAGTTGGATGCCACCAGCCAAGCCAGCAGTGGCACGTCCAGCGGCTACCCCTCCGCCGTCCTTCCTGCCGAGTCCTCCCGCCGCCCCCGAACCGCTCGAGCCCACGTTCGAGCAACCGTTCGAGGAGGAGTCCACCGAAGAGCAACCGTTCGAGGAGGAGTCCACCGAAGAGCAATCGTTCGAGGAGGAGGCCTCCGAAGAGCAACCGTTCGAGGAGGAGTCCACCGAAGAGCAACCGTTCGAGGAGGAGTCCACCGAAGAAGCCCCAGCAGGCTGGGAAGAGGAGACCTGACATGCCGATTGGCCATCGAAGGATGTATTCGGACGACTTCGAGTTGCTTCACGAGGGCATGAAACGAGTAGCACGGTGCTTCAAGTGGACGATCATCGAGCGGCCTACTGAAGTCGATCCGGAGGCGCCGCCAGATCCGAGGATTGTAACACTCGAAAAGCTCGGTCTCGAACGCCTCCGTCCGGTTCCGGAACCGCCAGAAGTCATGGCTTGCGAGACGTGCGTCAACCGCACCAACGCGCCAGGAGATGGTCCGTGCGTCAACTGCGATCTGACGTTCGACGGACCAGAGTC
>JBAZMT010000048.1:0-5795 GCA_041649615.1 Parcubacteria group bacterium
GCGAGGACGGGGATTACAACTACAGCCTATCCGATGTGGTGGCGGAGTATCGGACGTTATACGGCGAAGATCCATGGTTCGATGCCATCGGCGTGCAGGTGGCCGCGGGGGATGCGGCGGACGCGATTTGTCGCATCGAAGCGGTGGTAAGCGAGGCGCGACAACTGGGCTACGACGAAGCGGAGATTTGGATAGCGGGGTTCTCCTGTTGGCCGGACACCGAGGACAAAGTAGCCTACATGACGGCCATGCTGGGGTACATTTATAACGCCGAGGTTATGCGCTACAACTGGCATCCCGCAAGGCCGGAGCCTGGCATATGGTACGACTGGTCGGGGCTGAAACTCATTGGCGAGGACGGCCAGCTTACGGAGCTGGGCGCGGTGTATGCGGGCGATTGATTGCCGGTTCTGGGGCCGGGCGACCGCCGACGACGATTCGGCGGCTCTCCTTCCCTCCTTTGTGGCAGGGCGGGGCGGTCACTGGGCCGGCTGCTCCGCTCTGCCGAATATGTTATGTCGCAGCAGGCGTCTAAGCATACGGCTCAATCTCTTGCCACGCGATGACCGTGGCGCCTTTGGCCCTCGCATAGGGCAGGTCTAGCCAGAATCCGCCGCCATCGTCCGTAACCCCATCCTCTGGGTAATAGTATCCCGTGGCATAGTCATCTTGGCGGCCCTCTCGAAGCAGCGGGCAATGGACGCGCAACAACAGCTTTTTTGTGTCGCTAGGGGTCGGCAGTCTGTCAACAACTTTGTGCCACATAATCTACTCCCTTCAAAAACCGCGCCCCGGCTGGCTCTCGCCAAGTCCGGGGCTTTGCATCAATCCTCAAATGCGGCCAATGCTTTGGCCAGGTCCGCGATGCTGTCCGCCGTACTGAAGCATGCGCTCTTGATGCTATCGTACCCAAGCGGCGCATTGAATCCCGTGGAGCGCAGGGCCATCTCTCTAGCGGCCAGCGCTTGCGCCGCTTCCACCAGCGCGGTTATGTCCGCTTCCAGCGCGTCGCGGGCGGCGTTGCGCTTGTCAACCATCGTAGGGTGTATGGCGCGCAGCTTCGCTCTGTCGGTCGGGGCGAGCGCGTCCGGGGCCTCGATACGGCAAGACGCCCAACCTGTCTCATACGCCAGCTGAATCAACTCCCTAATCCGCTTGCTCACTTTGCCTCCTGTGTCCCATACAACTGATTGACCGCCGTTTCGAGTAGCCGCGCCATAGCGGCCTCAAGCCGCTCCAGACGCGCGCGCATGTC
Source organism: Parcubacteria group bacterium (assembly GCA_041649615.1). Lineage (GTDB taxonomy): Bacteria > Patescibacteriota > Minisyncoccia > UBA6257 > Colwellbacteraceae > JALOAR01. Next base: position 1,256 of record JBAZMT010000048.1, read on the forward strand.
GGCGTAGCGGTCCGGCTCATTCATGCGTCGCCGTATCAGGTCCGAGAGCGTGATGCCCTCTGCGTCGGCCTCGGCTTGCCACTTGGCGCGCTCGGTAGCGTCGGCCCGAAACTGGATAAAGCCAGGTCTAGGCATTGGGGGCCTCCTCGCGTTCGGGCTCCAGGTCGTACACCGTGCCGCAGCTCTGGCAGGTGACGATGCCGTCGCGGTTAATCAGGTTCTCGGTGTCGTTCTCGCCGCACTTGGGGCACCCGTAGCACTCCAGAACGATGTCCAGCGGCGCGCCTTGTATCCCGTTTGCATCGAACTCGTCAACTAGGTCTCTCATGGTGTATCCTCTCTGCCCGCGTATCGCCCCGCGGGCTTGGGCTTGGTGTGGCTAGACTCGGCGGCGGATTACCTTGCGGACCGCCAGATAGGCGCCACAGGCGGCACAACGGAGCGCGCCCGTTCCCGTTTCGTCGCTGGTCGCTAGCCGGTCGATCCAGTAGTAGCGTCGCTCGTACTGTGGCCCGATCCCGTCCGGTGCGATGCCGGTCGCATGGAGAGTATAAACCTCGGCCTCTCTGTTACCCTCGGGATGCCTGCACGTATCATTCTCGTTCATTCTGTGTTCTCCTTCTCTCAACTTTGTGGCCCAGTGGTTGGCCGGGCCGGGGCTTGTGGCTAGCTCTGCGCTCTCTGCCAGTCGGGGTCTTTCGCCAATTCCGCGATCTCTGCGCGATGGGCCTCAAGCTGCTCGTTTTCGAGTGCGGTGAGTTGCGCGTCCAACTCGGTGATCTGCTGCGCCAGGGCTCGGTACTGCGGATCGTCTCGGTAACTGACTCCCTCGGCTGCATCCTCAATGGCCGTTAACTGGTGGACTACGTTCCATCGCTCTGCGTGTACGGTGTCAAGTTGGTCCAGAATCTCTTGTGCCGTTCTCTTGGTAGCCATTCTGTCTCCCCTTCCGTGTCGTTCCTTGCTCGATCTTGCCTTAATTGTACCACGGTGTACATACGTTGTCAATATACATAATGAAACTCATAAGCCTTTTGGGGCATATATTCAAAAACTCGTATATAGTTGGTTTGGTGTGGTGTATAAACCAGGATGGATATATCCGGTGTGGCCGCGGGGCTGGGAACGGGGTGCTAGATATATGGATGGGCAAACCAAACCATTCTACACCGTCTCGCGGCCTGGTTGCCGGGTGGACTGGGGATCGCTGCGGACTTGCACATTTGCGCGTGGATCGCGCGTGGTGGGCGCGTGCTTTGTCATGTAGTCGTAGGCCAGCGTCAATATCAGCGCGGCCAGGCTGAGCCACAGCGCAAGCCGCGCCAGGTCGAGGATGCGGTCGAACCAGCTGATGATGGTCTCACGCGGTATCTGCGCTACGATCAGCGCGGTGAGCGTGACGAGCGCCAGGATACCGCTGGTGATAGTGGCTAGAAACACGCGGAGGGGGTGTTTCATGCGTGGACTCCTAGTGACTCGCTGAGCCACCTGTGCCATTTGTCATTGTCCAGGCCGCCAGGGACACCGCACCACGCGGATACCTGCCTGCGGGTAGGGCGGCGGCTATGCTGGACATAGTAGCGCACGATGCGCGCGCGCACGTCGGCGGGCAGGTCGTCCGGCGCGCGGCCAGGAGCGCCGCTGCTGCTAGTGTCTAGTGCGGCTTGCGCCGCCTGGTGTGAATCAGCGGGCATAGGTGTGGGCTCCGGTGTGGATGGTACCACACCATGACGCGGCGGCCACTCCCAGGTGAGCTTGTCGATCAACTGCCGCGTCATCATGGCCGCTTGCAGGTCGCGCCTTGCTTCGCCCTTGGTGACGATGAACCGCCCCGGCTCGGCGATGCGCTCGGCGCCCGTGCCTCTCTGCCCGCTCGCCTGTGCCGCGTGCTGAGCGTCGCGCATCCGTCCGATGATGGTCACGCCCATATTGGACATGAGCGCCGCGCCCAGCTCGGACGGGCTTTGAGCGCCGAGAACCAGATGGATCCCGTCGTGGCGCCCCATGTTGGCGAGCTGTACCAGGGCTTCGCGGATACGTGGCCGCTTGCAGAGCCACGGCGCCTCATCCACGAACACGAACAATAGCCCGTCTGTATTATGTCGAGTGTTCTCTGTTAGATAGCACAGACACGCTTCGATCTCCTCGGGGCGCTCGAAATAGCCGCCTTGCCAGACGTGGCCGAAACCGCTGAGCGGCGCCATGTCCGACTTGGGATCCATGATCGCTACGGTGATACCCTGCTGCGACTGGCAACTGTGAACCATCGTGCGGAGTAGGGTGCTCTTGCCACTGTTCGACATGCCGATGACGGCGCAATGCGGCGCGTTGGGTAGGTCCAACGCGAGCTGATCGCCGTGCCCGTTGACGCCCAACAGGACATGCCCGTGTGGCAAGTCGGGGTGCATGGCCCAGGCTTCCTCGTAGGTGAGATGGCCGGGGTGACTGGTGGGCACATCCACCCACACCGAGCCGCCTTCCTGCCGGACGGTGACGCTGGACACGTTGAGCGCCGCGGCGAACTCACGGTGCATGGCCAGGACACGCTTGAGCGCGCGCGGGCTAACGATCAGCTCGTGGCTCGTCACGGGTCCACGCTCCGGGGCGATGGTGCGCCCGGCGCGGACTTGAGCGTGGCGTTGGCCGCTAGCGTCGGTGTCCACCAGGCCGCACTGGTAGCACACGCCGGTTAGCCGGATCATGGCGTCGGACAGGCGCGTACCGGCGCCGGGCTTGTCTCGGGTGAATAGGGATAGTAGGCTCATGGTTTTACCTCCCGTCGTGGATCGCCGGCCCATAGGCGCGCCCTGCAACGACGACAGATACGGTAGCGGCCACGAATGTTCCAGGTGCTGGCCTTGCGCTCCGGGCCCGGGTTGTGGCCGAATAGACGACAGAGTAGGCTCATGCTACCACCCCCTCACAAAAAACATATAGTACAGGACGCCAAAGAGCAGGATAGCGCCAAGCCAGCGCGCGCCCGCGTGGTTATCCAGCGCGCGCCAGACAACCGGCGCAGCTAGACCCATGACAATGGCGCCGACTGGCGCGTGGTTCCACCAGGCCGATGTCTCACAGCAGGCTTTGGCCGGATCGTCGGTGGAGGTGTAAACGATGCCTAGCACTAGCACAACCAGGACCAACACAACGAGCGTGTCGCGGTGCATTAGCGCACCTCCCATCCATGCCCGTTCTTGTGGTATCCGACCGCGGCCAGCTCGCCTTGGGCCGTGGTCTTGGACGTTCCGACCGCTTCCCCGATCTGTACCAATGAGGCGAACGGGTTATCCGTCACATACCGGACAATGGCCGCCTGACGGTCCGTAAGTACGGGCGCGGTCGGTACGGGGTCCGTCCTGGTCGCTTGGCGTTCCGTCCTGGTCGCCAATCGTTCGGCGCGTCGTTCGGCCTTGGCCTTTTCGCGCTCGCGTCGGTCCGTCTCCAGTCGCTTCGTTCTGGATCGTTCGCGCGCTTTCAGGTCGGCGTACAGACCAGCGGCGAACGTGGCCGCCAAAGACTGTACGGCCAGGGTGATGCGTCCGAATGCGTTCACCGTGAGCCAGTCCAGACGGAACAGGCGCGCGCCGGGTATCACGTCCATCACAATGAGCACCGTACCAAATCCGAACTGCATCAGGAACGTGACCCAGCCTAGCACCTCAAGCGCAGGCTTTTCGCTTTTGTCGCGCTCGCCATTGTAGCGATGTTGCTCCAGTGGCACGGCGGCGGCCAGCACGCCGGTCCCTTCCATGGCGATGCCCGCGGCCAGGGCCCACCCGAAGGAGAGCCCCATCTGCCGGGCAATCACCTCGGCGGCAACATAGGAAACGACCAAGTCCGCAACGGGGATGGCCACGCGGCTGAGCGCCGTGGTGCCGTGCTCGAAGATGCGCCCCAGGCCATCGAATAGGCCACAGGTTAGGCGCTCCAGGCCGGAGCCGAAACGGGTTAGCCCGGCCTCAAGGTTGAAGTTCATCGGCGGCCTCCTCTGCAAACGGTAGCTCATCCCCGCTAGGCCCGTGGCCATGTAGCGTGGCCTGCTCTATCCAGTAATCCCGCTGCTTTTCGGCCAGGTCCGCACGGGCGCGCTGGCGATCATTGTCGACGTATAGCGCGGAGAACGCATCCAGCAGCTCGACGGTGTGCTCCGGCGTGACGTTGTTGGCGCGCGTGCCGCTGATGATGAGCAGGGCGATCTCGTTGCGTTGGGTGTCGTTCATGGCGTCGCCTCCTCCTCTGCCATCTTTGCTAGCACAGCGATAGCCGCCGCTATCTCTGCCTGCGTTGGCTTGCGATTGAAATACTGCTGTAGGATTTTCTCAACATTGGCGCTGCGATTGCCACCAAGCTGGCGCAGCTTCTCCGCCAGCTCTAGGCTTAGGCTCACCGCCACGATCTCTTTCGGCATATTCGCACCTCCGGCTTCATTTTATCAGATTTTATTAACTATGTCAATGCTTTTATATCCTACCAAACAGGTTATTCTCTGTAACCTTGCCGTAACCAAATCTTCACAATTGGGTATTGACTCTGCGCCTAG
>JBAZMT010000049.1:0-5782 GCA_041649615.1 Parcubacteria group bacterium
TCGAACGCCTCCGTCCGGTTCCGGAACCGCCAGAAGTCATGGCTTGCGAGACGTGCGTCAACCGCACCAACGCGCCAGGAGATGGTCCGTGCGTCAACTGCGATCTGACGTTCGACGGACCAGAGTCGAACTACTGCGCGGAGACAGATTCTCCTGTCAACGCTGACGACGGTGAAGCTGACCGAGATCTCGACGCCTTTGCGGCGCAGTCTGCAGCTGGCCTCGCAATGTCGGATATTGACGAAGCTGCGCCAATCGCGACTGAGGCGATTGAAGACGACGAAGACGACGAAGACGACGAAGACGACGAAGACGAAGACGAGGCAGCCGACACTGACACCGAGACCTAGTCCATGACCCCTCCCCGCTCGCCCTCGCGCCACGACGATGACGACCCACCCAGCGGTGGTGGCAACGGCAATGGCGGCGACCATGATGACGACCTCGGTCGTTCTCTGAATCCGTGCAAGCTCGGCGACGACTGCCCTTACGCAGGCTCGATGCGATGGCTGTTCGACGAACGCCTCAAGCGTGAGCAGACCGAGGGGCAGATCGTTTCCCGCGTCGATATCCTTGCGGACAAGCTGCAGGGCGCAATCCTGTTGGTCGAGAAGTTCGAGCGCACGCTGCTCGACCTGCGAGCAGATCTCGATCGCCACATCAAGACGCACCGGCTGTTCGAGCTTGCCGTGCTGGCGCTTGCTGCTGCGTTCGGCGGGTTTCTTGCTCGCTGGTTTGGGGGCAAGTGAATGCGCTCGGCAAGATGCTTGCGCTCGACGGCATGTTCGCGCTCGGCATGTTGGCGCTAGCGCGCTTCGCCCCCGAGACGAAGAAAGCGCTCGAGCAGCAAGCCAAGGAAACGCTCGCCCAGGTGGCGCCCGAAGCTGCCGAGCAGCTTGAGCAGCTCGAGCAAGCACAAGCCGAGGGGGCACCATGAAGAACGTTGCAATCCTTCTGGCCGCCTCGCTTGTCGGTGTCGACGCAACGGATCTCAATCTCCAAGCATGCGGGCGAAACGAGCCGGACCCCGTCCATAGTCGTGCAATGAAACGGGCGGCCCGCAGACAACAACGTGAGCAAGCCAAACGAACGGCACGAGCTCGGAAAGGTGTGCACCATGCTTAGGTGGAAACTACTCTTCAGACTGATCGTGACGTGGCTCTCGATTAGCGCTTGCTTCGTCTACGGTGTCATGTCGTGCGCCGGTACCCCGAGCGTGCATGTCGACAACCCAACCGAGCTTTGTGCCACAGCTGTGGCACTTAGTTCCGCAGTGAAGGCGCAAGCCGCCAAGCTTGGCATTGAGCCTATCGAGCTCGCCCGCCGCACCTGCGATGCCGCAATTCTAGCGACCCAGGTGGCCGAAGCGAACCTGCAGAAAGCCGAGGGGACTGCAGGCGCGACGAGCTCGCCATCGATGGCGGCCGCCGGCGCCGCCGGCGCCGCCGGATCGGGAGGATAGGCCGTGGCCCTCGAACGACGCCGTCCATTGCCAGCGGGCCGCTATTGGCTCGACGTTACTCCTTTGCTCAAGTCCAAGTGGGAGGTCTGGCTCGATGCGATGTCGAAGTTCGATAGCGTGAAGGTCGAGCATACCGAGCACTTCGACGCCATCGAGGAACAATCGAATCCTCTTGGCGACGGTACGGTCCCGGCCGCGCCGGCTCATGACTTCGTGATTTTCTCGACGTCGAGTCCGAACGTTGCCTGGGAAGCTGCGGGCCTGCCGTCGCCAACCATCGCCCCGGCAACAGTCACGACGAGTGACGACACAGTTGACAAGCCCCCCCCCGAACCAAGCCTGCTCGACAAGCTCTCGAGCCATGCCGAGGGGATTGCTACTGGCGCGAAGGTCTCGCTCGGCATTGCGGTCGTTGTTGTCATCGCGGCCATTGCACTGAAGAGGAAATGAACCATGGGAGCATTGCCTTACATCGTTGGTGGCGGAGTGGTCCTCCTGGTGGTGGCTGCAGCCACGAAAGCCAAGGCTTCGACGTCGACCTCGACAACGACGAAGCCGACGGGCTCGACGACGAGCACGACAACGAAGCCAACCTCGACCACGGCGACCACTGGCGTTGCGGCCCCGGCCTATCTGGAGAGTGTCCCCTACGTCATTGCCATGCGCGTGATCCAGCTGTCAGATCCGTCTCTGCAGCAAGCCCAAGGCGTTTGGTTGACAGACAATGGGTACCCGCTAACAGGCGAAGCCGTGCAGAAGTACTCGAGGGGAGAGATCACGGATCTGCAACTGCGGCAGATCGCACAGGCCGAGTTCAAGGCTGGTGCAGTCGCGACTACTCCGACCGTAACGATCACACCCAAGCCAAAAGGCACGACAGCCCCCGACACCTACGGCACCTACTTGCTCAACGCCGGCACGGACGACGAGATCTACTCGTACGCTCTGACGTCGCCGAGCATACCGTTCGTGACGCAGGCAGCGGCTCGACTGGCGGCCGCTGGCGATAGCCGTGCGCTCGCAGTGACCCAACACCTCGCAGACATCAGCACCTAGGAGCGACCCAGATGGCAACGAAGAAACGTTCCGCAGTCCCAACGCCCGCAGAGATCAAGCGGCTCGCGAAAGCGCACACCAAAGCCGAGGATCGGCTGCGTCATGCCGAGCTCAAGGTGATGACGGCGAAGAAGTCGCAAGCGAAGCGCAGGTAGCAGCATGGCAAGCCTGCCCTCCTCGCTCGACGAATGCACCGAACGGCTCGACGCTGCCCAGACGGCAGTAGCCAAGTCGCAGTCGGTTGTCCGCGTGCTTGGCGGCATTGCGCTCGTCGTTGGCATCGGGTGGGCGTTTTGGGAGATCATCGGACGCAAGAACGCGGAAGCGAAGCCCGAAGCGCCGCCGGAGGCCTTGACGTGAAGGACGCGATCCCGGATCCCGTTGCCTCGTACGTCGGAGTACTCGAGGAGCTGCTCGCCGCTCGAGCGCGGGGACCGCTCGACGACGAGACGGAAGCGCGGTTCGCTACTGCGATGAGTGACTGGCGAGCGGTGATGACGACGTCGCAAGAAGCCGAGCTCGAGCAGCAGATTGCCGAAAGGCTTGCGCGGTGACAGCCGTCGCGCTGGTCAACGGCTCGAAGTACTGGGCGGGCGCAAGCCGACCGTTCTTCATCTCGCAGGGGACGGTTTCGTCGTACCTCCGCGGGAAGGGCTTCTCGAACGTCGTTTGGCACGACCGCTCCGAAGCGCTCCCTTCGACCGTCACCCCTCGAAGCGACCCAACGTACGACGATGATTGGGACGAGTGGGTGAGCGCCGACTATAATGGGCCGGCGGGCAGCATTTCTCCGCCGGTGGCCATTCCGTGGCTAATCGTCCACCTGCCGAGCGTGGCTCAACAGGCCTCAACGACGAGCACCACGAAGCCACCCGCATCGACGCCTAGCGTGCCCTCCTGGGTGACGTCGAGCGCTCAGGCGGGTTATGCTGCAGCTCAAGCGGCAGCACAGGCAGCGGCAGCAGCAGCGGGCGCGGGAAGGCCTTCTGCGGTATCCTCTGGCTCGGCCGTACCTGCCGAGCCCACACCTACCCCAAGCGCACCTCGGGACGGGCAGAAGGCGAACGCAGGGGCGGCCGTTTTAGCGACTGGCGTGCTGGTGGTGCTCGGCACCTTCGTGGCGGCTATACTGCGCCGGAAGCGCCACTAGGCGCCTAACCCGAGGTGACACCATGGTTGCACAGAAAACCGCTGGAACGCGGATGGTCGAGAGTCTGATCGGCTCGATGTTGTCGAGCGCCATCGAAAGCGCGCAGGGGGAAAACCCCATGCCCAAGCTTTCCGAGGAGGGGGAGCCAATCACCGTCCTATCGATGGCCAAGCAGATCGAAAAGGTCTATGCCGACGAGCCGAAGACGGCGATGCGCATAGCGCTGATTCTGGGGGCCTACCTCGCCCGCCAGCAGGGGGTTCGCGAAAAAGATGCTTTAGTAGCGGCAGCTTGCGCATGGGCCCAAACTGCCGACTTGACGCCTCGCTAGGGGCGTGCTTAGGCTAGGTCATCGCTTGGCCGGGTCCCCCCCAATCCAACCTGGCCGAGCGGGTCTAATTACTCGTCGCGGCGTGCGCTTCGCACCCGCACGTACCCCGGGCGGACCGAGCGAAAACTCGGCCGCACGCCGCGACGAGCAATTGCCGCAAAAACCTGACGGACGCCACTGTTTGAACGCATGTCGGCGTCCGTCGCTATTTTGTGCCCATGAATTTGGGAGGTTCCGAACTTTTGGGCTTTTCGCCGAAAGTTCGGCGCAACGATCATACACGGCAGGATCAGGGTTCTGACGTCGTGCCTGCGCATTCGACGTCGACCCCTTCGTGCGCAGTGGCGCTGCGCTGGGCGCCCACCGCAGCGCCACTGGTGATGGGGGACTGACTTTCGCCCAAAGCTGCCCAAACCCGCCCAGGCCGATTGCCCCTTCTGCCCCGGCCCAAGTGGTGGTATACAGCTGTCGGCAAGGCGTTGAAGACGCCGGCAACGGCAGTCGGACGGAGATCACATCAGTACGACCGCAATAGGCGCCTTGCCGAGCTTGCTCGTCCGTTCGCCTTGACGCCCCTCGACGCCAGACCGTCAGCGTTTCGAAGCGTATGGCAGCGGTCCAGATTTTCGACGGTTCCGCCCGGGGTTTCTGGGGTCACGCCTGTGGCGTGACGCTAGCGTTGGAGCCCCCTTAGGGGGGCGTGCGTGCGCGTAGCGCACGACCAAGGGGGGCGTAGCGTCTTCCGATCTCTGCGCGGGACGGGGCGGCAGAGCAGAAAACTGCAAACCTACATTGACCCGCGGCCGGATCTGGGGATTCTAATGGTGGCATGCGTTCATTCTGGATAGCTGGCGCGGGACTGACAGCACTTGGGGTGCTCGCAATTGCGCGAGGTCGGACTGTGCGGGGTCGGTCGCATGCGCCGAAGGCTTCTGCGGCGATGCACGTCAAGGCTCGTGTGGATGCCGTGGACGCGTTCACGGACGTAGTCCATGTGCGGCCGTCGCTGAACGAGCTGCGGATCCTCGAAGCCGTGGCGTTGCACGAGACAACATTTGGGGCGGGTTGGAAAGGAGCGGGCGTCGGGTCGAACAACATGGGAGCGATCCACGCAACGTCGAGTTGGACGGGGGATACCTTCCAGGCGGTCGACACCGAACCGACGAGCACGGGTGGTGCAACGACCTACGAGCAGGCCTTCCGCAAGTACCCATCTGCGGTCGAGGGTTGGAAGGATCTAGTTCGCGAGCTGTACCTGCGCCGCTCGAGCGTGCGCAAGGCAGCGGCAACGGGCAACCCGTTGAGCGTCGCGCGAGCCATGTACGCAACGAAGTACTTCCGCGGCCAAGGGGCGACGGACGACGAACGCATTCGCGGCTACGCCCAAGCGTTGGCGGATATGCTTTGGGAGATTGATCGTGCCTAGCGCACCCGAACCGTAAGGACAATTTTTCGATGACCAAGCTGACACTGCAAGAACGATTCAAGCTCAACCGGACGAAGCAACTGCGGCGCCTCGACGAGCTCGACAACGAGCTCGACGAGGAGGGATTGCCGAAGCTCGCGAGCCAGGATCAGAAATACATCGCGCTGCGGCGTGAGTATGACGACCTCGAACGGGAGTTCGACCAACGCCACCTGCGGCAGTTCGGTAGCCAATCCGTTGCCATCTATGGTGGCGAGGGGGGCAAGACAGTGACCTCGATCGCTGCCGTTGCAGGCCTGAGGCCCCCCAAGAAGAAAGCGAAGGCGAAGGCAAAGCCAAAGCGCAGGTTCCGGATCT
>JBAZMT010000050.1:0-5739 GCA_041649615.1 Parcubacteria group bacterium
CGGCGCAAGCGGCTGAATAGGTAGCGGTATTGCGACTCCGAAAACTGGGTCAATTCGTCGAACCCGCAAAACTGGAACTCTGCCGACTGGTAGCGCAGCCTGTCGTTCTCGCCTTCCAGGTAGCCAAATGAGAGCGTCGCGCCACTGGGGAAGGTCCACGTCTTGGTTTGCTCAGACCAATGCGCGTCGGTGCCATCGAGCCATTCATGCGCCCGGTCCATCAGGGCGCCAGGTAGCGACAGGTCGGCATAGGTGCGCCGAAATAGGATCGCCGCATAGCCGGGCACGTCGGCATACTGGAGCGCAGCCATAAGCAGGGCGTTGCTCTTGCCGCCCCCAGCCGCGCCGCCGAATAGCGCCTCGCGTTCCGGCGTAAGCAAAAAAAGGCGCTGCCTAGGCGTCGGTCGATGCGGTATGTACTTGGTCATCTTCGGGCTTGGGAGCGGGGATGTACCCCGCGTCAGCCATAGCCCGGATGAACTCTGCCAACTCGCTGCCAGCGTCAATGTTCACATCCGCCTGTGTCGTGGTGTTGACATTGCCCGAAAACTTGACGGGTATCTCTGGCTGGACTGGGCCGTCGATCTGCGTGTAAACCCATTTCACCACGTCCAGCCATTCGCCCACAGAACCAACCTGCAACACGCGCCCATCAGGGAGGGTCACCCGCCCGAACTTCATGGCTTCCCAGGCTTTTTCAGCGACCCAGCGCTTGCCCGCAATGCGCTTGCCGTCGATTTCCAGAGACGCCGAACCAGCGCGCTCCAGAATTGCAGTCAGAGCACGCTCTTTCTTTGGCCGTCCGTTTGGGTTGCCTGATACACCCTTGGGCCATGCAGCCATACACTGTTTCTCTCTGTTTTACAGAGTTGCGCGCCCCGTTCCCTTAATGCGCATCCCCCGGTGTGAGCGATGCCCACATACCGGACGTGCCGGCAACAAAAATACCGGCTATCTCTAGCCGGTATCTTAGCATGGGTATGCCGCAGGGGATGCGGTTTTACGGCGCAATCTATGCGCAGTTGTTCGCCATTATGCGCCAGCGTTTCTCGCGTATCTCGCGGACCTCCAGCGGCAGGCGGTAGTGCTGGCATGTCTGCAATTCGATGATGTTGCGGTGGATGGTATCCTCGCTCACGTCGAACCTATCCGCTAGCTCTACCTCAGAATATTCGCCGCCCGCCATGAACAACAGCCGCAACACGTAGAGCCGCACGTCATGCGGCACAAAGCCGTCGATGGTCCGCGGTAGGTCGATGCCCTGCTGCGATGTTGCTGCCATGCGTGTATGCTCCTATTCGCCTAAGACTTGCCGGGCTACCTCAAGAATCTCGTCACGCGCCTTCCAGTAGTCCACTGGTACGCCGCAGAGCCTGCCAAGCTCACCTGCCAGCAGCCACAGCGTATCCGATGCGTTGTCTGTGGCCGTGATACGCAACTCCAACGGCTTCTTGCGCCTGTACTTGGCGGGCATGACCAGCGAACGCCGCCGCTTGCGGAGTCGGTCTTTCATCGTGCCGCCATCGCCGCGTCAAAGTCCGCGGCCAACTCGGCGCGTAGCTCATCTGTCACGGGGTTGTCACAGTTCACCGGGCAGTAGCCCGTCCACCATGCGGCGAAGCGCTGGCCTTGCGTCAAGTCCAGGTCGCCGCGGCCCACGGTCTGCGGCGCGAAGGTGTAGGCCATGCCAACCTGCCAGTCGATATTGCTGTCCCACTCCAGGCCGCGATTCCAGCCAAGCAGGCGCATGGCGCGCAAGCTCTGTTGCACGTATACCTGCTCCGCCGTACGCTCTGCTAGCGACGCGCCAAGGATAGGCCACGACGAGGCGACCAGCGGCTCGCCAGGGCTGTACTGGGTGCGCATCCAAAAGGCCAGCGCGAGAGGGCCGGCGCCCTGGAGCACCGTCACCTGCATGGGCTCGATGCCGTCGCCGGATAGCCGCAACGTGATGACGACGGAGGGCTGCACGTCGAAGATGGCGTCACCTTCCGCGTCCGTCTCTGCAAGGCCAAGCAGGGTGTCGTGCTCGTCATAGGCGGCCACACAGTAGCCGCTCAGTGTGGCGTCAAACGGGCGCCAGTCCTGCCATGCGACATGGGCGCGGATGACCATGCCGCCCGTCTCCTGGGCCACGGGCATAAACGACGTGTCGGCTTGGGCTGCCGACGTGGCGAGTAAGACGAGGGCCAAGGCTAGAACCAACGCGAACCTCATTGATCGTACCATGCCTCCCCTTCCGTATGTAGATCGATGAACCTATCTAACACGACGAACACTATCAGCAGCGCCAAGGCCGTGGCGCAGCCCGCCAACGCCTTGAGATGGGACACTAGCGCTTTCATCGCTTGCACCTCTTTTCGTGCTCGCTCATCTCCAAGTGCGCATCGACCCCGCCGCCTACCCATAGCGAGGCTAGGCCAACGAGGAGCAGCGCAACGGCGCCGATGGATGCCAGCGTAAGGATTATGGTTGTCATGGTTGCGCCTCCTGCCTTTCCTCTATCGGCCCCAGTAGCAGCAAGTTCGGCACCGTGGCCCAGTATCTCGGCTCCTTGTGGTGCTTGGCCACATAGGCCACGAGCGCCGCGGCCAGGTCCATGCCCTGGTAGCCCTGCCAGCGACCCTCTAGCGTTCGCTTGGTGTCTGTGAGTTGCTCCATCTCGCTCCTCTCATTTTGCCCGGCGGCGCTGTGCATTGCTCTGGCCGAGTGCTCCACTGACGCGGCCCCCACGCTTTCACCGCCGCCGGGCGCGGGTTGTGGCCCGCTTGCGCCCTCCTGGGCGATGGGCTACGATGCCAAGTCCGGCGGCAAATACGGAAACGTCACCGCCGCATACAATGCCCTATTGCCCTGTTCCAACGATGCAATGCGCTCCGTCGCTTGGCGGAGCAGCGCCGTCGCATGTGCGGCCTCACCCTGCCAGATCACGCGCTCATCCAGCGCCGCAGCAATGTCGCCTATAAGCCGCTGCATGTCCGGCCCCATATAGGATACGTTCAACATTGGCGCGCCCTTAGCAATCGTAAAGCGTCGCATGGTTCTGTTCGGCGTCATAGTGTCACCTCCTCCGGCCAGTCCGCGGCCACCACGTACTGCGGCGCGGCTTCGCCGTCCAGCTTGCGCCCCTGGCGAATCAACTCGCCATTCTGCGCAATCTGCTGCTGGAGCAGTCTGTGCAATCTCGCGGCCTCAGCCTTCCACATGGCCCGCTCCGCGAGCACAGTCCGCACCGCCTCAAGAAGTTGCTGATCGCTAGAACTTAGCATTGGCGTGTCGATAGTCTCTGCTGTCGAGTTCATTTCTCGCCGCCTTCGGCCAGTTGCTCAGCCTTCTGTTGTGCGTCTTTGAGCCTGCGAAAACCCAACACGTCATCGCCATGCTGGCGCTCTATGAAATACTCGCGGCCTGATATGGTTCGCCGTACCGCGAAGTCCGTGTCGTACCAGCGCAGTTCGCTGCCGACCATCTGCGAGCGCCACAAACGCCAGGCCTCGCCCTCCAGTCGCCACTTGAAATACCTCATGATTCACCGCCTTTGGCCAGGACAATAGCATCCTCTATTTCGTCCAGCGTTTTGCGTATGTCAGCCATGCCCCGGAAATGCGGGGCTAAGACACGAATCAGCGATTGTGACGCCTTGCACGCGGCCAGCAGGGCGTCGCGCTGCCGCTTTAGCTCTGTGTTCTCCGCCTCGCGGTTGGCCAGCGTTACCGCACACAGGCTACATGCCTCTTCCAGGTCTCCGCGCTCCATATCCGATAGCTCGCTCATCCTATTGCTCTCCTCTCTGAATTCATCGCTTCCTCGCTCCGTTTCGGCTCAATACGTCGTTGCTCCCGTGTAGCCCGCGCGTTGTTCTTGCGCCGCTGGGCGTTGTACCGCTCATAGTCGGCCAGGCGCTGGGCCGTGGCCTCTTCCCCGCAATGGTCGCCGTCACAACGCGCCGCGCAGTACATGCGGCCTGGTCGCGTGCGGCAGATGCTACACGCGGCGCCTTGCCATTCCGCGGGCAGCCGGGAGCGGTTGCGCTCCGTGGTCTTAGCGATGTGCTCCGCTGTGGCGACGGGGTCCACGACGCGCTGTACTTGGTGAATCGTCGTGCCCAATGCCCGCGCGGCGCCGCGGATGCTGCCCGTCTCCGCATAGGCGCGGAGGATTGCGGCGTCGGCGTGGATGGATGCGGCGAGGAGGCGCAGGTTCATGTTCTCACCCTTGCCCTTTCATCGTCGCGCCGCGGATGCCGCTGGCTGCCCCGTGTCCCGGCAAAGACGCGCTTGGCGTGCTCTCGTAGCTTGGCCATGCGCTCCGGCGGGAACATCTGCACGCCGCGCAACTCTTCGGGCACGGCCTTGTAGATGGTGTGCTTGCACAGCCCCAGATGGGCCGCGATCATCTCATAGGTCCACTGTTGCGAGCGCAGCTCGCGTATGGCGTCTTCCAGATCCCTGTACCCCTTGGCCTGTGCTGCCACATCGCGCTTGCGCGGCCCCATCAACTCTATGTCTACCTTATGGTCCAGCTTATTCAGCGGCAAGCCCAGCAGCCCGCGCCAGGTGATGAGTTGCCGCTCGGTGATGCCCAAGGCGCCTGCGATGGTCTTCCACAGGTAGCCATCGGCGCGCATCCCCAGGATGATGTCGCGTATGGGCTCGCCGTACTCGGATTCGAGAGCTGCCCAACGCTTGGCGATGATGAGGCCGGGATAGCGGTACTCGCTCACAGCCGCACCCCTAGTCGCGTCGCCAAGGTGCGCCAGTAGTCTGCCGCGTAGCACTCGCCGCGCGGATAGGCGCGTTCGATGTAGGCGTCCATGTGCTGTAGTTGGTCCTCCGTGATATATTCGCTTAGTCGAGCGCGGTATTGCTCCGCCTTGGCTTGCGCCCATGCGTGGCTGCGCGCTATCCTGTCGAGCACCTCGTTCTGCATCCCCTCTAGCTCAGCGCGCACGCCCTCCGCAGTCGGCGGCGGCGCGAATTGGTCCAGCAGCGCGGGGACCGTGGCGAACAGCGGAAACTCCTGATGGCGCAGCATCTCTAGTCGCTTGACGCGCTTGGCAACGTGGCTGTCTGAGATGCCAAGTTCGCCGCTACTCACAGCCACCCCCCGTTGGCGCCGTAGCACCAGGCGGCGAGGAGAGCCGCCGCGGCCAGGAGGGTGAAGGCGCAGCCTAGGGATTTCATCGCGGCCCCCAGAAAGCCACGGGAACCCGACGGTAGTTCCCGCCCCGTGCCCTTACCGCAACAGAATTGCCCCACGAATGAACCGTGGCCCAGAACCAGTCCAGCCCCGGCCATCCATCGCGCAGGCGCTTGTCAGCCTCCCGCGTTGGCACGCCGCTCTCCGCCATCTGCGTGGCGTCGGTGATGATAGCCCCCAGCGTCTCAGGCTCTAGCCCACACGCCACGGCGGCTTGGTTCAGCCAGAGGGACATGCAATCGTTTTCTAGGCCACTCTTGGGATGATAGTCTGTCATCGCTCCTCCACCCTAAACGTATAGTGCGGATACCGCGCCTGCACGAGACGCCATTTCAGCCGCCAAAGCGGGGTCTGAGTTGCGCGCCCGCCCTTCACGTCCTCCACGACAAGCACCCCGTCGGCGCTCCAATCGCGGTACATGAAGTCGGCCTCGTAGCGCATGAACCCGCCGTGCGCGTCTTTGTCCACGATGATGAACGTAGGATGCGCTTGCAAGTTGGCGATCTGCCCCGCCTGCTCCAGCATCTTGAGCTCGCCATA
>JBAZMT010000051.1:0-5734 GCA_041649615.1 Parcubacteria group bacterium
AGACTGAAAACGTGATCATCCGCAAGGGATTTCGCTTCCGAATCTACCCGACCGAGCAGCAAGTCGCTCGGATCGCTGGATGGGAAAGCGCTCTTCGCTGGCTCTGGAACCTTGCCCTTGAGCAGCGACTCATGGGTCTTCGTCGAACCGATAAGGTCTACCCGACCGCGTTCGACCAGATCAACGAACTCACGCCGCTTCGCGCCGAGCTTCCCTGGCTTGCCGATGTTCCCAGAAACGTCTGCGCTCAACTCCTCGTCGAACTCGACAAGGCGTGGCAGCGCTGCTTCAAGAAGCTCGCCCGTAAGCCGCGTTGGAAGCGAAAGGGGATCGATGCGCTCGGACTGTGCGAGCCTCATCCCAAGGCATGGCGAATCGAAGGAGCCAATATCCGCTTCCCCAAGCTCGGCGGGCTGCGAGCCGTCATTCATCGTCCGCTTGAGGGCAGGCCCAAGACCTGCACTATTCGTCGCGACGGGGACCAGTGGTTTGCCTCGATTCTTTGCGAAATCGACATTGCTGACCCGGCTCCGAGAGCCGAACCTATCGTAGCTATCGACGTGGGTATCACCCATCTTCTCGCCGACTCCGACGGTAACCTCACCCCTAACCCAGAGCATCTCAAGAAGGCATTGAAACGTCTGGCGCATGCCCAGCGCACAGTCGCTCGACGCAAGAGGGGATCGAAGAACAGAGAGAAAGCCAAGACTCGCGTCATGCGCCTGCACCGCAAGGTGAGGCGTCAGCGCGAGCACACCCTGCACGTTGAATCGGCACGACTCGCCAAGAGCCACGGCACAGTCATTGTCGAGAAACTCAACGTTGCCGGGATGATTCGAGGCAACTTGTCGCGAAGCATTGCCGATGCGGGCTGGTCCCGATTCAAGGAGATGCTTCGATACAAGCTGGCATGGTCTGGAGGGCAACTCGTCGAGGTGCCTGCCGCCTACAGTTCGCAGACATGTTCGGCCTGTGGACACGTCGATGCGGCTTCCCGCCGAGGCGAGAAGTTCTGCTGCACCGCTTGCAAACACACCGACCATGCCGACCTCAACGCTGCGAAGGTTTTGAAAAGCCGTGCGAATCGCTCGGCTCTGCCTGTGGAGGCTTCGGGACTGCCCGGCCTGAGAAGCAGGAAAGTGAAACGGGAATTGCGTGTCCCACGTCGTTCTCCTTCACAAGGCTCCGGCCTTTAGGCCGGGGTCGATTACACAATCTTCTCGAGCGCAGGTACAAATTTGTTGCTGTCGCAGTCCAGGTAGGCTTCTCCCGTCATCCACGTCTTGGCCTCGAGGTTGTAGACACGCTCCACGGACTCGATCAGGATCGGGTTGTGTACCGCCGCCAAGACCTGATGCTGCGACGCTACCAGACCGCTCAGCGTCTGGACAAGTTTTCGTACGCTACGCGGAGACAGACCCATGTCGGGCTCATCCATGAGGTACACCGCGTGCTCGTCCGACACCGGGATAGAGTCTAGGATGGCTCGCATCACCTCGCCATGGCTTCGGAACATACCATGCATCTGAAACAGGCCCATATCGCCATCCATCATGTGAGACTTGACCCTCGGATTGTCTTTTTCGAAATCGAAGAACTTCACACGGGTCTCGGTCGCCTCGATGCTTACCACCTTTTTGTCTCTGCTCTTGACAGCAGCGTCTCGGATAAGCCCGAGCAGGCTCGACTTGCCGCTTCCCTGATCTCCAACGAGCAGGTTGAGGCCGGGTAGAAACTCGATGGTATCACCCTTCTTGAATACCCTGTAGTCGGAGTCGAAGCTGACGCTCTTGATCATCTCACTTCCCCATCGCGGCAAGACACGTCCCAAGGAAAAGCAGCACGACCAAAAGCCCGATGATCGACAGGCATCCCATACCGCTACTCTCCTCGACCTCTTCAACGATGTATCGCTTACTCATCTCTACCTCCTATCGTCCTTGTTCCTAACCCGCTTCAGCATCTCCACCACGTTTTCGGACCGCTCACCTTCTGCCGTTGAGAGAGCCTGCACCTGAGCCTCTGCTCTCGCGAGTAGCTTGGCCAAGTATTCGGCGACCTTTCTCTGCTCGATCCGGGTTGCCCTCGGCCTCGTCACCGTGACGAAGGGGATGAACTTCTCCACGTTCTCGTACCTATTGAACTTCCGGCTGCCGACACTGATGCTGAACACGTCCCCTTTTCTCGCGATTTGGACGCAGATGTCCCGCATCGACTCTTCCACATCCTTGTCTCGGATAACGGCTACAAGCTCCCACTGCTGCTGAGCATTGTCACTCATCTTCGACATCTCCCTCACGGTAAAAACACCACTCTTCTCTCGGTTTTGATACAAGGCCACCCTCCTTACCCACTCGAACCAATATGTCTCGCATCGCGGCTGCCCGCGCACCCTTTCTGAGACCGCTCGCCTCTTGGTACGCGTCAATCGCTTTGTTCAGGCCAGACTTGCTGATCGTGATTGCAGCGTTCATGTAGCTGCCCAGCGCTTTCTGAAGGATGGGAATGGCGACGCTGGGAAGCATCGTTTCGGTCCTCTTCTGCCTCGGCCCCCAGTATCTGCCATTACCGACCGGGATGGGTCCGTGCTCCCTGACCCAAGCCTTGAGGGCCGACTCGGACTTGCCCACCATCGAGCGGATGATGGGCAGGGTATTTGCCATTTGAATCGCCATCTCCGTGCTGATGCCCGGCTCGATCTCGTCCATGGACATCCCCAGCAGGGTCTGCACCGAGTGAATTTTCACGGGACATGACGTGATGGCTGGGCACCACTGGCAGTGGTAGCCCTCGACCAGTTTGACGGTCTCCGGCGTGGCAGAGCAGATCTTGGCGTGAAGCTCGAAAACCTGCTCACGAACCTCTCTGAGCCTCTCCTCGTCCCACGGCGTCTCGACGACGTCCCAGATTCCCTCGCCCCTGCCGACGTAGATGATCGCTGGCACAACCGTCTCGGCCCCGGTCCATTGAGCCGCTTTGACCGCCGCACTTTTTAGCTGCCAGTTGCGCTCGACCGGATCGACCCAGGTCTCCGAGCCGGTCTTGTAGTCGCAGACCCAAAGCGTACTATTGCTTGGGCATCGCGGTCTATCGCCTCGCCAGAAAATGGGCTCGGGCTCCGCGAAGAGAAGGTCGATGGTGCCTGGGGCACCAACGCGCCACCTCGTCTCGTACCTGCCCTGTCCACCGCTGACGCAGACCACGTCGGGCTCATCGTCGATCGACGTGTTCCATGCCAAGGCGATTTCGGCTATCGAGCCTTCCGGCGGCTGAAAGTTGAAGTGCCGACACCTGGCCATGGCGATGTCACGCTCCACCTCGTTTAGATCGTAATCCGACACGGTCTGCTCCAGCATCTGCATCGCTTTCTCGTAGCCATGCAACGCTCGATGCTCCATATGCTTGTGAATCGCAGACCCGGAGTCTGCCGGGGCCGACAAGTGCTCTACGGTTCGAAACACTGCCGGACCAAGGCACTTGGCGAGGATCGGCAGACCCGAGTCGCTGCGATTCGATAGACGCATATCTCATCCCTCTAGCAGAGTCTTGCCACGCATATCCGTTACGCGATATACGCTACTACCAACTACTCCTCCCATCAGTCCTCGTCCTCAAGTTCGCCCTCGTCGTCGATGACCTCGCCGTCCTCGGTGATGTTGAGCGGCTTCTGAGCCGGTTTCGGATCTGGTGCGGGTTCAGTGGCGGGCTCTTCGCGGCGGGTCCTGGGCCGGGTCTTTCGCGTCGGTTGCGGCGGCTCGGGTTCAGGGGCGGGCTCGGACTTGGCGACTGGCTCCGCTTCCGGCTCGACCGGCTTGGTGGCAGCGGCGGGCTCAGGCTTGGCTGCGGGCTTCTCTGCTGCGGCAGTCGGGCCTGTGGAGCCGGGGAGCGGGAACAGATCGTCCACACTGGTCCCGTCCTTGATCGCCGTGCCCATCCCGATCAGCTTCTCCAAATCCGCAGCCGTGATCTCGTCCACACTGGCTCGGTTCAGGGCGAAAAGCACCCTCTTCTCATCCACGCCGAGGTGCAGGAGTCGGCCCAAGATCTTCTTTCGACGCTGGACCAGGACCTCCTGATCGCCAACGGCGCAAGTCCTTGCGGCCTGGTAGATCTTCTTGATGCAGGCACCAGGCACGATGCGGAAGATCGCGTTTCGAAGCGCGATCGACGCGGCAGCGTTGCCTGTCATCATGATCATGTCTTCGTTGTAGCGCCTACCCTCCTTGGTCGTGATGCGGCGGCGCGTCTCCGTGCTGATTCGGACATTGGCCTCGAGGTCCCAGACCACGCCTTGGGCAACGATATAGGTGTCGGCAACTTCGACGATTCGAGCGCCGAGGTGAAGGTTGCCGTACTGGCTCGCCGCGATTTCGGCGAGTCGGATCGAGGGACCCGTGATGACCTCGCCGCCCCTCGGTGTCGAGTAGATGCAGGCTTCTGCAATGGACTGGTCCATCGTGGCAAGCTCCATTGCCTTGCGCATGAAGATGGCAATGCTCCTGGGCCTACGCGCAGCCGCGTCGAGTTGCACCTCGATCTCGCCCCGGTTCATGTCGCTCGAGCCGGTCAAGGCGAGAATGCCATCGTCTTCTCGCTGAGCCAGAGCCGTAGTTCCGCCCACCTTTGGTTTTCCACTATATTGCATCTGTAGCTCCTATCGCTTAGAAATCGTCGTCTGTTACGCCCCCAATGATCTTGGGGGTTGGTTTCGTTGTCTTGCGCCTATCGCGTGGCGCAGATATTCCACCCTTTCTCCACGACACGGCACATACAGTAGTCCAATCGATGTAGCCAATCATGTCGCCCGACCCCTCGACTGGTGTCCAGTCGAATTCGGGAGGAGCGGACAGTCTCTCGCCTAGTCCGCAGTCATCCCAAGCCTCACTGGTCTTCATCTTGGGTTCGGTGGAGCTAACGAGATGAATTGTGCCGCCATGAAACACGACTCTGATCTTGTAGATCGATGAATTTGCCTTTGTTGATCTAGTCGACGCTGATTCTGCCTGCTCCTTTAGTACTGGTCGGTTCGCACAATGCGTAGCTAGTTTCGCTAATTCATGTGTCCACCGAACGAGTCGCCATCCATGCGCTGAGACCGGAGCGCCAAATTCTCTACCTGTCGACCTTGAGAATAGTTGGCGCATACGATTGTCTATCGAGTCGCATTCTAGTTTGTACCTATTGGCCTTTGACACCCTACCCTCAACCAGTCTGTCAAAGGTTAGCCGCATTACTACACTATCACCAGTCTTGAGACCTTGTCTCCACTGCTTTTCGTCGTCCATTGACACATCTACCTCCATGCCCCTGGCGGGATCCACGATGCGGACCGGGGGGATTTGCCACATCGTGTACCCAGCCAGGGGCGCGAAGCCCCTTTTCAGTCACCTACTCGCTCAGCGTCAGTGACCCGGATTCGGCCATCGGCCAGTACATGGCGAGCAGCCGCTTGGCCTCCTGCGCCGATTTTGCATCGACGAAGCTCAGGATCGGAGAGTTGTTGAGGTATAGCGTCCTGGCTCCATTGCCGGCGAGTCTCGGCACGCGGTCCAGGACGAACCCGGCGGAACGCAACCGATCAAGCAGTCTCGACTTGCATTTGGGGCAAAGGTCTCTTCCCTCGCAATCACTGCAATGTGTGCTCATGCTCATCACTCGTCCCCCTTCAGCGTGATGCCAGCCTTAGCATCGTCGATGTCGCCGCAGACCCACATGAGAGCCTTCAAAAACTCGG
>JBAZMT010000052.1:0-5687 GCA_041649615.1 Parcubacteria group bacterium
GCAGCGAGAGCGCGGGCAACCCCGAGCTCTCCGCCGATCAAGTTTGGTTGGACGTCGAGAACCACCCACATGGCTAAGTCACCCGGACGATGTCTGGTCCCTCGAACCAACCTTCAATCGTCTGCGCTAGCGCGCTCGTATTGGTGATCTGAACCAAGATATCTTGGCCAGCTTGGGCGGTCGAACCCTTGAGCACGCGAGCGGTCCGGACTTCGGTCAAACCGGAGCAATGCACGCCACCGGGGCCGTTGAGCTGCTCGAGCCCGAGGATCTGCACACTAGTCAGACGACATACCGCAGTGGCGGCCAGCAACGACGGGAAAATGATGCTGTTGATCTGCATCGAACGGATCGGACGAACCGGAATGGTGATGGCTGCGCCAGCGCCAATCGCGGTGGGCGGGATCGGCAAGATCTCAGTCTTGACGGACGAAGTGTCTTCGCCAGTCGTGCTGAACGGGGTCTTGCCTGCTGCGCGAGCAATCGCTTGCCGCTGCATGTGCTGCATTGCAGCGCTCTGCACTGCTGCACGTTGCGGGGCGACCATCTTGCGACGCTTGGATGCCGTCGCTCGAGCGCGAGCCAAGCCCGCGGCTTGCGCGTTTGCGGCCGAGGGATCGGCCTCGAACATCATATCGGCCGCAATCACGTCCGCCTCGAGCGCCTCGTCTTCGCCGAAGTCGTCGAGCCCAATATAGTCACTAGCCAAACCTTGGCTGGCCAGAATCGTTGCAAGCTGCTGTTCTGCGTCGTTTCCGAAGTACATGAGTCACCTGAACAATGCTCAAATGAGCCAACAGGTCGTGCCCTCTCGGGCACATTGTTTACTACTTGGCCGTCATCCAACCGCGGATGAGACCCTCGGTCCCCCGCGAGAATGCAGGAGCCGCGAGACCTACGCCGAACACGGCGGTTGCATCCCAAATCTTGCCGTCACCCGCACCCATCAACGAGAACAGCGAGATTGCGACGCCGAGCACGCCATCGACCGGCACGCCGAACACTTCCGGCACGAACGCCCGGATGACACCCGAGGCGATGCCGCCACCCCAGCCGGAGAGCGTCAGTGCCCCCTGCTGCATCGGCGCCTGGAGTTTCTCCTTGGCGTTGACGATGTAGTTCTTATAGCGATGAACCGCTGCCACCAGTTCGTGCTTGTCCATTGTTGCGAGTGCGTCGGCCATGGGAACTCCTAGGGAATTTGGACCCTGTTCGGGACTCTGGGATTGTCCGCCGGTGGCACGAACCGGTCAACATCGTGCCACGCACCTACATGATTGGGACTTTGCCCAAACTTTGGGCTAACCTTGGGGGAAGGTTTGCCGTTCAATTGGGGCATGACCAGAGACGGGGTAGGTCCCCGAGAATGAGGTGCGAAATGACCAACCTGACGACCCAACAATCCCGCGACCGCCGAGCCACCATGAGCGCCGAGCAACGAGCGAACCTCGACCGACTCGCTCTGGTGACCGAGCGTTTCCGTCTGCGCAACGTGCGCATGACCCGCGGGCTCGAACGTGGCTTCAAGGCGCTCGAGCAAGAACCGACGAGTGATGCTCGCATTGCGCTCTCAGAGGTCAAGTGAACAGCGGTTGGTTCTGGGCCAAGCGCTCAACGCGATTCGACGTCTACCCCAAGGAGCAACCGCTTGTGCGGCTACGAGTCGAGCCTACGGGGTGGGGAGATGAGGTTCGACTTTTCCACGAGAACGGGGCCAAAGTAATCGAGCCGTACGAACTCATTCGCGCTGCTGAAGCGCCAGCGGCGAAAGTGCAGGTGACAGGATGATCCGGCGCACATGCGACAAGGGCAACACGGTTGCGCACTCTTTCGAATCGTGGAGTCTCGACAACATCTCGCAACTCATCGACTCCGTTGCCGACGGCGCCCCGCCACCAAAAAAAACCTGGCATCAGGTGCGCGAGGAGGCTCGACTTGACCTGCGCATGATGCCGAGGTTGGTCAAGCTGGCGCAAGCCATCTTCGACAAGTTCGAGCGTGGCGAACTCACCCGGGCCGAGGCTCAGCAACTTGCCGGCGTAACCGACGAGGATCTATGAGCGACTTCAGAGATATTGAGGCTGCGCTTCACGACACGCAGGAGCTGGTTCTTGACTTGATGCCGGATGCAATTCGGGCAGTTCTTCAGACGAGCATGAGCTCGAGTTTTGGAGCGGTGCACAACTGGCGACGAGTCGTCATTCCGCAAGTCATTGGGTTCGCAGAGCGCGACGATTCTGGTCGCGCTCGCTGTCCGCTCTGTCACGTCAGGCCCCAGCAGGGATTTCACGACGGCTTCACGCTGCCCGGTGGACTTACCCGTCACCTGGATGGCAGCCATAACTTCTATCGATGTGGAGTCATGACGGTCGCTGAGGCCGTTGCCAAACGAGCACGTTAGGAAAGGAGCAGCATGCGACTGACATCAGAACAGCAAGAGCTCATGAGCCGTTGCGGGGTAGCCTGCGCGGAAGCCGGCGCGAACATCCAGACCGCTAAGCGCTCGGTTGACGGAGTGACACAAGATCTCAACCAGCTCATTGGGTCACTCGAGGATCCGGGCGAACGCATGTCATGGGCGACAATTCGCAACGCATGGCTTGAGGTGGCAGTGCTCCTCGAGGATGCAATCTCGAAGTTCGAGAAGGGGTAGTCATGGGGGCCCATCGTACAATGCTCACCTTGAGCCAGTCCGGGTCGATATTCAGTTCGCAGGGCTGTCCCGCATGTGGTGAGCCGTTGTCGATCACAGGTGGGCAATACGTTTGCTCGCGTTGCCTGCGGAGCTTCACCCAGGCGGAGGTCCTTAGTCGAACCAGTTCCGACTTCTGCAAGCGGGGACTGCACTCAGAGTGCGGGACCCCATGTGCCTGCGAATGCCACAAGGAGTCAATCTAGTGCCATCTAATCTACCTGTCGTGCAAACCAAGATCTGCCCTGCTGACGGGTCCGAGTTTCCCATCGACGAGCATTGCGTCTGCGAAGGCTGCGACGAGATCCGCAGAATTCGCGAGAGCGCTGGACGCATTCATGCTGCTGACAAGAAGCGCGAAATGCGTCGGGCCAAGGCTCTCAAGCTTGAGGAGCGACAGAAGGGGAGAAACCGTTGATATGGCTGGGAACGAAACGATCGAGCGCACTGTCGAGGTATCAGAGGATTGCACTCTGCCCTATGATGGCGGGTCAGGTCATCGGTACGTTGTTGTCCTCAAAAAGGGCGACGAGGTGCGAGTCACGCGGAGGATCGAGCCGATCATTCCGGAAGTTGTCGCCCGACGGTTTCGCGAAGGCGAGACGTTCTATTGCGGTCGGCCCGATTGCCCCGGCTACACGTTCGCGCCAAACGAACCTTCACACATCGATCCAGCGCAGCCAGGCAGGTGTGCTGCTGATACGCAACAACTCTCCGAACGCACGAAACGCGCATCCTTGGAGACGATTCCGATCAAGCTCGAAAACGTTGGAGGCATACTGTGAATCCAAACGAGCCCTTCCAAAGGTGCCAGTCTGAGCGCCCATCATGGCGGCATGCGTCTGTCGTGCTGAGCGTCGAAGTGGGCGCTCGAACTGCCGAAGCGCTCCACCACGAAACCGGCATCGAAGTCGACTCGCTGCGCACGGTCTTGGCTGACCTGGAAGCGCGGCTATACATCACTCGGATCGATGGTCGCTACCATCGTCCGGCGAATCGAGGGGCGATAGTCCCTCCCCCAAGCAATGAGGTGCAAGTTGGCCACTGATACAGAGAAGCTCTCCCAAATCGTCGAATTCCTAGCACAGGTGCGAACCATCCTTGACGGCGGTTGGCACTACAGCTCTCCACTCATCCGGCACGAGTCGAACGAGACTCGAGTCATGCTCGTTGAAAGGCCCGATGCCTTGGGCATCGTGGCGGACGTCGTCACCGACCTAGCAAGCGTTTCGAGCGTGCTGTTCACGCTAGAAGAGCGAGCAAAAGAGCTCAACGTCGACACGGTCGTTTTGTGCCAGGCCGACCTCGGGTTGCTTGCGCGCACCTATCAGCTACTTGCTCAGGAGATCAGCAACGCAGCCAACCGAGCTATCGATACGTTGACGGTTACCGCTCCCAAGGCCGAACGCAAGCGAGCGCCACGAACGCCCAAGGCCTCGCCATCGAGTTCGCCCACCCACCAAACGTCACTGCTCGAGCAGGACGAACCGACAAGTGAAGGAGTCCAGTCATGAGCGCCGCCGACCCCAAGAGACCATCACACAACGTATACGCCACGCTCGAGAGCGAGAGCCGCAATGCGGACGCCAAGGACAAGTGGATCAAGGTCGGAGCCGGTTGGCTCAACTCCGACAATTCAATCTCGTGCGTTCTCGACTGCTGGCCCCTTGCCTGGGGGGCCGGCTATCGGGGCAAATTCAAGCTTGTCGTGCAAGAGGCACGCGATCCTGAGGATCGTGGCCAACGACGTGACAGCCGCGACAGCCGCGACCGGGGCCGTCGATGAACGTCGCCCATCCTAGTTGGATGGTGCAAGCTATCAGCATGGCAATCTACGTGCAGACCATCGGAGCGTTCGTCTGGTTGTTCGTCGTCGTCCTGCTCGAGCGCGGTCGCCGGAATGACCGCGCTCGGCTAGCTCGGCTCGAGGGGCTTGTTGACCTGCAGGGCCGGTCGGCGGCTGGGCATTCGCGAGATTTTGCGGAATATCAGAAGGGAACGACACAAGCGCTCGAGGACTGTTGCGCAGCAATCGAGGCAGTACGCGAGACTTTCAAGCTACGGGAAGAGAACGCCTCAATGAGGGACCAGCTCCGCAGGCGTGGTGAATCTGTTCCGGCGGACGAGCACGAGCAAACCGACCCTGCGTTTCGACTGCCAAGCGGCATCGACAATCCAAGCCCCGAGTCGGCCGAGGTTGACGACGAGCCACTTGGCAGCGTAGCAGCAGGGCATTGGGTATGCGTTTGCTGTAAACGTATTGCCAATGCCCTCTGCGAGTATCACCGCGGCGGGAAGTGCGTCGGATGCGGGGGAGAGCTTGAGTTCGTTGCATACGACAAGCCACGGCAGAACGTCCAGCTTCCGTTGCCAATCAAGGCGTCAGAGGACAAATGAGCGAACCGAAGTTTTCCGACCTGGCTGTGCTGATGCGACTCGAGGTTGCGCGACTCGTCAAGGGTAGCCCCATCTGGTTCTTACTCGATTGGGTCAAAGACGAGCGCGAATTGACCAAGGAAATGATGCGCATCCTTGAGCGCTTCAACAGGCTAACCCTGTCGCTCACCCGGCAGCAGTCAGGTCGGAGAGCTCGGAACGAACCCTATGCTGACGTCATTGGCGTACGGGCGAAGATGGGCCCGCGTATCATCGGGGTTTGGCCCAAGGGGCCACACGAGCGGCAGTTGCTCAACGCTCGGACAGCAACAGCATCCGAGCACATCATCGAATCACAGTTCGCAACCTGGCTCGCCAGCAGACGGCAGGTTGCGAGCAGTCAACCCGAACCAGAGGTGCAGAATGCCCGCAAAGAAGAGTGAGACTCAGGCAGTCACGTTCACAGGGATCCAAACCATCGAGGTCATACTGCGAGGTCGTCCAGGGTCGCCCTTGGTCATTCACGCTTTCGCCGAGAAGGCAAAGCAAGAGATCCGCGACAAGCAGCAGAAGAAAGCGAAGACGGCCAAGGCCGAGCGCAAGCCCGTCGAGGAATTCG
>JBAZMT010000053.1:0-5683 GCA_041649615.1 Parcubacteria group bacterium
GCATCTACGCCAGCTTGGCCTACCATCCCGTGGCGGTGGACATCCATAGCGGCCTGCTGGACGCCTTCACGCCGGAACAGGTGCAATTCATCGAGAGCCACACGGGCAAGACGGCGGCGGATGCGCCGGACGCCTGGTGTGTTTTGCGAGACATGGAATACCCGGTGCAAAAGTGGACACAGAAACAGCCGGACGGGACGTACCTGCCCTATGGGTGTAGCGGCCATCCTGGGAACTGGGACTATTTTCTCCACATGCTGGACGACGCCGACGCGCCGCGCTTCGAGGACGTTGGCCCAAACGACGCCTACGAGTCGCGCCAGTGTCGGCGCATCACATCGGCCACATTCGAGATTAGCCTAGCTGCCGAGGGGCCGTATGACCTGGCTATCCGCTGGCTTGACGAAGCGGGGCACTGGCTTTCGGTGGATGGCGGCGCCACGATGCTAGCGGGCATGGGTTCGGGCCAGTGGGATACGCTGGACGTGACGGTGGAAGATCGGCGGTTTACGATCACCGGCGATGGGGCCGCGGTGCATATGGTTCGCGCCGTGCCCGTGGACGGCGGCGGAGAACCACCTGAGCCGCCCGTGGACCCTGTAGACTGGGACGCCATGCTGGCACAGATCGACGTGGCAACCGACGCGCTGGAACGCTGCTACGCGGAGATGAGCGAGGCTGTGGAGCGGCTGAATGTGGCAGAGATGAAACGGCGCGAGGCCAGCGAGGCGCTGATAACGCTCAAGGCGATGATAGAGGGGGAACTGTGAGCGTCACGCTATTCTGCGGCGATTGCTTGGAGATACTGCCGACGCTCACGGGCATAGGCGCCGTGGTGACAGACCCGCCGTATGGGATAGCCTACGACACTGAGCACTCGACACAGCAGGGGCTACGGCGCTATGCCATGCTAGAGGGGGATAGCGCGCCCTTTGATGTGCGCCCGTTCTTGCAGTTCCCAGACGCGCTAGTGTGGTGTAGGCCGCAATGCACCATAGGCATACCGATAGGCGCGGGGGCTTGGTACGCATGGGACAAGGTAACAAAGAACGACCTGAAGGTACGCATCGGAGAATGTGAGTTCGCTTGGCATAAGAACGCGACCAAGCCGCGCATGTTCCGGCACCTATGGAGCGGGGCATACCGGGCGTCCGAGAATGGCGAGGCGTCCTTGCATCCGACACAAAAGCCTGTTGCTCTCATGCGCTGGTGCATCGAACGGCTACGTTTACCAGAGGGCGCGACGATCCTTGACCCGTACATGGGCAGCGGGACCACGGGCATAGCGGCGGTACAGATGGGATACAACTTTATCGGTTGCGAGATAGACCCGACATACTTTGAGATTGCCAAGCGGCGCATTGAGCAAGCGCAGCAGCAGATCGCCATGCCCTTGGAGGTGGTCGCGTCATGAGCAAGCTCAACTGTCATTGGCAGCTCCGTGCCAACTGGATGCGCCGCGTCCACTTCTCGGCTGAGTACGTGAAAATGATTGATCCACCCGAGGACGCGCAAGACATCTTTCCTGACAAGAAGATCATCGGACGCATCTACATGGATGATGGGACTGAGGGGCGCTACTACACGCGGGGCAGGCTAGGCGCGGCTGATTACTTTGAGCGATGCTTGCCGCTTTATCGCAAGGCACGGGGCGTGGCTATTTGGGAAAACGTAAACGAGCCAGCGGTGATTCACACCACGGGCCAGCGCGAGTCGCTGGACGAATTTACCGCTGAGTGGTGCCGCCTGTGCCATGCCGAGGGCCTGCGCTGCGTGGTGGGCAATTTCAGCGAGCGCAACCCGGCGGACGGGACTATTGCTGAGTTCGTGCGGATGCTGAGCACGGGGGATTATCTATCATTCCATTGCTACGATGCGCCACGGCTGGGCTCGCATGGCTACGTGCTGCGCTATCGGCAACTGATAGCCGAGATACGGCAAGCGGGGCTGCGCGTCCCTCCTGTGCTGATCGGAGAGACGGGCATCGACCTGGGCATTGTGGGCATGGGGCGCAAGGGCTGGCAGAAGGCCAAGGGGCTGGACTGGGGCGAATACCGCGATGAGCTTATCGCCTATGATCGGGAGCTATGCGAGGATGATGAGGTGGCCGGGGCGTTTCTTTTCACCGCGGCACCGACGAAGGACTGGCGCTCGTTCGGGATAACGGAGAAGCAAGCTAGAGACTTGGCGGAGCGATTAGGTTAATGGCCCTCCGCCGCGGCATCGGCCAGGACACACCGCGGCAAAGGGCCACGAATAGTATAGCGCATCTATGAACAAATGTCTATAGGTTTCCTGGCAGAAAAGGACAACGCATGGACCCAGCATTGTGGGACGCTCTCAAGTACGTCGTCGGGGCGGCGGGGGGCATCATCGCGGCAGTGGGCGGCTTGTTTCTGCAACGGCGCAAGGATGAATCAGAGCTACGCAAGGATCTCATGGCGCGCATCGACCAATTACAGCAGCACATTGACAAGCTGGAAACCAGGGTAGCCAACAAGGATAACCGAATCGCCGAGCTGGAAAAGCGCGTTGACGAGCTCGAAGGGGAGAATACCCGGCTCAAAGCCGAGCTAGCGCGGATATGTGGCGAGCGCCATGAGAAGGGCGCATGACCCGTGCGCCATATTGTCAGACATATACGGTATGTGCATCGGGCGGAATCGTTTCGGTGCGTCCTGATTGGCGACACGCACCTGGGCAACATCCACTGTGACGAGCGCACGCTCAAGATGCTGGCACAGCGCATCGTAGATGAGCCCAACACCTATTGGTTGGGGCTTGGCGACTACGCGGAGTTCATTAACTTACGCGACCCGCGTTTCGACCCGAACGAGCTGCCAGTGTGGATGTTCGGCGCAGCGGAACTTAGCGATATTGCTAAGGCAGAGGTGACGCGGTTTCTGGACATCATGGGGCCTACGCGGGAGAAGTGCCTGGCGCTGTGTAGCGGCAATCATGAGGACAGCATCCTGAAACACTCGGAGCATGACGTCTATTCGATGATCGTAGACGGTTTGGCCGTGCAAGGCCAGGACCATCGGCTGGATCATCGTGGCTTTCTCTCATTGCGCTTTGGCCTGTCGAGCGATGCCAAGCACGGCGGCACGGAGACCATACGGTTCTTCTTGAGCCACGGGAGCGGCGGCGGCGCAACGCCAGGGGCCACGGCCAACCGCGTGGACCGGCTGGCTACGCAGGTGGACGGTGTTGACGTGGTCGCATCGGGGCACACGCACCGCCATCAGTACCAGGCGCGGGCGGTGTGGCGGCCGGGTTTTAGGCGGGGCCTGGTGCACCGCGACTTGGTGCATTGTATCAGCATCCCGGCGCTGTGCTCGGATATGGCATACGCGGAGCGCCGCGACATGGCGACGCTAGCCACGGGCTGGACGGAGCTGGAAATCACGCCGGATAGCCGGACGATCAAGGTGAGCACGAACCTGTCAGGAGGATAGGGCATGGTAGACAACATAGACATCACGCCGGGGACGGGGAAATCCGTTCGCACCGATGACGTTAGCGGCGTTCACATGCAGATCGTCAAGCTGGACGGCGGCGGCGATGGGCTGAGCGTGCCTGTCGTGGCCGGGCAACAGACCAAGGCCGCGAGCTTGCCCGTGGCGATCGCCAGCGACCAGGACGCGCTAGCGGTGACGGGGACGTTTTACCCGGTGACACAGCCGGTATCTGTTGCTGATCCTGTGGCCGTGACGGGCACATTCTACCAGGCCACACAGCCCACGAGCGACAACGGCCCGGCGTGGACGAGTAGTTACCAGCACACAGCCAGCGCGGACGCTAGCGCGGGGGCCGATGCGACGGCGGCGCCAACGAGCGGGCAGAAGATCGTGGTGGACGACATCATCCTGAGCACGGGCGTGGCTTTGACGGTGACATTCGAGGACGAGACCGCGGGGACGGACCTGCTGGTGCTCTACATGCCCGCCAACGGGGTGGCGCAGGTGACACCGCGCGGACGCATCAAGCTGCCCGTGGCTGACAAAAAGCTGCGCATCAAGACCAGCGCCGCGGGGGCCGTGGCTTGCACCGTCTGCTACCACTCGGAGAGCTGACCATGCCATATCCTGTAGCGGCAGCGAGAGGGAGCAAGGCGCCTGTGGTGTCCGGCAATGGTTTGCTGAGCGGCCTCCTCGTGTATTGGCCTCTCAGCGAGGAGTCGGGCAATCGCGCCGACCTGCACAGCAACGGGTATACGCTGACGGAAGGGGGCACGTTGGGCGCCGCCGATGGTCTGGTATACCCCAAGGCGGCGCTATTCGCGGCGGGCGCCGACAACTACCTCACCAGAGCCCTGGCCGGGTGCGCGCTCATCAACTTCAGCGCGGCGACGCCGTTCACCATTGCTGTATGGTGCTATCCGACAGCGTTCCATGTCGAGCCCGGTGACACACCCTATTACTACCGCCAGATCATCAACATGAACCTGGGCAGCACATTCAGCGGCGGCTGGCTGCTGCAATCGACGGCGCTAGTCGGCGAGGACCTGTGGGGCTGGTATACCCTCATCGGCAAGACGGGCGGCCCGGTGGCGTTCGACCACCACTCCGCGCCGCCAGTGGGGTTCGTGGCCAACGCTTGGCACCTCATCGCCCTCACTCACGATAGCAACGACTTCCTCTGGTATATGAACGGGGACACCGAGACGGATACCAACGCCATCGCCTTCACTGCGGCCTCGGGGGGCGAGCTCAGCATAGGCATACGCTCCCCCGGCACGTTAACGCAAAACTACGACGGGCGCCTGGGGCCTATCGCTATATGGAACCGAGCCCTTACCGTCGCCGAGTTGAATGCCTTTTACAACGCCGGGGCGGGGTTGCCCTACGCGCAGTTGACAATGTGATCGGAGAGCTATGGCTATAACGCAGAGCTACGTGGACTATAACGCGGGCAGCGATGCGACTGGAGACGGCACTATCGGTACGCCGTGGAGGACGTTGCAGTGGGCGTTCGACCATTTGGTGCGCAACACCACGGACGGCAACCAGGTCAACCTCAAAGCGGGCACCGCGCAGGTCAACGCGGCAGCGCTCGATTTGGCGACGTTCATCGGTGGCGGGGCGCTGGCCGAGGCGGCGCCGCTCATCGTGCGCGGCTATACGGCGGCGGCCAACGACGGAGGTGTAGGGGAAATCGACTGCGGCGGCGCAACCATGTGGGCCGCCACTACATACGATTACGTGTTCCTTGTTGACCTGGAAATGCACACGTTTGGCGACAATCATGGCGTGCAGCTCGACTTATACTGTATGCTCTATCGCTGCGAGGTGCATAAGGGCGCGTCGTCTCCGACCGATAAGTATTTGGTCGCCGTGTCCTCGTCATCGGCCGTACAGGGCTGCTACGTGCACGATCTGGGCGATGGCACCGGGCGCGGCATCAACGCAGCAACCGGCGCGGTAGCGTTTAACTACGTGGTATGTGGCGCGGACCTCGACGCGGGGTATGGCATCTATACGTCCGGGCCATGTATCGGCAACGTCGTGGTCTGCGCGGGCACGGCTCAGACAGGGATTTACTGGACGAGCGCGCATGGCCAGGTTTGTCTCAATAATATCGCCTACAACTCTACAGCGGGGACAACGCGCGGCATCTATGCGGTGGCGGCAGGTCGCGCCACGATGGTCATGAACAATATCGTCATAGGCTGGAGTGGCGC
>JBAZMT010000054.1:0-5681 GCA_041649615.1 Parcubacteria group bacterium
AACTTTTACGATATCTTTTCTCGCCCATCCGAATTTATCTATGGGAGCGGGCGTCGTACCGCACAGGTAAATTTCAGAAACTTGAAAAGCGTCCGCGGTGCGGAAAATGGAACCGACATTGTGGGCGCTTCGGATATTATCTAGAACGGCGATAATCATTTTTATATTAAAAAAGAAGGAAGTTCCTCACTCCTTCCTTCTTTTTATGCTTTCGCTGATGCTAATTATAGCAATATCTTTAATCAAGCAACACCTCCTATGTGGATAACTCGAGTTATTTCCCTTCTCTTAAATGCGAATAAATATCTAACACTGCGCGGGCGGCGTCACCTGCCGCGATGGTATTTTGCTTGTAGTGGCTGTCGGTTATGTCTCCCGCGGCCCAAATTCCAGGAAAGGAAGTCTTTCCGGTAGAATAATCAACTATTATTTCTCTGCGCTCATTTAGATTAACCAGATCCCTAACTATTTCTGAATTAGGAGTCATGCCGATCTCAACGAACACACCTGATACAGCCAATTCTTTTTCTTCACCTGATTTTTTATCTTCGTATTTCAATCCCGTAACGAAATTATCTCCCAAAATTTCTTTTATTTTAGCGTTAAAAATTACTTCCGTTTTGCTGTTCTTTAATACCTCATCGTAAGTCGCGGGGTCGCCTTTTACTTCGTTATCGCACTCAAGAAGATAAATTTTTGAGGCGTAGGCGCTTAAATCTATAACGGCTTCAAGTCCGGCGTTTCCGGAGCCTATGACTGCTACATCTTTTCCTTTAAATAGAGGTGCATCACAGGTAGCGCAAAAAGCTACTCCCTTGCCGATGAATTTATCTTCTCCAGGAACGTTTAGATGCCTGTGTTTGCCGCCGGCGCAAACCAAAATAGTTTTGGCTGTAATCTCCTTACCGGAAATCGTTTTTAACAAAAATTCTCCGTTTTTTTTTGAAATTTCCGAAACTTTGTCTTCCAAAATTTCTATTCCTTCTTGCGAACGCAGATGTTCCTCCAAATTTTTGGCGAGTTCCCATCCGGGAATTACTTTCGTACCGATCCAGTTATGGATATTCCCTGAAACAGTTGATTGTCCACCGAAAGAATCGGCAACTAAAATAACTTTTATTTTTTTTCGCGCGGCATAAATTCCGGCGGAAACACCTGCCGGTCCGCCGCCAATGATTACGAGTTCGTACATGAAAATGCTTAGGCTTTTGATTTGCTTCCCGCTTTGGCGAGAAGTTCTTCTATTTCTGATCTGTTAAATCCGACGATCACTTCATCCCCTATCTCAATCACCGGAACGCCCATCTGATTCGTGCGAGCGATCATACTCTTCGCCGCTTCTTCATCCACGGAGACGTCAACTTCTTCGTATTGAAATCCGTTTTGGTCAAAGAAATCCTTGGCCATTTTGCAGTATCCGCAAAAAGGAGTGGAATATATTTTTATCTTTACCATTGGCTTTTTTTATAATTTAACGCTCTTTCCGCCCATTATATGCTTTACGGCGAAAGCTACCAAGAGGGCGCCAACTAGAACGTTACTGTAAAAAAGAATCGTCCCGACGGAGCCGAGAATAATAGGCGACAAAATCACCCAAACGCCAAAGCTCAATATTAGCCAGTTAAAAATAACCTGTTTCTTTTGGTCCATTATGCTTTTAAGTATAGCAGAAGTCGCTTTTACACCTCCACGCTTGAGGTAATGCCCGGTTTTTTGCGAAGGGCGTCCACCACTTCTTTGAGCGTCGGCTCGCGAAGAGCCATAAGCATCAAGAAATAAACGGCAAATCCGGAGACAACGATAATCGCCGAATGGGCGTTTAAGAGCAAAAGTCCCACAACCGCGGCAGCCATAACGAGCGCCGAAATAACGATACGCTTGATATCAGGGAATACGCGGAAGGAAAGCGATTTTTTAAGCCGAATAACTCCGTATATGAAAAGCGCGATTTGGACAACAAGAGTCGCGAGAGCGCAGCCGGCGATGCCTAAAACGGGAATCAGGGCCAAATCCAGAATAACGTTTGCGACAACGCCGATAGCCAAGTAGCCGTAAAAAGATTTTTGACTGCCGCGGGCGAATAAGGCATTCGTAAAGAAAATGGAGGGAAAAACGAAAAAAAACGTGGCGGATAAAAGAGCAAAGCTAGCCCAGGACGATTGAAATTCGGGACCGTATAACAAATGAA
Source organism: Parcubacteria group bacterium (assembly GCA_041649615.1). Classification (GTDB taxonomy): domain Bacteria; phylum Patescibacteriota; class Minisyncoccia; order UBA6257; family Colwellbacteraceae; genus JALOAR01. Next base: position 2,189 of record JBAZMT010000054.1, read on the forward strand.
CGACGGATTTTGAAGCGAGGATGCCGCCTAAGGCTAAAGGTATCGCGAACAAGTAGACGGCTTTTAATCCTTTCTCTAATGTTTCGCGAAATTCGCTTGTTTCGGACGCTTCGCGAGAAAGAGTGGGCAAAAAAGCGGCCACAAGAAGGCTCGGAATCAGATATAACAACTGTACGGGTTTTTGGGCGGCGGCGAACAAACCGACGTCCGAAGCGGAACCGACCGAACCTAAAACGATCGTATCGGTGTTAATCGTAATCACGCCCATAAGACTCACGAGGCCGAATGGCCAGGCGGAGACAAGAATTTCCCGAATAAGTTTTCGGCTAAATTCTTTAACGAGTCCTTTAAAGTAATGCCGCAGAGGAATAAATACCGCAATGAGGCCGATAAGCGTTCCCAAAACGTATCCAAAGGCGAGATAGTCGGCCGTGGGATTGATAAACAAAAACAAAAGACCAAAAACGACAATGCCGATATTCGTGATGATTTGTCCTTCGGCTTCAATGTCCATCCGTTCAAAAGAACGCGCGAGGGCGGAAACGTAATCACGAAGCGAATCAAAAACGAAAATGATGATAATTAAGTGAATCAGGCTTTCGGCTTCGGGAATTCGGATAATGACGCCTTTCAGAAACACGGCCGCGAGAGAAAGAACGGTAAGAAGAATAAGTTTTATCGCGAGTCCGGTTGAAAGGTATTTTCTCGTGAGACCGGAATCTTTACTGCCTTCGCGGACTAAAAGCGCGTTAATGCCCACGTCCGAAAAGACGGTAAAGGCGGCGGCGAGCGAGATAGCATAAGAAAAGACTCCCCAATCGGAGGTTCCCATCAACCTGGCGGCAACAACGATCAAGATCGCCCGAAGGGCGCGGCCGACAACTTGGCCGGAAAACAACCAAACGGCGTTTTTGATAATTTTTGAGTTCACCGATTAATTATAAAGGAAGAACAAACCGGCGGGAAAAGTTTAGTGTTGACAATCAAAGAAATTATTTAAAATCATCTTTTTCCAGATTTGCCTGTTTTAATATGGAATGAAACGTTCCTTCAGGAATCTCTTTTCTATCCATGGGGACGATAACAATGAGGGATTTGCCGTTTTTCTTTTTAAATTTGGCGTGACTTCCTCTTTGGGAAACAAAATAGAACCCTTTCTTTTTGAGGGTTCTAATTATTTCTTGAGAAGAAAAAAGTTTAGACATATTGGAACGTCCCGGTGATTAAAATCGGGCGTTCAACTTTAGTTATTCTCTTAGAATCAGTTCCGTCAAAGTAGAGAGCGATAGCTTCTTTTAAATTCTTAATAGCTTCTTCTTTAGTTTTACCAAAGCTGGATACTTCAACATTAAGGCAGCGGGAGACAAAATATTTCCCTTCTTTCCAGACGACATATTGCAACTTGACTGTCTTGGCTTTCATTAACGGCATTATATATTAATCGATTGAATAATCAATAACTAAATATTTCTGCCTGTATAGGCAGAAATATAAAATCCTTGTGCAATCAAAAACCCCGCTTAGAGGGGTTTTTGATTCAACGTTTTAACGTCTTTACTGCATTGCAGACAACTGTGCTTGAAGCTGTGCTACCAATTGAGTAAGTAAGCTCAAGAGTTGAGTTCTCAAGTTTGTCAGTTGGGTTTGCAACTGGGTTTGCGTTTCGGTAGAACTCATCGTTTGCGGGGTCGTGCTTGACGATCCGCCTCCTCCGCCGCCACCACTGCTTGCAGCGGAAACAGACGAACTATAAGTAAGAGCCGTTCCAGATACCCGCGCAGTACAAGTCATCACATTCGTAACCGCCGCGCAAGTGGCGTCCGAGTTAAGGTCGCCGGTTATTTGTGTGGCAAGAGCTTCTAATGCGGCCGCGCCGCCATGGCGTGTCGTCGCACGGTAGATATCGCCATTTATAACAACGCTATAGTTATGAGTACTCGTGCTGTCATCTCCCGAAGTGAAAGTAATCACCTGTTTCTTGCCGCCATAGTGACGGTCGGTCATCGCGAGTGCGCCGTTTCCACCCGTGCCGGTCGCAGTTTTGGTAAAGGTAATATCATCATCAACGTTCGTGATAGCGCCGGTAGTATAAGTCCCGGCCGTGAGTATGCCCGCCACTTCAATAGCAGTTTTCGCGTCAGCGCCGAGAGCTATTGTCACGCCGTCAATCGTTACCGATTGGTCATCCGAGGCTGCCATGAGCGCACCGGGAACGGCAACAGTTGCGGCCGCGGCTGCGTCATTCGCGCCGCCCGCGAATGTGGCGGTGAGTGCGGTCGCGTTCACTACGGCCGCTCCGCCAATAAGCGCTGTAAGAGTAAATCCACCATTAGCAACACCTTCGGTTAGATAACCGGCGTTGAGAGCGATATTACCCGCAGTACCCGCCGTGTCGTATTCGAGCGCAAGCGTGCCGTCTTCGTTATCGGTCGCGGTAACAGTAAGTTCGGCCACAACGCCATTGATGGCGGTTTCAACGAGCGCGCCGACGCTCGCAGCAGTTGTCGCAGCCGAGACATCTATTTCAACACCTCCCGCTTTACCATTCGCGTCTTGACAGGCTTGTGCTGTAGCTCCGTCGTCTGCGAGTGTACCGTCGGTATCAAAGTAGAAACAGACTGCATCAGCGGCAGCGGCATTATCCGTGAGAATAAAATAGTCATTATTAACAAGGTTCGCTTTGGCCACAACGGTCAATGTGCCAGTCGCTTTGATAGCGTTCGTTTTTGTGTATAAGCCATCCGTTACCGTAAGGGCGCCATTGCCAGCCGCGCCGGTCGCTTTTCTTGTAAAGACAATGTTTGCGCCGGATCCGTTCACGGTATAGTTTTTCGCTCCATAACCCCCTGCTCCGGTAATGCCGGCACGTATTGCAGCAGCAATTTCAGCCGAGGAAAGCGCGGTGTTGCCAAGGTCTATAGCGCCGAGTCCGTCGATATTCACCAACTTATCGGTCGCGTTCGCAGGAAGAGGATCCGTAACGGTCATCGTCGCAGTCGCTGCCGTTGCGGTTACTCCTCCTGTAAGCGTGAGAGTCGGGATATCATAGGCCGCTACATTGGCGACCGTTGTCGCGCTAACCAAGGTTGGTAGCGTCGCGGCGGAAGCCGAAGAAGCTGTAAAAGGCATAACTCCCAAAATCGTGACAAATGCGATTAAAATTGGAAACAATTTTTTCATTTATTGTTATTTAATTGATTTTTCTTATTTTTTGACTCTGTGTCTCACGCTATCGACCTCCAAGCAAAAATGGACACATGCCACATGGATATATTTTACAATATTTTTCAATAAAAAGATGTGGAGAACTAAAAAAACTGGACTCCCGCCTTCCGCCTTGGCACGAGATAGGTCGTGAGAATGACAGATGGAAGCGCTGCCGGCGATAAAATAGCTCTCGTCGTCTTTAACAACATCAACCAAGACATCTCAAAGGGCGACACGGAAACTTATTCCGTTGTTGCGACTTTGAAGAAGTCTAATGATGCAGCTA
>JBAZMT010000055.1:0-5668 GCA_041649615.1 Parcubacteria group bacterium
GACCGTGGACGACTCAGCAGATTACCAGCCGGGTAGATGACTTTGCGGCGCTCCCGCCTCCGGGCACAGTTATCACGGCCAGTAACAAAGAAGAGTGGGGATCGGTCGATCACGCTGCGGCGCGGGTGAACTGGCGCGACCAGGGACGGGCGCTGGCATTGGCGATTGCCTCTGGGGCAGGGCTACCCTACTTCATGGTGTTCTGCGATTCCAGCGACTCCAACTACTCTGCGACGCTCGTTGCCGAGGCTCCGGCAATTAGGCGATTCAACGACATTCGTCTCTCGATGCAGGGTGCGTTGAGAGAGCTGGTCAAGCGCGTGGTGAAGCCCGAGGGCGAGTTCAAGATCGTCTTCTACCCGATTGTTCCGCGTGACTCAGAGAAGGAAGTGCGGGCCTGGATGGAGCCGTACATCCTCAATGCTGTGTCGTGGATAACGACCATGGAGAAGATGGGGCTTGACCCAGAGGAAGAGGAGACGAGGCTTACTGACGAGGGAAGGTGGCCTCCGTGGGGATCGATGGTGGGTGGAGATCCAGAGAACAGTGAAGCGCCGTTTGGCAGTAGCGGTTTTCAGTGGCGCAACCCAACCAAGGACGTTGAGCGAGACATGATGAACAAGTCTATCGGCGCTCAGACACCAAAGAACCCATAGGAGATCGGTATGGATTGGCTCGACATCGCAAGTCTTCCTCTCGCGGCTGGCATCATCGTGGCTTTCGGATACGTCTTCTATCGCATTTTCAAGGTGATCCTTGAATCGCTTGTCAAGCCGATCTGCGAGACGATGGAGGAGACTCGCGAGTCGATAAAGTCGTGTACTGAGGCGCAGACGAATGCGCTAGTTACGGTGGTGACGAATCACATCCAGCACTCAGAGATGGCGTGGACGCAAGTCAGTCAGTCGCTGGACAAGCTGGCTGAGAAGCTGGATCGGGATAAGACCGCTGTCTAAGACTCTCGCTCTTCATCAAATAGCGGGCATGTTTCTAGGCAACAAACCGCCATGTTCAGTCTCTCGCAGTATGACATCTCGTCCTGCTGCGTCATACGAAACGCGAACTTGCACCACCGTGACAGCTTCTCGAACACTTCTTCGGTGGTTGGCTTAGTCATATTCTATCCCGCTCCTTGCACTCCAGGAACGTCTCTTCGGCGTAGCCCTCTCCCTGCTGTACAAGAATCCACTCACCAGTTTTCCAGCTAAGGCCGTACTTCTTGAACTTGTCGTTAGCGTACTTCTCTACTTTCCGAACGCGGAAGCCAGGCGGCTCATCTGGTGACAGGGCATCTGGCAGACGCTCTAGCAACTCGATCTCTACGCCAAGAACGGGAGAGCCATCTGGAGGCCAGTAGTGCTTGGCAGCATAGCGAATAGCCGACTCGATTAGATCCGTTGCATCGCTCATGCTTCTATGATATCAAACAGCGGTACGTCAGTCAAGGGGACAAGTGCCCAACCCGCGCCTTCAACAGATCGTCCTTTCTAACTACAGCGAAGCCGAGACATTGAGTGGCCGCGAACTGCGGGAACTGTCTCGTCTGTTGGGACTGTCGCGCCACGACGTAGAGAAGCTGCTGGACGAGTTGGCGAAGAACGAGGCGCGGTATCGCGGCTTGAGTCAGAGCGCGATGATCCGGGATGCCTCGATGGCGCTCGCTGGCACGGCGACACTGTGGCGGGCTCTCGGATCGGCTACAAGGGACATTGTATCGTCTGCGGTCGAGATCGGGTGGTCTAGTGGCCTGCGAGCGACAGAAGCCATCGCCGCTCACATGGGGCAGACGCTAAGTGCGGCACCGATGTCAATGCTCGATGCGCTCCGGTCGAACGCTATCCCCTTCGCGGACGCACAGACGCGGGCGATTGAGGCACGAATCCGGGGCGAGTTAGTGCGCGGACTCTTGAACAAAGAGTCCGTCAAGGCCATCTCAAATCGGATGATCGGGGCGGGGCTCGGGACTGAGGGAACGGTCTGGAGCTCGGCTATGGCACGCGCCGAGACGACGATTCGAGCGGAAGTGTCCCGAGCCTACCATACGGCGCTAACCTCTCGCTTCGCTGATGTGGATTGGATTACCGGCTATCAGATTATGACTCAGCCCGAAGGCGAATGGCCATGTGCCAACTGTGCCCCGTATCACGGACGGTACTTCGAGAAAGGCACTGAGCCGATGTTGCCTTTCCATCCGCGATGTAGGTGTATCGCGCTAGCCGTGACTGGCAAGTACGGGACATACGATTTGTAGAGATTACTGTAGATGAGGCGAAAGCCTCTCACCACCACCCCTCCGGGGGAGGGCCTGACCCCAAACAAATCGGGCGGGGAGAAATCCCCGCCCGGTTGTAACCTCGCAAGACCCCAATGGGTTACATAGGCCCTTCGGCTCACAGGGTGGTGTTGGGTATCAACTCCCCTCTGGCTGAATCTTCACAGGCGGTTCGATGAAGTGCTCGTGTCCCAGGTACTCGTGACAGTACAGAGGTCGAGTCTCCAGTCCCTCACAGGTACGCCACGCGAGCCACACGTGCTGTACAAAGATTTTCATCATCTTGCGAATCGCTCTGCGGTGTGCATGGTTGAGCGACAGGTGCGTGTCGGACTTCTTGTAGCCAAGGAACTTCGAGGCCAGTTCTCCCTCTGGGTATTCGATCTCTAGCTGCCTCGCCTTCTCTTGGTCGTAGATGTCGCGGTAGACAGGACTGCGCTGTTTTATGAAGCAATCCGCAATCACGCCAAGTACAAGTGTCTTGGCCTCGGGAACATACGAGACTTCCTCGCCCTTTGTCCGTCGCGGAGCCTTGCCCTCTACGACGTGCAATCCGAAGAGATGCCACAGGGAAGAGACTTGGCGGATGTTCTCGATGCCGTATTTTGCGATGAGGCCGACAAGTCCGCCGCCAGTTGCCACGCCGATGCCTTTGATCTGAGACAGCCAGTCCCATACCTTGTAGGATTTCAGTTCCTTCTCGATAGCCTTCACGATCTTCCGTTCTGTCTTCTCAAGATCGTCTAGTACGGCGGTAGCCGTCTCTTCGCCCTTAGCCCAGACGCGATTGCTTTGCCCAACGCGACACCGCTGAACCTCCTTGAATGCACGGTAGAGCGTGGTGAGTTGCGGATCGCCCTTCCACTCTCGGAACTTCTCGGGATGGGCCTCCGCTAGTTGCCAGATAAGCTTGGCATCGAGAGCATCAGTCTTTTCCTGTCCAATCTCCTTGCGCAATGCCGCTGTATCGTTAGGCCGACAGCGGCGGATGATGATGCCATCTTTGAGCCACTGAGCGGCGTGCTTCATGGGGATATTCTCAGCGAAGATTTCATCCCCGGCCTTGAGCTTAGGCACTGCCTTCAAGACCTTCTTGCCATCGTAGACAGCTAGTTTTTCCTCGGCAAAGGCCCAATCGATCGCCACTTGTCTCATTTTCCCTCCAGCTTTCGGCCACACCTGGGACAGAACTTCGGAATGCCCAGATCAATGAACGCATCGTGACAACTGTTATCCCCGCCAATCTCAATCATGCCTTGCTGGATGTACAACTTCTGCCCTTGGCACTTCTCGCAGCAGTCATTGACTTCTACCTCAAATGTGATCCTGAAATTCTTATCAGGATCTAGCGGGGCATGAGGGAACGCCGCTGCGTAAATCCTACGCGCCTCATCCCCGCCGTATCTAAGCCCTTCCTTCCACGCCATTTTCCCTCCCACTACCCGGTTTGGTGTTCATCTGATTTTGGCTCACATACCCCGCATGGGTTTCAACAATCTCATGGCGCGCACGCCCGAATTGGGTTTCAGAACTGTGTTGGCTCGCAGACGCGGCGAGGGTTTCACCAGGGGAGTGGCTCGCACCTCTAGTATGGTTTTCAGGGGCGGGGTGGCTCGCACGTTCGTCCTGGGTTTCAGACACAGACTGGCTCGCAAAACACTCCTGGGTTTCATCGAGGACGTGGCTCGCAGAGCGATGATGGGTTCCACGCACTTTCTGGCTCACATCCACCACGTGGGTTTCAAGCGTGAAGTGGCTCGCATTTGCGCCTTGGGTTTCAAGCCTGATATGGCTCGCAAAGTTTCCATGGGGTTCATCTCGACGATGGCTCGCGTTTCCCTTTTGGGGTTCAAGATCTGCCTGGCTACAACACGAGCATCATATCACTCTGTTGTGCCTTTGTCAAGCCCTTCTGATACTGCCGTTCCATTTTGCATTCGAGGTTGATCGTAGTGCCGTGGTCGATTGGTAACATCCCCGACGCCTTCAAGAATCTGAGCAAGGAGAAGAAACGCCTAGCGATCTCTATCGCCAATGGCGTTCTGCGAGCCTGTTTGAAAGACGGAGGTACTGACAAGGAGTGCGCTCCGAAAGCAATCCGGGTTGCGCTTGCAAAGGTGAAAGCGAAAGCGACAAAGGAAGATGTAGAGATTGTCGGTATCGCCCGAGATGCCCTTGATTCCCTCCGCGAGAATGCGATACAGGGGCTTGAGAGCATTCTGGAGAAAGAAGCCCTCAGAAACGAGAAAGCCATTGCGATTCTCGATGGCTTGGAGATGAATGATATGAAAGAGGCCACCGAAGAGGCCACCTCCACGGTGGCTGAAACCGTTTTGTTGCGGGAGGACTTGTCTCTTCCCGTATCGCTTAGTGAAGCGAAAGAAGAAGATGGCGTCGTGAAAGCCGAAGCCTGCCTGATCGAGGCGGGATGGTCGCTGAATGGACGCTATTATGGACGTTCTCTGCTGGACAAACTGGCCCTTGTGCTGGAAGGTGCGGGGTCGTTTGATGGTCATATCCCGAACCCGCGAGTCAGTGACTACAACGGCGTCTACCGTGATGTTCATGTAGCGGAAGGTGCCGGGCCTACTGGCCGCGATGCAATCAAAGGTGTGTTCTGCGCTATCGATTCACATATCCAGCGTCTTCTGAAACATGCTCCCCATCTAGTGAAGCTCTCAATAAATGGAAAGGGGAAGATCGCCCGCGGTACAGCGGAAGGTCGAGAGGGCTTCATTGTTGAGGACATTGACACAGATACGCCCTGGACGTGTGACACCGTGATTCGCGCTGGTGCGCGAGGCGGTATCGGTGAAGTCCTAGAGGCGCTTGAACACGACGGAGGAACGAATATGGATCTGAAGTCAATTCAGGATCTAAAGAACGCTTACCCGAAGCTCCTGGAGGAGTATGCCGACGAGGTTCGATCCTCCGTTGCCACTGAACTCCAGGAGCAGGGCGAGTCGGTGAAGCTGAAGGCTGATATCAAAGAAGCGCAGGACGAGCTTGCCAAGACGGTGAAGCAGCGCGACGAGGCGCTGCACAAGATTGCCGTCGTGGAGAGCCGCAATCTGCTTGAGAAGAAGCTCGGTGAATCCAAGCTGCACGAGAGCCTGAAGACGCTTGTGCGCAAGCAGTTTGCCGACACGGTTGCCGAAGAGGCGGCTGTGGATGCGCTTGTGAAGGAATACACGGATCTTGCGGCCTCCCTCGCGGAGCCGGTCAAGGTCGAGGGCGTCAAGGAAGAGGCCGACAACGCCTCTGAGAATGACTGGGAACTTCTGAATGACGTTCTTGGTCTCAAGGACGGTGAGTAGTCATGGCCGTCGGAGCGCGCGCACGGAATGTTCGCGTTATTGACGATTGGGGCCATCACGTCAAGTTCGTAAACGGCAG
>JBAZMT010000056.1:0-5605 GCA_041649615.1 Parcubacteria group bacterium
GCCGCCGTCGCCGCCGTCGTCCCCGTGCCCCAGTGGACCCACTTCGGCGGGTTGTGCGTCGGTGAATCGAGGAGCCTGTCCGTCGTGATCGCTAGTCCGTTGTCTACCACGTACACTACATCAGCCGCCATGGTGGGCCTCCTTCTTTTCCTTCGCTAGCATTGAATCGAGGCGTTCGCGCCCCGCTTTGCCCTTCTCAAGATTCGCCGGATCGTTGCGACCCTCCCCGGCAATCGTCCCCAAGTCAACCCGCGTCCCGTCCGCCTTGATCACGACAGCGGAAAGAGACGCCTTCGGTCGCTTCACATGCCCAACGTAAGCCATCGTCAAACCTCCTCAAGAGTGAATGTCACAGGTTCCCAGAGCCACTTGTCTTTCGTCAGCATCCGCACCCGCGAGAATGGGCGGAACTTCACCGTGTAGGTCGTCGTCGTCGAATCCTCTTCCTCGATGATGAGAGACAGGGGCACACTGACCCCCGCAGCGTAGAGCGCAAGAAGTGCGTCCAGGGCATCCTGGCCGACTGCGCCCGTGTTGTAGCTGATCGTGAACCGTGACTTGGTTGCGATGTTGTCGATGACGAGCGCACCATTCGCTACGCGGCCCTCACGGTTGATCTCGAAGCCCTCCCAGGCGATCGTGAAACCGTCCGAGACAAACAGCGACTCCGCACCCGACAGCCCCAGCCAGAATCTCCCTGCGCTCGCCATTACACCGCCTCCAGTCCGAGCCTGACCTTCTCACGCTGCACGAGCGGCAGAGCGATCCGCCCGAATGTCTTCCCGTCCACTTGCAGAATGAGCGGCCTGTCCGCGCCGATTCCCAGCTCATCCATCGCATCGTAGACGCCCGCGTGAACAGCTTCCCCGAGTAGGCCGTAGTCGATCGTGCCGAGAGCCGCAAGCTGGTCCGGCGTGAACACCGCTTCCCCGCCGTGGACGATTGCGGGGACAGGCTCACCGAGCGCCGCCTTGACGACACCGCCTTTCTCGAATCCGGCAATCGCCAGCCCCGCCGCGCCTGCGAGATATGCCGCCGCTGCCCCCGCCGCCTTCAACGCGCCGATGAAGTTGAGCGCGATCCCCTCGGCAATAGCGATCACAGCCCACTTGGCCGCTTCAAGCTGTAGCTGTTCCCGTGCAGCTTTCAGGAAGCTCTTCAGCATCTCGCTCAGGATGTCATCCACGCCGCGTCTCTGCGCCTCGTAGGCCAGTAGCTCCTCTTCCGATGCCTTCGTGCGAGCTTCGGCGGCCTGCTTCACCGCCTTCGTGAAGTCGGCCTCAATCTGCTTCGCCTCACGGGTGTACTGCTCGCGGGTAATCTTCCCGTCAGAGAGATCGTCTGAGAGATCCTGCAATTCCTTCGTGCGCTGTTCGGCGGCTTTCTTGTAGGCTTCCCCCTCGGCGTCGGCTAGCTCGATGAGCGTATTCTCGTAGTCCTCCTTGAGTTCGGCATTCGTCGTCTTCATCTCAGAGATACCGTCGAAGAATGTCGAGAAGGCGGACGAGATCGAGTTCTGCATCGAGCGCAACGCTTCAACGGCTGTCGGTACCGTCCGCTGTGCAAGCTCGGAGATCACGTCGCCCCAACTCAGAATCACCGATCGGGCATAAGTGAACGGCCCGTCCAATCCAGACACCGCCGCATCAATCTCGTCTGTTGCCGTCTTCGTCTCTTCGGATGCCTTGCGCGTGATGCGCACGTAATCATCCCAGTGGATTCCGGTGAGATCGATCCCTGCGCCGATCTTTTCGAGCATGTACGGAAGCGTGCTCTGTTGCTCGATGAACTTCCGCATGAACGCCTCGTCCTCTTCCATCGCCCCGGTGTACTGCTTCATGTAGACGATGAGATTGAGGAGAGGACCGTTCACTTGTTGGAGCGTTTCCCATAGGTCCTTGTTGATCTCGTTCAATTCTGCCTGAACGGTCAGCATCTGCTTGAAGGCATTCAACGCTTCGATCGACGATTCACCGTAGGTCTGCCGTGCCATCTCGAACGCGACAACTGCGGAGTTCACTTTCGTCTGCAATTCATCGAACGTCGGCGTGTACCCCTGGGCGATCTTGCGGGCGGTGTCCGCCGAATCGTCTAGGATCATCTGATACGTCGCGGCGATCTGTGCAGAGATCTCTTGGCTCTTTTCCGCGATCAGCTTCCCGGCGACATCGAATGCTGCGAGAGCATCCTGGCCGACTGCGGATAGCGATTGATCCACTGCGGACGCTGTCTCCGCTAGGCCGATAGACAAGCCTTCGGCGAAGGACTCACCGGCTTTCGTCCCGACAGCGGCAAAGCCTTCGGTCGCATTCGCCGCCGCACCCAGCCCGGCAGAGACCGTATCGGAGACCGCAGCCACGAATTGCGAAGCCTGCTCACTGAATCCAGAGATGAGGTCTTCCGCCATTTCCTCGCCCTTTTCGAGGAAGCCACGGCGGTATCGCTCAAGGATCTTCTCTAGCTTGGGGTACTCCGATTCGAGAGCATCGAAGATCTGATCTACGCCCTCAGTCCAAGCGGCTTCGATTTCGTCGGCGGGAAGATCGAGCACCGCAATCTTCAGCTCGTCCAGCTTGGCAATGAGATCGTCAAACGCGACCTCTCCGATCATGTGGTCAAGCATCCCGACGCCATTCGACATCTGCTCTAGGGCGCTGTTGATCGTGCCGCTTGCTTCGAACAGACCAGCGCCAAGATCGATGTATTCCTGCTCAAGCTCCGCTGCCGTTTGCCGTGCTTCGGCGAACTTGGAGACGACGGCTATGGTCGCAGCGGCGATCGCGGCCAATCCTAACAGGATCGGATTCGCCATGAATGCGCCGAGCGCCTTCGATAGCAACCCGACCGCCGTCGTAAGCTTCCCGACAATGAGGACAGCGGGGCCGACCGCCGCAACAAGCGCGACGACTTTGATGATCGTCTTCTGTGTGCTCTCCGGTAGATCACCGAACCACTTGATGATCGCCGCCAGCTTCTCGCCGAAGTCTTTGAGTGCCGGGATCACGGTATTCTGGATGATCGGCACGAACGTGTTGCGCATCATCGGCGCAAGGCTGATCCCCATCTCGTTCTTTGCCGCCGCTAGTTGCGCCGTGATCGAATCCCAGGCGTTGTCGAAGTCCGCCGCCGCCTTGATCCCCTCGTCGCTGATGACGACGCCGAGATCGTGGGCCTCTTCTCGGAGCCGCTCGATCTCGTCACCGCCTGCTGCGATGATCGGTGCAACCTCTTTCCAGCCGAGCCCCAGCGTCTTCGATGCGATCGAGTTCCGTTCAAGGACATCCGGGATCGTCGATAGGCGATCGAGCAACAGCGTGAACACGTCTTCCGGTGACTTGCCACGGATGTCCTCAAAGGTCAGCCCGAGCTTGGCGAGAGCCTCCGCGCCCTCCCCGGTGTCGTTCTCTAGCTCGGCCATGCGGCGGCTGAGGCCATAGATCGCGGTCACGGCAGCGTCCGCGCTGACGCCGCAGAGGGTAGCGATGTACCGCCACTCCTGTAGCGATTTGGCAGAAAGCCCAGTCTGTAGGCTCTGCGTCATGAGGTTGTCGGCGAATTGCCCGACGTTGACGGCGAGAGCGGTAACAGCCGCACCGACAGCGACGATCGGACCCGTGGCCCACTTCGTCATTGTGGTGCCGGTCTCGGAGATCGACTTGCCCATCTTCTCGGTCTTCTGTCCGAAGTCCGTCAGGCTCTTCGATGCTGTTTCCAGCCCCTTCGCCAAGCCAGCGAGGTCCGCCGTGATCCCGATTCCCAGAGTCCCGAGTAGCGTCGCCATGTCAGCCTCGCTTGATGTGCTTTCTCACGTACTCATCCTTGTAGAACGCTGCCCGATCCGGTGCCTCGTCAGCCGATGAGACGATGAGCGGTTTCGACTTCGGCAGCGGCTTCTTCGCCAGCGCCGCGCCATACGTTCCGATCACCGCTTCGCCGATCATTTGTGTTCCTCTCCTCTGCTCCTCTTCGGCCATGCCGAGATACCAGTACCAGTCCTCAATCGGATGGCCGTCTAGCCAGTAGTTCGGCGTCGTCCCTGGGTACAAGATCGACAGCCGCGCTAGTATCCGCCCGAGTTCGATACTCGTTATCCCTCGGGCGTTACCGCTTCCCCCTTCTTCTCATGCTCCTCTCTGGCACGTGTCTTCAACGGTTCGAGCGTGAAGTCGATGAGCGCCAAGAGCTGGTTCAGGTCTGCATTATCGAGCAACCAATCGAGCGTGATCTCAGGATCATGGACCTTAGCGATTCGCACGACGAGCGACAGCGCCTTGTCTAGCCGCTCCTCTCCGCTGTACTTCTCAATCTCATCGGCGAATCGCGCTGCTTCCATGAGGACACGGGCGGGGATCGTTGTCACGTCGATCACCCGCCCGCCAAGTCGGGCCTGGCGCTGCTGTGGAGCCAGCTTATCGAAGTCCTTGATTACTGGGCCCATCGCCAGTTCCTTCTCTTTCTCCGGCATCGTTCCTCCTTGTGCCTATGCGCTACGAGCTGTGCTGAGTATCGACGATCTCGAAGAGCTGCTCACCGGCGGCGCGGCTCGTATCCGGCTTGCCAGTCATTGCGATCGGGCAGAGCATCGGATCGTCGCCGTCGTCAGACGGAAAGTTGAACGTGAACCCGCTCTCCGGAGTTGAACTGAAGATGGTGATCGCCAATGTCTTCCCGGCGCTGTCCGTGTTCGTGAATCGGCAGACGCGAGCGGTGAATTCGGTGAGCCCGCCGCCCTTGAGCGTCCGGCTGGCAAGCGGGGTGTAGGTGTAGTTGACGTAGACCGTCCCGCCCGTCAGGATCGCGCCTCTAGTGATCGTGATCGTGTCGCCTTCGACCTCGTTGACCAGCACTTCCGAAACCGTGATCGTGTCAGCCGTAACAGCCGTTACAGTCTTGACTCCATTGTTCGCCGTCTCGGTGAATCCGGTGACGTAGATGTGGTCGCCGACGGCTGGCTGAACGTCCCACGCGCCCGCGCTCAGGAAGTAGTTGGTCGTTCCGGTGACCGCGCAGAGAGCCGTAGCTCCTTCGATCACCGTCGGGTACGCCCGTGCAATCGTGGTGTAGCCGTCCGCGTTGACGTTGATGACGTAGTCGCAATCGCGGACGTAGGTCGTACCGCCGCCGGATACGCTCGTAGCGGAGATCGTAGCGACCTCCGTCCCGGCCCCGTTGCGGTACGTCAGGATGTTCTCTGTCGTTCCGGTGAGGACGTGTTCCTCGTTCGTCACGGCAACCGGCGCGGCGGCTACCGTCGCGTGCGCCAGGACGCCGGCGTAGAACGAAGCCAGCTTCTCTAAGTTCACTTCCATGAGATCGGCCGCCATTCCGCACTCTTCGTTGCGGATCGCCTCCATGATCGTGCCTGCGTTGTCGGACTTCACGGATACCTTGTCATACCGATAGTCAAACACTGCGTTCCTTACCGCGCCGACGTTCACAAGAGATCCGACGTCGGCCCCCATCTCCCATTTCGCCGATCCCCAACGAATCGCTGCCTCTACCTGCACACTCGTCTGAGCCATGGTCAGACCTCCCTGTACGTAAGCTTGAAGTCCACGGGCACCGTGTAGCGCCCTGTTTCTGGATCTCGTAAGTCGAGATCGTT
>JBAZMT010000057.1:0-5541 GCA_041649615.1 Parcubacteria group bacterium
CTGACTGCAACTCGTCAACGTCTATTCCAAACTCTGCGAGCGCAGAGGCGACGGCATCGAAAAAGATGTCGAAGTCGGTGATGTCGCAGTCGTCGAAGTCGCTCGTGGCGAGTGTTGCGTAGATCGGCGCGACCGACACGACGCGGCTCACCGTCTCGTCCATGAGCCCCTTGCCGGTGCGCAGCTCGTCAAGGTCCACATCGACCTTGACCTTGACTCGCGTCGTGATCGTGATGTCTACCTCTATCTCTACCTGCTTGGTGTCAGCCATCGTCTACTCCTTGAACCACTCGTTCAGCTTCAAGCCCACGTCCCGCTCGAGCCCCAGCGCGGCGGCGACGAGGCCACCGCGGTTGTCACCCAGTAGCGGGTCGGTCGCTCGAGCCTCAGTCAAGAGCCTGTCGAAAAGCGAGGCCTCAAACGGCACATCCGCGACGGCGACGTAAGTCATGACAGGCTGCGTCTGACTCATGCGGACGAGCCGACCCCTGGCCTGTACCCAGCGGTCAACTTTCCATGGCATCTCGAGGAAAACCTGGAGACGACAGACCCGCGCGAGTATGTCCACGCCGGTCCCAAGAAGCTCGGTCGTCGCGGCGAGCACCGTGCCGGAGGTGATGCTCCACTTGTCGATGGAGTTGTTGATCCACGCCTTCGAGCAATCGCCGTGCGCCGTGTAGCAAACAACGCGCGGGGTCTTCCCAAGTACCTCGGCGATGCGCTCGACAGCGGCGTGGTGCCAGCACCAGACCAGCACACGCTCGCCGCTGGCGACAAGGTCACGGCAGAGGTCCGCGACAGCCTCGAGCTTCGTCTCGGCGAGCATATTGCGAAGCGCCTGAATTTCTCCCAGCGCGAAGTGCGACGACGCTGGCTCACCGCTGTGCGTGCGAAGCGCCTTCTGCAACTGGAAGACGGCATCTCCGATGTGCTTGGTCGTGGCGCGATCAACACGAACACCGACACGCTGGATCGTCTCCTCCGGCAGCTCATGCGCGAAGTCCGCAGCGGCGTAGCGGAGCACGAGACCGGCCATGCGAGCCTTCAACTCGGCGACGTTCGTCGGCAAGCCTGGCCGCAGCGCGTTGCGGCCGTCCCGCTCGGCGCCGCAGTATCGCTCGATGAAGGTGTTGTAGGAGCCCCAGCCTGTCGAAACAGCCGAGAGCGGGCCCCAGAGCCGATGAGCGCCGCCCGAAAGGAGTGTGGCGCTCGCGCCGATGACGCGGCGAGCTCCGCGGCAAAGCGCGTGGAGCCCGCCGGTTCGCGCCGCAGCAGTGTGGCCCATGTTGTGGACCTCGTCTACGACGACCAGCTCCGGCTGCCGTACCACCCCGAGCATCTCTCGCGCTGCGTCCTCGCCGGCCTCGGTGGCGAGGATGCCGCCTTGCCGCGCAACCGACACAATACGACCCCACTCGGCAACCGTCTCATGCGAAACAAGCAACCAATGGCGATCGGGCAGATCTTTGACCTGTTCCCGGTGAAGCACGCTACCGTGCTTGTCGAGGTAGCAGCGTTCGATGCGGAGGCGGCGATTGCCGAGGAGTTCGTATACGACGGTGACGCCGGCCCAGCGCACAATCTCCTCGAGCCAGGTGTTGAAGAGATGTGCTGGAACGACGAACGCAGCACGATCGTAGTTGAGCGCAACGGCGGTGACGACTGCTGTGGCACTTTTGCCGAGGCCGACGCTGAAGGAGTTGAGGTACGAGTCCTCGATCCCCCAGGAGACGCCTTCGATCTGGTAGCCGCGTAGTCGCCGACCTGCACGCGCACCACACGCATCAGCCGCGACCAATGCGGCATTCAGGCTGCCCAGCCGTGAATGCACCTTGTGTCCCTCGCCAACAAGAACCCTACTGGCAGCAGTCACATCGTGTCAACAAAAAAGCGACGCCCCGCATGGGCTGTGCGGGGCGTCAATGGCGGGGACCTTGGAATGCAAGCAAAAGATCTCACAACCGCATACAAAAGTCAATACCCTAACGCCGCAAGATACTCAGGCGATCTGCACAGCGAAATGTTCGCTGCGCTTGACCTGCCGGTTGCGACCCCTGTACCCTGAACCTCGGCGAGGGCACGCCTTGGGCATGAAGGACGATCCAGACATCGTCAGGCTTCCGAGCGCCTGGACGATGGAACACAAACGCGCGCAGCGCGAAATCCAACTCGAAGCGATCTGGGAGGCGCACAACCGGCCGTACTCGACGGCGCTCGGTCAGGGCGACTCTCTCTTCGCTGACTACGCAAAGAAAGGAGACTGGGCCGTGCAAAATTGGGTGGTCGAGAACTTGTTCCTCGAGGGACACATCGGGCTCCTAGTCGGCGACGCCGGGACCGGAAAGTCGCTTGCGTGCCTGGACCTCATGATCGCGGTGGCAAGCGGCAGGAAGTGGCTCCAGCACTTCGAGTGCATGACATCGCCGGTCGTGTACCTGGCTGGCGAAGGGAAGGTCGCCGAGAACATGTCACACTTCGCCGGGCTGCTCCTGGGCCGCGGCGAGAGCCATGCCGAGTTCATGCGGTACTTCGCGAGCCGGGTCCACATCATCACGCCGTCGAGCATGGGCATGAGCCCTGACGCGCCGCTCTCGAGCGAGGCGTGGTGGGCGAACGTGCAGGCGCTGGTCACCTCGACGTTTCCGAGAGAGGCGCGGCCCCGGCTGTGGGTCCTTGACCCGCTGCTGGCGTTGATCAACTCGACCGACAAGGCAGACGACGTGCGGCCCTTTGTAGCCAGATGTAGGTGGCTTGCCGAACAGACCAGTGGCTACGTGTTGTGGGCTCACCATAACAACAAAATGGCTGGACCGCAAACTTCTCGTCGTCAGCGGATACGCGGAGAGTCGATGCTCGTGAACCTGTTTGATGACGTGCTGGTCGCAGAAAACGCTGAAGAACCTAACCTCTTCCACCTCTACGCGAATAAGCTGAAGCGTGGCTCCACCGATGACTCAAAACCCATGTGTCACGTCTCCCGCATCTTTACCGACATCAGCGAACACACCTTCCAGCGCGTGCTCGCCGAAATGGGTGTGCAACGCACCGGAGAGGAGTCGCCCAAGTCGATCAAGCAGATCACGCTTCGCTACATTCCCTACTCTGCGGAGCTGCATCAGAAGGAGGACGAGTCGGGCGAGGTCGAGGCGCCTCGGCGGAACGTGACCGACAAGCCGCCGAAGGAGAAACCGGAAGAAGCCGAAGCACAACCCGCTGCGGACACCTCGAGCTGGGACCAGGACCAGCAGCGGATCTGGAACGTGCTGACCGTCTCGGACGAGTTCTATACAACCTCTGGAATGCAACGGGTGCTTCGCGACAACCTAGGCGTCGAGATGTCCACGACCAAGATCCAGGCCCGTTTCGATGCTCTCGAGGCTCTCGGACTCGTCGGACATAAGACATTGACCCCGACCACAGAACAGCCGCGAAGACACGGAACAGGGTACAATCTAAAATCTCGGTTCTAGATCTAAAACTCGCCAAAATTTAGCTCAAAAATCATCGTTTTCCCGATTCTTCAATAATTCCTAAGTAGTTATCTCGAAAAATATAAGGTGCTTAGGGGGTGCTTGTGGTAGTTGCTCGCGTAACACTGCGGGTTCTTTGTGAAATCCCGAATAGCTGCGTGCGAGCCGCCGTAGGCGGCGAGGGGAAGGGGTACGCTACGGCGCTGTGCCCCAAATGGCACAGCGCCTAGCGTACCCCTCCCTCCACGCGGCGTCAAGAGGGATTTCACTTAGAACCCTGCGTGCCGCGAAAACGACCAAAAATTCGATGAAATTTTCATCGAATTTTCCCTCGAAACCGGAGAACGTCGAAAACGCCACTTTTCGATGAAAACTCCGTCGACGCGAAAAACACGCTCGAGCGACGAACAGTGGGCGGGCACCGCACACCCTTCCCCGCGAATGCAACTCCAGACCGAAAATCGTCGAAAAGAGGAAACGGTTGCATTTCCCCGAGGCCCCCGGTATCGTCGGGACGTGCCGGAGATCTTCCGAGAGCTGAAAAAGGTTGACACGAAGATCGAGGAGGAGCTCGCCCGCTCACGGGAGGCGCTCTCCCCCCTGCTCGAGGCGCGAGAGGCGATCGTGCGGGAAGGTCTGAAACCGACCGACCTGCTGACAGGTCAAGCCGATCTCATCCTCGCGCTCGCCACCACTCGAGCACCTGCTGGTTTCACAATGAGCGAGGCCTACTGCCACGTCCGAGACAACCTGGGCCCCACGGTGAAACCGAACCAAGTCTCCGCATGGCTCACCAAGCTCACCAAGCGAGGCAAGCTCATCAAGAGGAAGAGAGGGTTCTATGCACTTCCGTGATCGTCCTACGTGTGCGACGTGTACGTTCTTCAATACCGCTGACCCGACACGCATCACGATGCCGATGGCCCAGCGGATGTGGACGAAGTCGGAAGAGGCTGGCGGTGTGTGCGAACGAGCCTCGATACCGTTCCGTTCGCCGAGCTCTGCCGTCTGCGCCTGCTACGAAGGCCCTGCGCTGCCATGGTGGTGGAAGCTCACGCCGTACACCGAGCTCCGTGTCCGTAAAGCGCTCGCCCAGGAAGCGCTTGACACGATGGCGTCAGTGCGAGACGATGCTGCTGTTCTCCGCTGCGCGCTCTCCGGTGCGTGGCGTCGCGCGGTCGAAGCGCGGGCAAGGTCGCACGAGCTGTGGGCAGTCTTGACGCCCGCACTGCGAGGCGGCTCCCTGCCCGACGCGCCCGTGTGGCGGGACAGATTCACCAACGTTACGATCTCCATCAGCCGCTGGCTTCAAGGCATCGGTGACATGGCCGCGCTGCACGCGATCCAGGAGGCCGGCGTGGAGAGCCTCGGCATCATCATGCCGGAGCGCGACACCGGCACGCCCTGCGAACGCTGCGGTGAGAGCATGGAGTCGATCGAGCACGTCGACCCGGCGACCAAGGAGACGATCTGCCGCAAGTGCGCGCTCAAGATCGGCCTCGTCGAGGTCGTGCCATGAGCCGCAACCTCCCAGAGCAGAAACCACAGCCGCTCGTGAGTCTCCGTATCGTCGACCAGGACAAGGACCCATCCCTGCCGGTCGAGGAGCGCATAGACGTCGAGAAGACCCGCTGGGCACATGAGGTCGTCACCAAGGGAGGCAAGGAGCTGCCACTGCTCGTGACGTCCACCCAGCAGCAGATGTGCCTCATCGTGCCGACGCCGCTCGAGGTCGCCGCGGTGGAGCAGATCATGCGCTCGGGCCTCGGGCTCTGCGGTGCCTGCGTGCATTGCGACTATGCCGGCGGGCAGGAGCGCCTCATCCACGGCGCAGCGTGGGAGGCATACGAACGGATGCGCGGCCACGTCGAGAATCTTCCACCATGGCGAAACCTCGGTTTTTGCGATGCGAAAGGCTGCTACGTCGCAGTGAACAGCCTCGCAACTTTCGATGATGGAACCGGGCAAGCACCATGTGTTGACTTTCGCGAGCGACTTGTGCGAAAGTTCCTACGGTCCGTTGGTGGACTCATCAAGCGTGTCAGTGACATCTAAGGAGAGTGAAATGGCC
>JBAZMT010000058.1:0-5465 GCA_041649615.1 Parcubacteria group bacterium
GACGGAGGAGTCGATGCCCGAGCATGGGGGGTGGGGGTCCGGTGGGGTTGAGACTCCGGTATGACAACCTGACAGCCTGACAGCTTCACACAGAGAGAAGGGCCCGCCCGAAGACGGGCCCGCCCTCGCCGCCTACGCTAGCGACAACATATCGCCGTATCCTCGCAGAACCTTCTCCCTCGCGTCTTCCACCGTTGTTGCCTTGATCCCGTTGTGAAAGCATCCGCCCGTGTAGACAACGAGCACCAAACCCTCCACAAGTGCGAAGCCGACCGCTCGTCGGTGTCCCTGGTATCCATCCGGCAGTGTACCTCGCATGAAGACCGCTTCCGCCGCCCGCTCGTATAGTGTTGCCATTCTCCGTCCTCCGATCTTCCCTAGTGCCTCTTCCGTGGCTTCGCTACCCTTCTCCCTATCCAAACTACCAGCGCCAACAGCGCCAGCGCCACGACGGCCCCAAAGGGTAGCGGATCACTCAGCATGATCCGCGCTCCAATACATCAACAGGCTACCGACAGGGTAGGGCGGGACTCGCCCAACATCCTCCGTATACCATCGCGCTAGCTCTGGTTGGAAGATGTCCGACACCTCGCCTACCGTCTCGCTGTACGGTAGGCGCACGATCTCGCGCGCGACCTGCAAATACATCCCGCGTTCAAGCGCGGCTGTCTCTGCTTCGCGCGACGTTCCCTTCACAAGGACGCGCATCTAGTCCACCCTCCCACCGGCCGAATGCGATTCGGTCTCTGTGTTCCGGTACACGGCGTGCCATTCGGTGCCGAGGTGCAGTGCTCTGTGTTCGCCGGTGCTTCGGCCTCGCTCGACGTGCTTCACTCCGCCAAAGTCCGTCCACCGGTACTCAGGGTTTCGATGGTAGACCACCCCTCTCGCATACGTGCGCCCCTTGTACGTCAACTGCGAGCACACATGCTCATTCCCGCCGCTTGCCTGTCGCTCGCTCTTGAGTGCGCCGCGCGTGATCCGCACGCGCAGTGCCTTCTGAGTAATGCCTACAACGTAGGCTAGCCCCTTGTCCGTGAGCCCCGACGGGCAGAAAAACCACTCTCCTTGTCGCTTGACGTCCTGCCCCTCTTCTCGTTCCTTCCGTACCTGTTGCGGGATGAGTGACAGAAACGCGCCCTCGATGTTGCGCGGCTTGCCTGGTAGCCTTGAGATGAAGTAAGAGCCCTCATCCGTGCTCGCCAACCAGGTCTCGCCGGTTTCGGGATTGCGCCACAACGACGCGCCAAGGATGTGCCATTCGCCGCGTCGTAGCGTCTCTGTGTTCGCGCTCTCCTCCCACCGATTCTGATTCCACTCCCCCACCCGCGGCGCTGTGAATGGTTCGCCCGTGCCGTGGCGGACCATGCTCCACGGACCCTGACCCACGGCGCGTACCTTGTCGACGTCGATGGACGTTCCGTCCGTGTAGTCGACGAGAATCGCCGTTTCAGGGTTCAAGCGCGCCGCCCGCATCGCCGTGAAGCTCACGGTTGGTCCCTTACAGAAGCGACGCACGTCCGCTTGGTGCTTGGACGTGGACGAGCTGTAGCGGTCTCCGTTCAGAACGAAGCGCGCGCCATCCTTCCACTCCTCCCGATAGTACGCCATTGGGAAGTGGTGCCCATAGCTGTAAACTGCCTTCCCTTCACAAAAAACGTTTCCCGCTCTCCACTCTACGCGGCCGGTTCGCTTGCTGATCGTTCGCTCTGCAAACCTCTTGACACACTCTGCATGGTTCATACGTCCCCCTTTCGTTACCTGTCGCCCAACGTGGCCGACAAGCTGGCCAGGTCGTCAAACGACTCTCCCGAGTCGGCAATGACGCCGAGCTGGCGCGCGATACGCGTACACGATGGGCCGATAGATGCCCGCCACGACACACGCCCCCACTGCGCCTTGCCGACCTGCTCCACTAGCTGCTCCACTAGCTCCACTCTCGTCATCGTGTCCTCCTTTCGGACACTGACAGTATGCGTCTCTTTGTGCAACATTGTCAATGGCCTAGAGTCACGCCCGCTTGCAGCATTGTCGCACAATCGGACAGGACACGTGTCTATCGCCTTTCGCTAGGAACCTGTCAGACTGCCTTACAGCCAGGCCACCCTACAGGAGCCCTATGCGTGCGCGTGTAGGCGAATTAGGGGAATTGCGGGGGAATTGGGGGCGAAACCCGTGGGCGAATCGGGCGACTTCGAGGCGAGTTTGTCAAGCGGGCAGGCGACTTTGGCGAATCCCTCTTGACAGCGGCGGAGACTTGTGCTACATTAGGGCGACTCGAAAGGAGGAAGCAAGATGAAGCAGACCGTACAAGAGCACGACTTCCTAGACGCCTTCCGGCAGTATGGACGGGCGGACCAGTTCACTCGCGCGGGGCTCATTGCCCTGTTCGACTACCTAGAGGAGTACGAGAAGGACGCGGGCGAGGAGCTAGAGCTGGACGTGATCGCCCTGTGCTGCGATTGGTCGGAGTACCCGACGGCGCTCGAAGCTATGCGCGACCATGTCGGCGGAGAGGCGGCAACGGACGAAGAACTGAACGCCACGGAGGATAGCACGGAGGACGAAGCTCCTTTTCTCCAGCACCTCGTAGGCGATGACCTTAAGGAACGGGCCGCGCTCGAATGGCTGAACGACCAGACCACCGTGATCGAGTTCGACGGCGGCGTAATCGTGGGGGCGTTCTAATGAACGCACTCTACGCCGAGCTGGACCGCCGACAGGCGAGGATCGAAGAGCTGGAAAAGCGCCTCCGCCTGTTCGAGGCGACTGGAGTCGAGGACGCGCTGGCGCGACTCGGCGAGCCCGCTCTTGATAATGATGGAGGCCCGGGCGACATCGACGAAGCGATAGGCGACATCCTTGCCAACAGCCGCGTCCTGGTGGAGGAGAACTGCGCCGCCCGCGAGAGGATCGAAGAGCTGGAGAGGGCGCTAGGCTTCCTGGTCGATGCGGCAGAGACTGAGCCGGGTATGGCCATATATCAAGCGCACATCGAGCAGGCGAAGAGCCTGCTCAGGAAGACGGAGGCGACGGACCTGCGGTACGCGACAGAGGTTATCGTAGACAAGTAGCACCCCTTTCGAGTCGGGCGGCCAGCAGTCGGGGCCGCCCCTCTTTCTTGGATTGCCCCCAGGGCGACGATGAGGTAGCCTTGACACCATCAGGGCCACCTCGGAGGTGTACCGCATGAAGAAGTGCCCAACCTGCGGCGGACTGACCGCAAGCAACGGACCCGACCAATGCCCCGCCTGCCTGCGCGACGAGCGCCCCGGCTTGTCCGGCGTGATCCGCCCACACGAGGCACCACCCGCCAAGGCCGAGCGACCTGCCAAGGAGCCCCACCGAACCGCCCCGATCGGCTTCACTGCGGAACCGCCCAAGCCATCAGGTCTACCTAGGCGAAACCCAAAGGTAGCCCCGACAGAATCAGCACAACCGGCGAACGCTGAGTCCCCATCAGGGCCACCTGGGCGAATTGGTGAGGTAGACCAGGCAGGAAGCGAATCTCTCTCGCGCCCGATCACCTTCAAGGTCACCGAATCCCTCTACGACCGCCTGGTAGCCCTGGCCCAGTCTAGGCATACCTCCGTCCCGGACCTCCTCCGCGAGGCCGTAGGCGATCTCCTGGAGGCCAACGGTGCGTAGGCGAAACCCAACCAGCCATAGGCGAAACCTGGACAGGCGAATTGCCGCTCACAGGCGATCTCTGCCCATAGGCGAAACCCAGCCACCCAACAACCACTTGTCAAAGACCTGAACAGCACTCGGGCGAATTCAGAGGCGACTTCTGGGCAAAAACGACGTCTGTGTAGGCGAATTGCCCTACGATTGCTTCATTGCTTCCTGTCTTTCTCCTCGTCTTCCCTGGACGCTGGTGTGCGTGAGTCCTGTGCTGACTGCTTGCCGAATACCTTGATGGCGTTGTAGACCACAGGATGCACGGCGTACTCGGGATGGGCTTTCTCCCAAAGGCTCCGTCCATGGGCCGCGGTAGCCTGGTCAACCACAGCGATCTGCTCGGCGAACGCCTTGAAGGTTTCAGCGCCTTGTCGCATGGCCTCGCCCAGGACTCGGGCTGATTCAGCGGTACGGCGCAGCGACTTGTTGAGCTTGCGAAAGGCTCGTCGGAGCCGCCAACGGGCGATCCAATCCTCCAGCAACCACAGAGGGACCATGGCGGTCTCAGCAAGCCACTCAAGGGCCGTCACGATTCGCCCTGCCACACGGGACGAAACAGGCGATCCCGCTGCGCCCTGCCTTGATTGTCTCATGCTCCCACCCCGAAGAGGATGAAGGCGAGGAAGTAGCCCAAGGCAACGCAGGCTGCCGCGCCCATTCCCAGCATAATCCAGCGGAGCGCACTCATCGTGGTCCTCGCATTTTGGCGATCCGCTCCCATGTGCCGCAGACGGCTACGACGCACATGAAGAGCCCGAATACCAGGATGCCGACAGCGATTTCGCTCATCCCATCCTCCTTGCGTTCCGCAACGCCTGCTCGATTTCCGCCTCGGCCAATGGTGACAACTCGGCCTGTCTCGATCCGTCCTTGATGTCGAAGATGTCCGTGGGGTTCCCGCCGAGCAGTTGTAGCACCTTCGCCACGCCGCCGAGTCGATCGGTGCCGGAGATGATGAGCCCCGCCAACTCCTTTGGTGACAGTGCGTCGAGCCGTTCTCTGCATTGCTTCTTCTCTTTCTCGCTCGCGTTCTCCGCGGGGATGAACTTCTCAAGCAGCATGTCGAGGAAGACCTGCATCTTCTGCGTGCTCTCGACGTAGGCGTCTTTGAATGGCCGAACCCGCTCTGCTTCGTCGGCTCCGGCTTGACCAGATAAGCGTTTCTCGGCTTCAGCCCTGACATCGCGCAAGAACTTCTCGCGCTTTGCCCGCCAGTTTTCCCGTTTCGGCGAGCCGTGCCACTCGACCATCCGCGGATCGACCCCGTACTTCTTGGCCAGCGCCTTGTAGGTAGTCTCGGTGCCAAAGACATACTCGGCTTCGATGATGCCCCAGTCTGTCCTTTGCCCGCTCTTCGGTGGCCTGCCCACTCAGATCGCCCCCGCCGATTTGTGACAGTCCGTGTCACCATTAGGAGCGTCCGGGAGTAGCGTGGGGTTGGCCTTCGCAGGCCGAGATACTCGCGTAGTGGATTTGCCGCTCTCCCGGACGCAGATCAGAATAGCGATTAGGATTGGTGACAACGATGTCACAATTACCGCACCCAGTTCAGCTCTGCGGATTCGTCGTCCCATCTTTGAGGTCGCCCTCACCATAGATCCGTCCCCGCCGTTTCATATTTGGCGCTCGTCGCCTCCGGTTCCCTCGGATCGTCTGAGATATGAGCCGACATCGCCTCGTCAATCCGAGCACGAGCTGCGTCCTGCTCATCCTCGTTACATGGCCCGTGTCCGCACAGCATTTCCTCTTCCATGAAGTACCCGTGGCCAGACAATATCCAGCGC
>JBAZMT010000059.1:0-5096 GCA_041649615.1 Parcubacteria group bacterium
GACGCTGCATCTCGGCTTGGTGGGCTTCCTGCTCCATCTGCATCTGAGCGGCAAGCTGATCTTCCTGACTGATTTGCGGCTCGTTAAGCTGCGGAGGCATGAACGCCTGCATCCGAAGCCCGTTGGCGTCCATCTGCATCGCGTCGCACAGCTTGTCATTCAGGGCGTTTGCCGGGCCGCTGTCGCCTGTCGTCTGTGCGTAGAGCGTGAATTGCTGCGACATGCCGGGGTAAAGCTCGGTGAGGTTGGAAAGCTCAAGCTGCTTGTTACGCCGTTTCGCGGAGCCGGCCACAACCTTGCATCGCATTTCTCTGGCGACCAGTTCGGGCGGCTGGGATAGGATCAGTTCATCCCAGAGCTTTGCGCCGATGGAGCCAAGGAGCGGCTGAACATCGCGCGACGAGATTCCCTCCCAGTGAGCGCAGAGCTTTTCCATTTGGCTTGCATCGGTGAGGAAGTCTTCGACCTTGCCGGCCATGTACTCGGGCCTGATTGACGCTTTCTCTGCCTTGATCTGGCTTTCAGTCGCGGTTCTCGCCTGGGTGCTCGACATGGAGTACCAGAGTTCCGTCAAGCCGGTTCGCTTGTCGAACAGTTCCATGACCTGGGCAGCAATCGCCCAGATGTCCTTGGAGATGTCAGGCACGACGAGAAATGAAATGACTTGGTCGATGGCCTTGTGAACATCATCAAGCTCAAAGACAACGGAGTCGTCGAGCGACTTGAGCGCCTTTTCAACCTCCTTTTTGGCCGATCCGAGGACTGCCATCATCAGGCGCGAGGCGTCCCATGTGCGCTTGCAAATGCGACTGAGCAAAAAGTTCAGGAACGTCAATTCGCCAAGCCCAGGTGACATGGGGGCAATTGGGTATGCCCTTCGCGGATGCCGGTAAAACTCCAGCAAAGCGACCGGCCAGCGCCGATCCATCCAGTAGGGAACGGGCCAGCTTAGGCGGCGGCGCACTTCTTCGGGAGACGCTGACCTGGCAACTTCCAATGGCAGGTTGAGCGGCCATTCAACATTCTTGGCCACGCAGATGTAGGCGAAGTCGCCGACGTATTTGTCCAAAGCGTCCTTCAGCGGGGTGTCGAGTCCGGCAAGCCTGCCGCCTGCGCCTCCAACGCTGAACAATTCCCACCACTCGAACAGGTCAAAGGTGGTTCCAGCTTGACGCTCCATTTCGCCCAGGTCGTAGGCTTCTCGCTCGGCCTGCGATTCGGAGGACTCCAACTTTGTCCTGTTTTTGAGCGTACCCTTGGGCAATCGGAATCGACGCTCAGCTTCCCAGCTAGTCTCGATATGCCGGATGCCAATCCATCGCGTATCCCCGAAGTCGATCTTGCGAGCATCCGGATCTGTAATCAGGTCGCGATAGCTGATGTGGAAGCATCCCGTGAGCTTGCGCGACGATGCCGGCATGTTGTAGCCGCGCGGAGCGAGTATCCCGCGTCCCGTAACAAGGGCGTCTGTGACAGCCTGCTCGCCGTGTGTCTTTAGTCCGCCTCCCGGCTGCTCGTCGGGAGTGTAGTTCAGGTAGCGGTCCATCAACTGCGTGCCAACGCGGAGCCGCGCAGTCTCCTGTTCCTGTTGGGCAACGGCTGCCTGAAATGCCTGCTGGACGTATGGGTCGTTCGGGTCTCCGAAGAGTGTTGGTTCCAACGAAATCGGCGGCGGAAAACTGTTGGTCCGGACTGGATTCCGGTTGTAGAGCACCGGCCCAAACAGCGCGACCAACTCAAAGGCTTTGTTGATCTGAATCTTGAACTGGCTGGCAGTCTTCGTGCCGAGGAACTTTTCCTGAAACTCGCTGCTCCAGAACTCGCCAGCCGTTCCGGCAAAGAATGTCGTGCATTGATCCGCCACGTCGAGAAACGCCTTGCGCGCGTGGCATTCCAGGGCAATCTCGATTTTGCCCAGCCAGGCTTTTGTCAGCCCTCTAAGCGCGTCTGCTGCAAGGTCTCTGTCCATGACGGCTATCCGTTACTGCCCTTGTTTCTGCGGCTTTCGTGGCCCATCGACCTTAGCGAGAATCGCATCCATCTCTTCCCGAAGGATTGCCATCCGTCGTTCGATCGCGCGCAAACTCTTGGTGTCCTGAGTGAAATCCCAACCACCGCGCGTGTGGGCGAATTGCGGGTGAGATTTGAGATACGGATCACTGACATGAGGTACGGATCGCTGGCAAGCCAGTTGAAGCGACTGGTCTCTGATGATGGCGAGGTTGAGCTTGCCATCCTGTCCGATCGCCCTGGGGCCGACGACGATTGCGACCTGCGGATCGGCTTCCGTGTCACCGTCAATGTAGTAGTAGACGATTTCGCCGAGGCGGGGCGGGTATGGCACTTGCACTCTGCCTGGTGATGTTGCTGTTTGCGTTGTTGTTGACATGCAGAAAACCTTGTCACGGGGCTGTCACTGGCGAAGCGCCCGGACCCATGTAGATCGCATTGGACGCTTGCCTTGGGGGTACGACGTACGGGATGGAAGCCATGAGGCGATTTAGCGGGTGTTCGTCTTCGCTGGTTTCCGGAACAGGTGCCATCCATTTCGGGTGTCGGCTGGCGACGTAGCAAATCGCTGAGATGCAGTGATTGAAGCGTGAAACTTCCTTGTCGGTCACGTCTTCTCGCGTGACCCTCTTCTTGTATCTTGCGAACTCATCAATCGTTTCAGGACAATGCGCTGTGTCGATGCGAAACTTAGTCGTTCCGTCGTCGCGCTCATCCATCCATGACCGCAGCAGCATGTTTCTCGCCGTGATGTCATCGCTTCCCGGCATGAAGGTCGATCCGGTGCGCCTGCTTGAAAGGCCAGCCTCCTTGAACGCAGCCGAGTAATGCTGCCCGATCGTGTAGCCGCCCTGTCCTTGGTAGCTCTGCCGTGCCGCGTGCCCGTCGATGAAGAACGCCTCGAAGGTCATATCCCAACAGATCCGCTTAACCTCCTTGGCGATGAACTGCGCGCTCGCACCTTCATTGCAGATTTCGCGCCAGACAAGGAAGAAGTCGCCAACCTGCGGAGGTGGCACGCTGAGCACGACCAGGGCCGGATGCGTGTGGCCTGGGTCGAGTCCCAGGTAGTTCGTCCACGTTTTGGGAATCCTGCCGGCACCGTCCGCAAGGGCAGTTTCAAGGATGTCTGGACCACTCCTGCGGGGGATTCCGTGGATTTCTGCGTTGAAATTGGGATACCAGAGGACAGAATCCGTCAAGAAATCGCCCAAATCCCTGGCGCGGACGACTGACGATCCATAGGCTCCCCAAGATTTGATCGTCTGGGCCTTGAGCTTGTCTGAGATAAACGGGTTCTCGTGGAACTTCAGGATGATCTCGAACGCAATCGGGTCTTCGCTGCGAGCCTCTTCCTTGGCAAGCCGACACATCGTTTGGAGGGCGTCATTGTGGCTATGCGGCCACGCAGACCAAATGAACCGCCCGCCCTCCACCCACCTGCCATCAGGCGTCGTCCCCTTGCCGGCGTCAGGAAGTCGGCCAATCCATTCTGGAACGTGCTCCGGGTATCGCACATCCTCGTCGATGAAGAGGATGTCAACCGGGTCGCCCATGCCGGGCACTCCGCCCGATGGGAAGAAGTGGATTCGCGTTCCGTTTTTCAGAACAACCAGGGAGGGAATGCCTTCGCCTTTGTTGATCCAGGCAATATTCTCGACCATTCGCTCTGGGATGAATGGCGGCGACTCCTGCGTTTCCGACCGGCGCTTGTGGTCGCTGGCGTCCCACGGCCTCCAGGAACGCAGCTTGCCGGTCTTCTCGTCACTAATGACGCGAAACACGCCCTTTCGGAACATCTTGCGGAAGACGCGGGCGAGGTGGTTTTCGTCGATGCCGATAACCCAGACCAGAAGCGGGCGATCGGCTGGATAATTGAACGGCAGGGGCTTGCCGTGCGAATCGCGAAGTTGCGTCTTCGTGCAGGCTGAACACACCTCAGCAACGGCGGCTGTCGTTTTGCCGCTTCTGTTGCCTCCCCGAACTACTCTCTGTTGCGCCTGCGAGCGATGGAAGGGTTCCTGCGACGGCTGTGGTCGATAGAGTTGCAGCGCCTCTTCGTTTCGGCGAGTCTTCTCCGTGATGACTTCATTGAGTCGAATCTGATCGTTGCGGGAGAGTCGCTGTCTAACCATCATTCAGCGCCTCCTCGGCTTCTTCTTCGGCCGGGATGAACGTGAACACGTCCTCTGGATCGTCAGGATTCTCCTGGCGGTATTGAGACAGGTCGATTTGTTCTACCGTAGCGCTAACGTCGATGATGTCTTCTTCTTCGGGAATCGGGGCCGCTGCTGCTGCATCGGCAAGCTGTGGACCGCCACCCATTTTCAAAACGAGGGTTGCGGCTGCTTCTGGATTGATTGCCCGAAGCGCTGGAAGAATATCTGGTCCGAGGATGCGCAAGACTTCGTGATTGAGTTGGTCGATCGTCAACTGCGCAACGCTAGGCGAAGACTCTCGCAACTTGATTGCTTCTTGGGCGAATTGCGACAGCTTCCAGAATTGATCGAGTGCCAGCTTCGATCCTGGCTTGCTGGCGAGCGCTTGCTGGATATGGTGAAACCACACGTCGCAGAGCGCGTCAATCCCGCCAAACCGATCGATAACGCCAGCGTAAATCTCCATCGGGTGCGGAGCGCTGACGTTGTCGCCTCGCGATTGGGCGACGAACGCGCGAAGATTGGATTGAAAATCGTCGAGCGCCTTGGAAAAGTCTTGGGCTAGTTTGTCCTGGCGCACGAATTTCTCATGTCTGGAGCGGCAAGAGCGGCAGAGACCTGCACGGAACTGGCGCACCGGCTTCGGTTGCCCGCATGTTCCGCAGACCTGCATCGGCTCAGGGACTAGCTGATTTTCTTCCGCCACTCTATGCAACGCTCTTTATCAATTGCTCAACATCCACGCATACCCGATCGGATTCGATCTTGTTTTCCGCCGCCCTTTTGTAAATCCCAGCAACCTCCTCGTGCCGCATGACGACCGGCTTGCCGACGACGATCGGCTTGACGTGCCCGGCCCAACTCGACCAAGCGCAGTGAATCGGGTTGTAGCCCAACTTGAGTTGGCCGACGAGTCCAATGTCGCGA
>JBAZMT010000060.1:0-5077 GCA_041649615.1 Parcubacteria group bacterium
GTGTAGAGTATACCGCACAGGAGATCAAGCGCGCTTTGGAGTATCCGAGTGACTTTGGATATTCCGGAGACAACGAAGAGCTCTTCAAAACGTGGACCCTAGGGCCTGTGATTATTCACAGAGATTCCGATCTTCTTACGGAGTCAAACCACGCCAGCCTTTTGGCGTCGCTTCGCGTGAATTTCGGAGATGAAAACGACGATGACGCGCAATGGTCTATTGAGCATTGCAATCACTGGGCGGTGGGTTGGTGCGACCATCTATCTTTCCGCCTGGTAGAATCCGACGGCGCGACGCCTACACCGATCGCGATCTGGATTCGAGCATGGTTCGATATGCTCGAAAACTATCCAGTCGCGGATTCAGAGGATTTCTCCGAGCGAGAATACGAGTATGCCTTACAGTCGATCTCTGACACGCTCCGGTGGAATTCGGAGCGTGTAACACTCCGTGACGGGCTCGATTATCCGGAATCGTGCGAAGCTATTCGCGAGCACCTTTCCTCGCACGGTTCCGGTGAATTGCCGACCGAAAATCACAGCATGGAAAAGCATGTTCTCGCGGCCGCTCGTGAGCTCGGCTTTATCGAAGAAAACGAAGACGAAGAGTGAATAAAAGACGCTAGCTAGCGTCCTAACATACGAGATTGAAACACGACGCCCGCGACGGCACCCGGTGACGTCGCGTGGTCGGGATTCAACAAGGAAAAGAGGGTTATCATGAAAGCGCGAACAATCGATATCGAGACGATCGTGAAGTGTTATCACTCGCTCGTGCCGACTGGGCATTGGTTCGATCGGGACACCTGCAGGTTTTTCGGCTGCAGGCTTCCGAAAGTCGCATACGTGCGAGACGATGGAGTTTCATTCTTCGTGACTTCAGAGGATAACTTCGATCGCACGGCGCGACTCTACACGGTCCGAGTGCAAACCAATGACGGCGAGATCGATACGGTAGGCGACTTTCAAGCCTACCGCGACGGCGCGACGGCGCGCAAGCTCGCGCGACGGCTCGCGACGGCGAGCTTGATCGACTAGCGGCTAAAGAGGGATTATGCCGACGGTGCCCTATCCCTCGGGCGATCCCGACCGTCGGCGCCTTTTCAGAGCTCACGAGCACCTTGCTCGCGGGCTGCGAAAAGGTCGCGCGGGATCGCGACTGGAAAGAAAGTGAGGGAACGTGGAAAAGTTTATCACATTGCGGGACGATACCGATTTACTGTTGGCCCTCGAGATTGGACCACGCAGGTTCGCCTTTGTTGAGATCATGGATATGGACGACGCTTGTGGTCGCGATAATGAGGGGTATCCTCGTTATTGCGGTGACGTGGCGATCGTAGACCTCGAGGAGATCGGTCCTAGCAACATCGCGAGCGCGATGAAATCGTGTGGTTGGGATGGTATGCCCAGCACACCGATCGCTGTTGCGGAGGCGTGCTATCAGTACGGTGCAAAGGCGCCGATGTGGTCGCAGTCTGGCGGTAACCGCCGTGAACTCTTGCGCGCTGGAAAGCGGGAGGCCCGCGAGCTGGCAGGTGACGCCTCGGAGATCGAAGATCGCATGAGTCGCCCAGTCAACGCGATCGGCTCCACGGCCAACGAATACATGCGCGGCGATCTCGACTCTGCGATCTCGCGCGGGGTTTTCGCGGGCCGAAAAGAGGCCTGCATCATGGCGAAGATGTACGGCATGGATCAGTGTATGATTGACGACGCGCGCCCGGCCGACTGGCTTCCGTATCTCTTTGGTTTCATGGCAGGAAAGGCGGGCCAGGCGCCCATGGACGATCCCGATCTCGCGCCTGAATATCACCTCGGTTTCGAGCGCGGTCAGAAGGTGCGAGCCGGCGCGGCGCCGCAACCCGGTTGGATCAAGTGAGGTGACACCGTGGCACGTTGTGCATTATGCAAGGGGATCTTCGAGTCTGGTATCGGCAAATGCAGACTCAAGAATTCCGATGCAGAGATCTGTCGCGAGTGTGCTGCTCTACTTGAGCGAAAAGATATGATAGAGACTGGCGTTGCCGGGCTCTATCTCGAGGAAACAAAGCGCGAGGTAACTGATTGGATGGGTGGTCTTCAATTCAGAGTCACCGCTATGCAAAAGAGCATGGGGCGTGGATTCGGTGGGGCTCGTGTACCTCGTATCGACTTTCGTTTTACTGGACCTTTGGGCGAAGAGTGGTACGGGCGCGTTCAAGGTGATATGCAGCTCGCGCGCTGCAAGCGTCTCGTGAAAGGCTGAAAGGAGCGATATCGTGACAGCCAGGGATGGTTTCGATCTTCTGGTCTTGCGATCGGCGAGCTCGAAAGTCGCCGGTTGCGCGGTGACCTACCAGCTCCACGAAACATGTCCCGCGACTTGTCCGTGGTACGGCGCAGGTTGCTACGCCCAGGATTCACGGGTGGGGCATCACGTCGCGCGGCTCGCGGCGCGACTCTCGGGGTTGTCAGCGCAGGAGCTGATCAACCTCGAGGCCTCGGAGATCATTCGAGCCGCGCGCGACTGGAAAGGGCTCGTCCGTGGTGTGCCGTTGCGACTGCACGTCTCGGGGGACGTCTCGATGGCACGGGACGCCTGGCACCTCGCCGACGCCGATCACGAGTGGCGCGGTGCGGGTGGGGGTACGTGTCACACGTACACGCACAATTGGGATCAGATCCCCCTCGGCGCGTGGGGCAAGATCGCAGTGCTCGCGTCAATTGAGAAGATCGCCGATATCGCCCGCGCTCGCGCCGCAGGCTACAGGCCCGCGCTCGTGTGTGCCGATGCGACGGTGACGAAAGCCCAGCTTGCAGCCCTGGGCATCAAGTCGCGGGTCTGCCGCTTTGAAGCAGAAGGCGTACCTTGCATCGCGTGCAAGGCTTGCCACAAAGCCGCGCCCGGTCTCCCCGTGATCCTTTTCAGCGTTCACGGGTCGGCCGTCGGCGTGCGTCGAGCTCGCGCTACTATCGCGAGAATCAACGAGGTGACACCATGACACCACAGCGAACGAAAGCAATAAATTTTTACGCTTTGAAGCTGATCTATCATCTTTCGCAAATCGGTGAGATTGATGCGGCGCGTGCCGTATTAGGCGCGCTAGTTCATTCCATGATTGAGATTGACGGCGTGCGCCTCGTGCAGCCGATCATTGCAGCCGAGGCGCGCGAGATCTTGGAATTCGACACGGACAAGTGAATAAACTTATTCGCCATGCGTCTGTACATGGTGAACGGAGAATGAAATGCGAAAAGCGGAGACGAGGGAATTCTGGGAAAGCGAGTTACGTTTCATTCAGATCGAGTGCGAGAAGGGAGAATCTCGTATGAAGAGATTTACTGCTTACGTCATTATGCAAGCTCGCTTCGCGGAAGATGATGGTTTCTACTGGATTGCGCGAGATATGCGCCAATGTTGCCCGGCGTCGCGGGCTCCGGACGAAACGGCGCATTATCGTGCCGTCAAGTAGGCGCGGCACCCGAGCCGCGCGAGGCCGCCGAGCTCGTCTCGACGTTCTCGCCTGGCTCGGACGCTAGGCGCGCGGCATGGTGTCGCGCCGATCGAACGCGCCGCTGGCGCGGGAGAGGTGTGTCGTGAAGCTCAGTGAGATCAAGCTGTGCCCGACGTGCGTAGCGCGGGCAGGTGGTCGGTTCGGGGTCATGGTCGACGAAGGCGCGAAAGGCGGGTTTCAGGTCGTGGCGTTCGCTCGGAACGCCTACCCGGAGACGCCGACGCAGGCGGGCGTCTACCACGTCCGGACGGTGCAGACATCGCCGGGGGAGCTATGCCCTGGCCCTCGCGCCGGGCTCCTGTGTCGCGCCGATGCGGCGCCAGTGCGCTGGACGTGCGCGCCGCTCAACGCGCGACTCCAACTCTGGGTCTCCCTGGCCGTCGAGGCCTGCGAGGCCTGGGGTGACGGACTGCCCCCCGAGGTGCAGGACATCCCCGTCGCCGAGCTCGAGGCGGCCGGGGCCCGCTGCGAGGAGCTTGCGACCGTCGCTCTCACCGCGGTAGCCCGTGGCGACTTGGCCGGCGCCGCGGAGCGACTCGCCCAGGCCGCGCAGCTCGAGCTGCTCGACTGTGGCCGGCGGGGCGGGTATGCTCGTCTTCACGACGAGGTGCGGAGCGCTGTCCTCGCAGAGAAGGAGCTGAATCATGCCCAGGAAGCGTGAGGTGGTCATGTACCAGTCGACCGACGATCTCATCGAGGCGGCGTTCAAAAAGGGCGCCCGAAAGGTCAACGCCGACTTCGAGGGGTGCGTCGCCGTGGCCTTCATCGGCTTTGCCGTGGTGCCGAAGGGTACGAAGCTCGACACGGCTGTGGCGCAGGGGCTGCTCGACGGTCACTACGTCGAGCTGGCGTCGTGCTGCCGCGCTGACCTGGACGAGCTCGACGCCGGGCTCAAGGTGGCGAAGAAGAAGGCCGACAAGGCCTTCGACATCGCCGACGAGTACGAGCTCCAGTGGCCCGCTTGAGGCCCTGACGACGACTGCTGACCCGTGCGGTCAGCGTGCTTGACCCCGATGCAACCCTAGTTGTATCCTCCCTCCATGGTGAACCATTTCGGGTCGCGGCCGCGACCCCCGCAGCCCCAGACCATGCAGATCCTCGACGTCCCTGCGGACGTCTTTGAGCGATACCTCGCCGCGACGGGCGAGGCCTTCGCCGCTGTCGGTGCGCAGCCCACGCAGCCCCAGGTGCAGCAGGCGCTCGTCCAGGCCGCTGAGAAGGTCGGCGTCACGGGCGCCCACGCCGCCCACCTCGCCATGCGCTACAGCCTCATGGTCAACATCATCACCCAACACCAGGCGCTGCTGCTCGAACGCAAGCTCATGGCCGGGGAAGCGGGCCCCGGCAAGTCGACCACCTTCACCGTGCCCTTCCTCGCCTCGGTGGCGCGGGTCCCGGCCCGGTTCACCGCCGGCAAGCCCATCTGCGACATGGACAAGTTCTGGGCCATGTGCGAAGCCCTCGCGAAGCTCGAGACGCAGCCGGCGGCGCCCACGCCCGAGACCAAGCCCTAGTTCCCCACCGCCCGGTGCCCGGTCTACTCTCGGGGGCATGAGCAGAGCAGCGATCTCGGTCGGTGCCAGC
>JBAZMT010000061.1:0-5075 GCA_041649615.1 Parcubacteria group bacterium
GAGAGCTGGAAGCCCAAGGTCATCGTCGCCCTCGGCGGCGAGGCCATCCGAAGTCTGCTTGCGGACAACACCGCCACCATCGGCGGCTACCGGGGCACGGTGAACCGCTACGCTGGCGGCATCGGTGAGCCGAATCCTGACGTTCCGGAGTCGATGCCGTGGGTTGCTTGGCTCACTGCCGCCGAGCACCCGTCGTCCATTGTGAGCTCGGAAGGTGGTTTCACTGCGCCCATCCTGAAGAAGGACTTGGCGAAGGCCCAGCGGTGGCTCGCCGAGGGTGCGCCGCGCATCTGGGACGCGCGCATCGAGGCCGCGCCGTCGCTGGCGCGTACCCGTGAGCTCGTCGCCCGTTGGCGGTTTCTGGGGCGCGTCACGGGTGACGTCGAGACGATCCCTGAGCCGCCCGGCCGGTGGAACAGCCCGATGCGGATGCTCGGCCTGGGCGACGAAGACCTCGCCGCCTGGTGGCCCTGGCTCGGGGGCGAGTGGCAGAAGTTCTACGCGGAGGCCGACTGGTTCGAGATCCGCGACCTCCTCCGCAGGCTCCTCGCTGACGAGCGCATCATCAAGGAGTTTCAGAACAAGCAGTACGACATGGCCGTCCTCGACAGCCACGGGTTCTCCGTGCGCGGTGTCGTCGAGGACACGATGGTCATGCACCACGTCCTCCACCTCCGCGGTGTGCTGCACGACCTCGGCTACATCGCCGCCGAGTACCTTGACCTCCCGGCCTGGAAGCGCGAGTTTGCGAAGGACTGGAAGGGTGATCTCCGCGTCGAGGGCGAGTACAACGGCAACGATGTGCTCGCGACCGCGCGCATCCGGCCGCGGCTTGAGGCTGACCTGCGTGCTCGAAACCTGTGGGCGACCTATGAGATGGACCGAGACGGCACCGACGTCGCGCTCGAGATGAGTCGCAACGGCATCGGGATCGACCTCCACCGCCATGCGCAGTACGTTGAGAAGTACAGCCTGGAGGCCGCCGAGCTACATGCGCAGGTGCTCGAGCTGACCGGCGCCGCGGACCAGCAGGTGGAGACGCTCGAGTACGTCGCCGACTCGGGTGTCATGCGCTGGGCCGACGTGAAGGTAAAGGACATCGAGCGGGTCCTCGACTGTGGTGGCGAGCTGCCGCCGCTTGAGGCCATCGCCGAAGTCTGCGAACTCGTCGCCGGGCGCCTGCTTCAGCCGAAGCTCGTGGACAACATCGCTGAGTCGGCCGCGAAGCTCCGAGACGCGCTCGACCCGCTTGGGGAGGTGGCATCGAAGTCGAACTGGGTGCCGTGGATGTCGCTTTCGCCCGCCGGGCCCGCGAGCATGTCCGAGTTCAACAAGCGCGTGAAAAAGGGCGAAGCTGGCGCGCTTGAGACGCCCGAGGCGCTCGTCATGGCCGCGAAAGTCGCGGCGAACGCCGCCGCTCGTCAGGCTGCGGGCCGGGCCTGTTCCGTTGTCCGGTCGGCAGTGCGTCGGCTTGTCGCTGCGCTGGGTGAGCCGCTCCTGAACCTCGAATCGGGTCAGCAGATGGGGCTGGTCCTTCACAGCCCGCAGTGGCTCGGGCTCCCGGTCGCGAAGTTCAGCGACAAGGACGACGCCTACCTCACAAACGAGGAGGCGCTCCACCACGTCTCGTGGCACCCGGTCGTGAAGACCTGGCAGGCATGGGGTTCGGCGGCGTACCGCCGCGACTGGCTGCTCAACACGCTGCCCATCGGACCGGACGGGCGAGCCCATGGCGCGTTCAAGACCACGCGCACGCCGAACGCTCGCTGGGCCGGCGGCTCCGAGGGGGAGTCGAAGTGGAACCCGCAGAACCCCGAGAAGGACACGATCGACATCTTCGCCGCGCCGCCGGGCAGGCGCCTCGTCGGTCGCGACTTCTCCATGATCGAGATCCGAGTCGCTGCTGCCCTCTCGCAGGACAAGCGCATGATGTCGCAGATCGCTGACTTCGACGAGGGCCGCATCCAATGGGATGTTCACCAGCAGCGCGCCATCCGCTGCTGGCCGGAGTTTGAGACGCTCGAGCCGAAGCTCCAGAAGAAGAAGCGGAACCTCGCGAAGCGGGCGAACTTCGGGCCCATCTACGGCGCGAGCAAGTACATGCTCTTGCCCGTCATGCTCTCGCAGGTCGAGCGCATCCCGAACGAGCTGTCGCAGTACAAGCTCATGTGCTCGAACATGCTCTCCGAGAGCCAGCGCATCCTCGACGATATCCACTCCGACTGGGCCGAGCTGTTCTTGTGGCTCGAGGAGGGGTATCAACGGGCGATGCGGGACGGCGTGTTGCGAAACGGCTACGTGAGCGGGCGGGAGATTCACTTCCCGCTGCGAGACACGGACCATATCGACCGCCGGTTCTGCTTCAACTCGCCTGTGCAATGCAGCGCGCGAGAGATTGTCATGGCCGCGATGCTTCGCATCAACAAGCAGAAGTCGCCGGATGCACTATGGGTTATGGACGCGCACGATCAACTACTGCTAGAGTGTGCTGAAGACGAAGCGGACGATCACAACGCGCTCATGGAGCGCGAGATGTCGGGTTGGTTCAACGGAGTGAGGATTCTGTCGGACGGCGGCGCCGCTGGCGGCGTTGCGCGGACCTGGAAGGAGTTGAAGTAAGATGGAAACGAACTGGAGAGAGGGCGTTGAGGAACGTCGCGTCTACGAAGCGGTGAGGTCGCGAAGCCAGACATTTTCGACGAAGGAGTGCGTCGGCTGCAGCGGCAAGGCCGACAACTATCACGCCTGGGTCGAGCACGGGCTCTGCGAGGACTGTCGGGACGCGGCGTTCGAGAAGGCTCGCGCCACCGAGGTCTGCCCCCGCTGCGGGACGGTCATGTACAAGGGGCAGCGGTTTCTCTCGTGTCCGACCTGCGGCCTCGTCATCACGGTTGACCCGGAGGACCACATCGCGTCCGTGTCGCAGGAGCACGCCTCCAGGCGCATCGTCATATAACCGCTACGCTCTGCGCTGCGATGCCCGTTCACGCCGGTTGACTTCCTTTCTGGCTCGACTACGCTTCCCCACATGCCACCCCTCTTCAAGACACCCAGGGCGATGAAGGTCAACCGCCTCGTCGGGGCGAAGCTCCCTGAGGATTTGCGCCTCCGGGTTCAAGCGCACATCGATGGCTCGGGCGGCGCCTACTCGAGCGTCGCGGAGGCACTCAAGGATCTGATCATCCGTGGGCTCTTCATCACGGAGCACCCGTCGGGAAAGTTCTCCGAGGCCGCCTACCACTCGGCGTATATCGCCGCGAAAGGCGAGTTTCTGGACGCTTTCTTCCGGCGGTTGGGCACGATCTTGACCAACGTCGCCGACGAGGTCTACCGCGAGCTGTCGCAGCGCCGCGGCCACACGAGCGTGTGAATGCGGCGCACGCTCAGGATCCCCGTTCCTTGGGGGCATCAGCCGCACTCTCCCCCCGACGACCCGTTCGCCGAGCTTGTCGCCCAGCTACTCGGCTCCGAGCTGAACCCGGTGACGGGGCTGCCGTGGCGCGAGCGCTGCCGCTGCCTCACCGACTTCGCCTGGCGAGCGAGGCGCCCGCCGGTCGCGTGTCCCCTGGGCCAGCGCGGCGACTGCGCGTGGGGCGTGCAGGACGCGCCCGCGAATTTCTGCATGTGGGTCTGGGTCGAGCAGCACCCTGACGGCTCGCAGGCTTTCCCCGAGATGGCCCGCGCCCTCGGGCAGTCGAAGGAAAGGTTGAACTCGGTATGCAAGCAGCTCACGGACAAGGTGCGGGACGTCGCGATCCGCATGTCGCTGCCGCAGCTCTACTGACGGCCGAGCAGGGCCGCGAGGCTGCGGACCTCCTGTCGGTCGAGGGGCTCGTGCTCCGCGGCCAGGAGTATTTCAACCGCTACGCGAAGGATCTGCGGAGCGAGCGAGGGGGCGTGCCGCTCGAGCTCGCCGCCGTGCTCGGGGTCCTGCGCGCCGGGCAGCCTGGCTTCTTCTGGTACATCTCGCCGGCCGAGCAACGCCGGCTCGACGTCGGGCGCCAGGCTTCGCCCGCGCTGCAGCTCTGGGCCGGTCTCCGAGTCGTGAACGAGGCCGCGATCCTCCTCGAGCAGGTTGCGACGACCGTGCAGCTCCCGGTGCTCGAGGTGTCCGGAGTCGACTGGTGGGCCGCCGTGCTCCGGCTCGAGGCGCTCGGGCCCCGCACCTTTGTCGAGCTGTGTCGCCGGGCCGGTGGTGCTCTCGAGCTGGGCGCCTGGGCTGAGACGAACGACCCAGGCGATGGTCAGCTCCCGGCTGGCGTCGTCGTCTACCGCATCCTCGCGGTCCGGACGTGGGTGCTCGCCGCCGCTGAGCTCGCCGCCGCGCGCGGCCTGGAGCTGCCGGTCTCCTCCGGCGAATTCATCGAATCGCGGGACCACCGCGTCCAAGCGATCGTGAAGAAAGCCACCCTCGGCGGCTACGCCGTCGCCCAGCTCGCCCAGCTCGCCCGCGCCAAGGGCATCATCCCCTGAGCTCGCGCCTGGCCGCCGGGCCCGAGCTCGGCGCAGGTGTACCCACACCTATCGGAACCCTGGCCGCCGAGCTCTGCGACACCATTTCACACCTATTGATACATATAACTACAGTGTAGAGTTAGGTGTGGACTAGGTGTACCATATACACCATTGTCATATGTTTGATTACACCTGCCGCCGAATGTGGTTATAGGTATGGTGACACAGGGTCAATGTAGGTATAGAAAACCGCCCACACACCTATTGAATATATAGCACATACCATGCCATGAATCGACGTATACCCTTGCGAAAGTTTGAATATACTTATTGTCGCCAGCGTTTATACTTTCGAGAGTCAAGAGACACAGGATATAGACAAAAGCGACATAGGGTCAAGAAAGTTTGAATAAACCCTAATAGCTTGCGTTTATACCTACAGAAGAAAGGAGCGATAGTCGAATGAGAATGCGCGATAAGATGGCGATAAGCCGTGGCTTTGACCACGGTAATTTCGTCAATGCCTACGAAACAACAGATTATTCCCGAGCCTGCGAAAAGCTCGGGAAGCGCTCCAACAATTTCTTGATCGGTTTTACGGCAGGCTTTTTTGCGTCTTA
>JBAZMT010000062.1:0-4997 GCA_041649615.1 Parcubacteria group bacterium
CGTCAAGATATAGCTCGTGCTCTATGTCGTTGAGCATGTCGGTCAGGGCGTTGCGGTACAGCCAGGCGGTGTTCCAGTTGTCGTCGTGCGCCATAGCCAGCGAGAGCGTAATCACCCGCGGCGCGAGGCGCGCATTGACCTGCGTGGCGCCGTGCTGGAATGGCCCCTCCTGCGTGATGCGAGACACCGGCGGCATACCGATGCCGTCGTGCGCCAGCAGGTGGATGCCCGACGACGATGCGCCAAAGACCAGACTATCGCCGCGAAAGTTCCTCAGCGTGAAGATTTCTCCGGTCATGCTGTCCCCGCCATCTGTAGCGCCGTCACGGTGGTGCGTAGCGAGTTAGGCGTCTGCGCCGCACCGGTCTGTACGATGTTGTAATTGTTGTTATTGTTCGTCGTTACCGTCGTCCCCGCGCCTCCCGTGTTTACGTTCATCGCCGCGCGCATCCCGGCCATGATGCCATTGCCGATGGCCTTGCCCGCGGTGTAGGCGGCCTGGTAGAGCTGGCTATTCTTGTTGGTGAAGGCGGCCAGGATCAGTAGCAGGCCATCGTCCACCGCTTTGAGCGCATCCTTCATGCTCTGTACCGCCGCCTTACTGAAGGCTTCGAGCGCATCCGCCGCACTGGCCCCCGCGCCGTTGGATGATAGCCCGGTGATAATGCCAAGTCCCGTGTTGAGCGCCAAGGCAATGGCCTCCGCCATGATGCGGAAATTGTTGGCCGCGCCCACGCCCAGATCGCCGCTCAGGTTGGCTGTAATACGGGCCAGCGCCGTTAGCACATTGTTCAGGTCTTTCTCTAGCGCTTGCATGGCCTTGCGCGCATCCATGCCCTTGTAGCCCAGGATGTCCACGAGCGCCTTGATGGCCGTGCTTATGGCCCCGGTGATGGTCTGGACGGCAGCAGCAAACCCCTTGACGAGCGCCACGCTGGCATCGTCCCACCCTAGCGCCATGACGAGCAGCGCCTGGAGCATCTCATTCAGGTCATCTCGGAACGCTGCTAGCGCCTTGGTGAATCCCTTAACCGCGACGTACTTGGCTAGCTTGGCAATGGCTTCGATGGCCGGGACGATGAACCCGACGATGGTTGATACCGCGGTAGCGAACTTGGCCGCTGCCTCAACTGCCTCTAGCACGTAGGCCGCGGCCAGGGCGACTAGCTCTGTGACGAGGCTGCGAAGATCCACGCTGAAGGCTTGGATGGCTTTGAGCAGCCCCTTGGCCGTCTCGTACTCCGCCAGTTCTTTGAGCGCGTCAATGGAGGGCTTTATCATGCCCACCACTTTGGTCACAGCCTCCGAGAACTTGATGGCCGCTTCCCACCCTTGCGAGGCCCAGTCCGTGGCGACATAGTTGATTTCGGCCATCAGGTCGGATAGCTGGATCATCAACATGCCGATGGTCTCGGAGAGGTTCTGCGCGGGCGTGTACTCGCCTAGCGCCGCTAGCGCGTCAATCGCCGGCTTGATGAGGCCCACAACGCCCTGCACGGCCTCCGCGAACTTCTTGGCGTTATCCCATCCTTGCGAGGCCCAGCCTGCGGCTTCCATTGCTAGGTTGGCTAGCACCTCGCCAAGCTGCGCTAGCATCATCTCGATTTTGGCGCTCAGCCCTTCCACTGGTTCGTAGTCGCCCAGCGCGCTCAGGCTGTCGATTGCGGGGGCGATGATACCGATAACCTTAGTAACCACCTCAGCGAACGTGGCCGCGCTGTCGAGCGCTACGCCTTCCCAGAAGTCGGCCACGCGCTTGATGTGGTAGACCACGACATTGACGCCCGTCTCCCATGCGGCCATCCTGTGGCGCATGGTCATCTCGTCTATATCGCCCAGCGTGCCGATGGACGCCAGCGCCTCAACTGCCGGGGTGATGATGGTCACGACTCGCGTGGCCGTCTCGGCAAAGAGCGCCGCCGCGTCTAGGCCCACGTCACGCCAGAAGACGGCTGTGCGCCACACGTAGTACACAAACAGGTTGATCGCTTCCTCTAGGAACGCGCTCTTTTCGTGCAGGTTGCCGACTGCCGGAAACTCGATGAACCCGGCCAGCGCTTGGACCGCCGGGCCGATTAACCCGATGACCTTCTGCGCCGTCTCGGAGAACGCCATAGCCCCATCGAGCGCCACGTCCTTCCAGAAGTTGGCCGTCCGCAGCACGTAGTAGACGAAGAGGTTGATGGCCTCTTCCAGAAACGCGGCTTTTTCGTGCAAGTTGCCAACGGCGGGGAACTCGACAAAGCCCGCCAGGGCGTCAAGCGCAGGCTCGATTAGGCCAATCACTTGGTCTATGGAATCTGCTAGGCTGACTGCCGCCTTTAGCGCCTTTTCGCCTACCAGCACCGAAGCCTCGTTGATAGCATCAACGATAACCTGAATCACGTCGATGAATGGCTGCTTGAAAGCATTGATGTTGCCGGGTATCTCGGTCTTGCTCATAGCGCGCATGGCGCCGGTCAGGTCTTTGATGATTTCCGTCAGGTCGTTGATGACGGCGCGCATCGTCTCGACAACATTCTTTCCGCCAGACTCGATTCCGATAACCAAGCCGCCCATGAGGTCTTGGCCTATGGTTATCATGACGGTGGAGGGCGAGGCGATGCCCAGCAGTTTCTTGGCTATCTCGGGTATCTTGTTGACCGTATCTTCGATGGACGTAACCAGCTCGTCCACTTTGGCCTCGATGCCCGAAACGATGCCTTCGACGATGTTGTGCCCAATCTCTAGCACCTTATCGCGGATGCGCTGCTTGATGGTCTCGGTCAAAGCTAGTTGCGCCAAGAACACATTCCAGA
Source organism: Parcubacteria group bacterium (assembly GCA_041649615.1). Taxonomy (GTDB): domain Bacteria; phylum Patescibacteriota; class Minisyncoccia; order UBA6257; family Colwellbacteraceae; genus JALOAR01. The sequence continues at coordinate 2,799 of JBAZMT010000062.1, forward strand.
ACGCTTCCCATAGCACGGCGCTAGATAAGACCGACCAACTGGCTTTCAGGACGGCGACAAAGGCGTTGCCAAAAGCCTTAGATACCGGAGAGTTTTCCTTGCCCTGCTCATTCTGCAACTGTACCGCGATGGCCGTAACGGTTGTGGCGAATTGATTGAGCACCGGAGTCAGGTTGTTTTCTAGCCATACTCCGCCGTTGACTATCCAGTCCGAGATAGCTTGGCCGATATTCTCGATCTTCTCCGCGGCCATAACTTGGGTTATGCGGTCGCGCGTCCCGGCGGATATACCCGTCATGTCCATGCCGGTGATGGTCTCTTGTACCTTGATCTTGGCGTCCTCGAACCACTGGCCTATCTTTTCGCCTATCGCGCTGGCTGCATCGCTGACCTTGCTCACCGCATCGACCAGCGCCGTCTTGACCTTATCCCATACGGCCTTCCAGTCTATGCTGCTGACCTTGTTCCCTATTTCAGTAGCGGCTGCGGTGAACCACGCCTTGATCTTATCCCATGCCTTGGTAGCAAAATCGCCCACGGTCCCGGCCACGTCGGTCAGGGCGGTCTTGACCTTCTCCCAGATAGCTTTCCAGTCTATGTCCTTGACCTTATCGCTCACCGACTTGGCCGTTTCCTCGAACCATGCCTTGATCTTGGGCCATGCCTCAGCGGCGAAACCGCCCACCTTGCCGATGGCATCAGCCGCGGCCTTCTTGACCTTCTCCCAGATGCCGGACCAGTCGATGTTGCCAAGGGCATTTAATATGCCCTCGCCTAGCCCGCCCCATGTCTCGAATAGCTTCTTGAACGCATCGCCAAAATTGCCTTTGGCGAGCAGTTTCCATGCCTCAGCGATGCCCCCCGCAAAAGACCCGAGAGCCGACGCAATACCAAGAATGGCCCTGCTTAACCCCGGAGGAATGCCAAGTTTTGACAGCGATTCTAAAACCTCGATTACTACGCCGCCCTTTGTTAGCCCGGTTGTGGCATCTGCGAATATGGTTATCAGGCCCGAAACGGCGCCCCGCACCCCCTGGAGCGCATTCACCGCTGGCCCCAACGCCGCCGCGCTAACGCCCAGGCCGGACAGACCGTCAATGAATCCCTTCAGGCCGCCCTCGTACTCGCCGGTGATGAGAAAGCTGATAGCGCCCTTGACGGTCTCAAAAGCCGCGGGGATTTTGCCGATCCACTCTAGCGCTGTTTGTATTGCGCCACGCAGCCCCAGCAGCACATTCATAACGGCACTGATGCCGCCCGCGCCAAGCCCCATCTTTTCAAGAATCCCCGCAAGCGAGTGATACCCTGCGTACTTGCCAGAGAAGAAAGCGAATAGCCCATCCATGGCATCGCTTACTAGGTCGATAACCGGCGCGACCTTCGCCATAGCCCTTTCTACGACTGGCATAACCCTGGTGGCTAGCCCCGCGAGGGCGCTCACCACTTTTGTCACCACAGGCAACAGCGCCGTCCCGATTGTCGCCTTCAGGTTGCCGATGGTGGCCGCAAGGATGCGCTGCTGGTTGGCTAGGCCGCCCGATGTGCGGGCAAAGTCGCCTTGTGCTAGCGTGGTCTGTTCCATGACCAGCGCATAGACAGCCTGCGCCTTGGATGAGGCCGTCAGCTTCCCATCAACCATCTCCAGCCCCATGGCCATGGCCTTGGCCTCGACCGCAGCCTGGTTCAGGTTGACGCCCAGCGTTTTCAGCGGCTCCGTTTCGCCGGACAGCCCGGCTCGCAGCTTGTCAAGCACCTCGTTCGGGTTCATGTTGTTGAACGATGCCAGGTCCGAGGCCAGCCCAAGCAGCGACGTGGACATATCCGCGCTGGTCTTCTCCGTCATGCCCATGGCGCGGAACAGGTTGCCGTAGGTGCCCGCCGCGGCCAGCGCTTCGTTCTTGGTCATGCCCATGGCGGTAGCAGCCGAGTCTCCGAACTTTAGCACCGCATCGGCCTCTTCGCCAAAGACCACGCCCACCTTGGAGACCGTCTCCGACAGGTCGCCGGCCGCGGCGATAGCTTCTCTGCCAAGGTCGGCGATCTTCACGGCAGCGAACGCGCCCGCCGCGATACCGGCCAGGCTCTTGAGGCTTTTGCCGATACCGCCCAGCGCCTTGGAGGCCGCATCCTTTGCGGCGATCTCGATTGCTAACTTGTACGACTTATCGGCCATGCTTCCCCGGTTTCACGGTCTTGGCT
>JBAZMT010000063.1:0-4977 GCA_041649615.1 Parcubacteria group bacterium
CGCGGCTATAAATCACTGGGATGTATGGTCGTTCCCATCGTCCCGCGAATCGAGGGACGACTGTCCGGCACGACATGAGGCAATCGCGCCAGGCTCGTGGTGCTCCAAGTGTGGCGAACGCAGGCCGCTGTTGTAGGAAGGACACTTTTCGGACATGGCAACGACGACAGAGATCCAATACCGTGTGACACAACTCAGCGTTCCCCTAGGCAGAGGCCAGGAATTCGTGCCCCCATTACCAAGTGGTAAGGGGTGGGCACCGATAAGCATCGGCGGCTCCGAAGTGGTCTTCTATACTCTCTGGTCTCGAACCGTCGAGATTGAGGTGGGGGCAATTGACGATGAGCATTGCTGACGAGATTCGACTGGCTACCAGTCAAAACAGACTACACCCGCTCGTGCGCGACAATTGGGCATCGCCAAGAGGGCTCTGCAATTGCTGCAAGGATCTCAAGACGCTTGGAGCGGGACTCGAGTCGGAAGTTGTGTTCTGCCAACTCGACTATGCGCATGACGGCGAGCACAGCAACGGGCGGTATAAGTGGCAGGCTGCTTGGCCACCGCCCGAGCTGCATGTTCGATCGGTCCTGCAGGCGATCCAAACTGGGCGAGCCGATACGCTACAGCCGGAGTTCATCTGCGTGCGCTGCGGATCTAAAGTCTACTTTCAACGCGAACAGGGCCCGTGCTCGCAGTGTGGCCAGCCGCGGCCAGCAATCGAGGGGACGTCCGATGTCAGCTAAAGTCAAAGTGCAACTAGCCTCGATCCGACGTGAAGCTGCGCGCATCGAGCTCGAGCGGATGCGAGCGCACGTCAAGGCCAAGAAGCGCAAGCTTGCTGAGCTCGAGGCGGACGAGCGGAACTGGACGAAGGCCCGCAAGCTCGAACGCAAGGCTCGACTCAAGGACTTGCGAAAGTCGCTTCGAGATCTGCAGCAAGCGAATGCGAAAGTGCGGGTCGCAAAGGTGCGAGCGATTGCTGAGCGGCGCAAGCAGTTCGAGGAATGGTGGGCCGGTGTTCGCAGGGAACGCGATATGCGCTTGGCGGAAATCAAGCGAATGCGGGCGGACCTGCGAGCGTGGTCCAAGGATCTACCAAACCGCCGTCGAGCAGCCGTCGCAGAGGTTGCAGCGGCGGCGCAACGCCACCTGGAGAGTTTCGACGAAAAAACGGCGAGCGAGCTCGATGCGCTCGAGCGGGCCATCCAAGAGGCCCGGCGAGAGCTCAAGTCGGACGAATACGACCTCAAGACGTGGGGCTCGAATCGCCGTCGAGAGGCGAGGGCCATCGCCAAGCCCCCGAGACGAGTTCGGGGCGAGAGTACCGCCGAGCTCGTCTCGGCCATCGAAGCCAACCTCGAAACAGCCGAGGAATGGGCTTGGTGGCGAGCCGAGCGCAAGAGCATCCTGCGCACGGCCAAGGAAGCGGGAATCACCGAGGGCGATGCCATTGCCGAGGGCATTCGCGAGCGAGTCGAACTCGATCCGGAGCGGGCAATCGAGTACCTGCAAAACGATGCCGACGCATGGGTCGAGGCGGAGATCCGAAAGCAAGGGTTCGCAGCATGAAGCTCGTTGAACTGCGACTGCCCCACAAGCATGCGTTCGGTCCCCTGCAGACTAAGCGGACGGTACCGATCCGAAGCAAGCTCACCCGAGAACGCATCCGTCGATGGGCGAAGCGCATTTTGCGACGGCGGGGAGAATTGCTGTGAGCGAATGGCTTGACGATCCTATCGAGAAGACGCGCTTTGGCTGCCTGCTGATGTGTGCCGTTTTCATGGCGGGCGTTATTGTGGCGACCGTTCTCAGCTCTCTATTGCGGAGGCTCGGCTCATGAACGGGCGTGGATGGCCAGAGGACCCAGCGGCTTGCAAGTACTACCGGCGCGAATTCGGGGTGCGGACGGATCGTCAGATCCAGAGGGCAGAACGTAAACGACGGAAACGCTCGGCCGTGAAAGCGACCAAGCCGACAACCAGAAACCACCAGAGAGAAGGCTGAACCAATGCCAGAGACGTATCATGCGGAACAGGTCGAGCTCGCACTCTACATCGAGAACGAAGGCGACCTGTACCCGCAGAAAAAAGCGATCATCGAGAACATGAATCCGCAGCCGGAGCACGCGCGGACATTGTGGTCGTCAATCGCCGCGAACGAAGATCCCAATCGTCCAGGCCACGCGGCAATCTACCCAACCCCTACCAAGCCCCTGTAGCGAGAAGTGACATGAGACCATCGGTGCGCGCAGTGTTCGTCGAGTTCTCGACCAAGTTTGATTCGTGCGTCCCCTGGATGCACCTCGATCGCGAGGGCATGGTCCGAGCTGGCATCGGCTGTCTAGTCGATCCAATCGACCATGCCTTTGCTGTTCCGTGGGTGCACAAGGATGACGCCCACAAGGCAGAGATAAACGAGATCTCGAGCGATTGGGTGCGAGTCAAAAAGAACCGCCTCCTGGCCCACACTGGGCCCGCACGAGCGCGCTTCTACACGAGCCTAGAGCTGACCAAGGAAGGGGTTGACAAGCTGGCATTCGGGCGCCTCGAGGCGCTCGAGGCCCACCTGCTTGCGCACGTCTTCCCAGCGTTCGAAGGCTATCCGGCGGACGCTCAGCTTGCGATTCTTTCAGCGGTGTGGGCACTCGGGGGACCTGAGCAGCTCAAGCTAGCCTTCTCGAAAGCCATCATCGAAGAGGCCTGGACGGTTGCAGCCGAGGAGTGCTTCTTGAGCGAGACACTCGCCCCCGAGCGCAAGCCGCGCAACTGGGCGAACCGCAAACTACTGGTGACGGCTGCAACGACCGAGAGCCCAGAGAAAGTGACTGGTTGGCCATGACCCCTCATTCGGACGCACGAAGCTACGCAATACAAGCCTTGCTGAAACGGTTCGAAGAGAGCCCGAAGGCGGGCGAAGTCAAAGCCCTGGCGGGAATCGCCTGCCTCGAAACGAGGTACGGCGACGGCTGGAAAGGTGCCGGCGCCGGGTCGAACAACATGGGTGCCGAGCAGTGCGGCAACACTTGGAAGGGGGATCGGTTCGTCTACGTGGACACCCACCCCAATGCGGACGGAACGTCGAAGCCGTACCGCGCTTGCTTCCGCAAGTATGCGAACCCCGAGGCGGGTTGGTTCGCTTTGGTCGATATCGTGTATGTGAACCGCAAGCGCGACCGTGTTCGGCAAGCTGCGCGAGTCGATGACTGGAAAGGCGTTTCCCAAGGCCTCTATTCGACCGGCTACTACGAGGGCTTTGGCAAGACGCCCGCCGAGCGAGTTGGCAACCACTTGCGGGCCTTGACCAAGGCGATAGCAGGCGCCGACAACGCAGTCGCTCCAGCTATACCCATGGCGACTTTGCCGTACACTGTCCGTCGCGGCTCGAGAGGCGAAGCCGTGAAGCTCCTACAACGCGAGCTGCAGCTTGCGGCCGATGGCCTCTTCGGGGCTATCACCGAGGCGGCATTGCGCGACTACCAGGCTGACCACTGGCTGATTCCAGATGGCGTCTGCGGCCCGAAGACTTGGGCCGTGCTCTTCGCGGATGAATTCGTGCCGGAGGCTGCCTAGCAACATTGGAGGTGCGACCGATGCCCGATAACGAACACTTCGAGGGCGATCTCGAATCGGACCCCAACTTTTTCGGCTCTCCGTTCTTTGCGGACGCGGCCGACTTTGCTGTCGATGGACAGTGTCGGATCTGTGGTTGCACAGAGCTCGACCCCTGTCCGGACGGCTGCATCTGGGCGAACAGTGACGCAACGCTTTGCTCGCGCTGCGCGAGGGACGAATAGAGGTGCCATGACGAAGACCAAGAAGACCAAGAAGACTGCAACCAAAGCAGTCAAGAAGACTGCTCCTCGTCCGGTAGCGCTGGACGTTGAGACTCTGAGAAAACGAGCGGCTCACTTGAAGTGGGCGCTCGAAGATGTCGAGACCTATCGGGAGCGGCTGCTTGCCGGAATGCACGCGGTTTGGGCTGCGGCCCATGCCTGCACTTCGGCGATTTCGCACGTCGAGGCGGCAAAAGCGCGGTGTCTGGCTCTGCTGTCCGTGTCGATCGATGGCATCGAGCGGAGCCAACGAATCGAGCTCGAACCCGGAGAGACTCGCGATATTGACTTGTTTGCCGAGCGCGGCGGCTTAGCCGATATCCAGCTGCAGAACCTCGGGCGGAACTTGTGCTTTATGACCGAAGCAATCTCCCTGGGTCTCGTGTTCAGTAAGGGCAGCTTCATTCGTGCGAGCGTCGAAGTGGTGGCGGGCCAGGTCATCAAAGTGAAGGTGTCCCGCCTATGACGAACGAAGAACTCGCCCGACACACCGAAGCGCTCTGGGCCCTGTTCCTCGAATACGTCCGCAAGCACGGTATCGAGTTCGAGACGGAGGGGATCCTAATTGTGCAAGCCCGCGCGACGAAACCCAACGCGCAGCCGGCTTATTGCACCGTCTATGCAGGCGACCCGAAGAATGCCGCCATGACGATGACCAGGGCGGCAATGGGCGAGCTGCAGAGGGCAGGGGTCCACCTGCCCGGGATGGGTGGCAGGCAATGAGCAAGATGATTGTGCCAACCCCAACCCAATGCGCCTGCTGTCGCGAACGAGATCAGTACCAGGGCACCATCACGCTCAACTCGCATTACCTGTACCGAATCGGTTTGCCGAAAGGCTGGCTCGCCAAAGCGACCGATGTCGACGGCCATCAGATGATCTCGTTCGTGTGCGCGGCCTGCAACTCGAAAGGACTCAGTCCATGAGCGAGAGCGAGCCAACTGTCTATGAAGCCCAAGCGCTTGAGGTCCTCGAGGTCCTCATCGACTCGGATTGTCCCCCCGGGCTGGCTGCGCACCAGCTGGCCCGAGCAATCGTCAACTTGGTGCACGACCAAGGGGGCATGAATGCCGTGCGCATCACTGAGCAGATAGACAACATTGCTGCCTGCATGGGCCGACCAAGGGAGCGATAGCGATGGGCAT
>JBAZMT010000064.1:0-4975 GCA_041649615.1 Parcubacteria group bacterium
GAAGGACGTTGCCAGCCTCGTGTGGTGGTACCGCGTTCTCGTAGCCGCTGTGGTCAGCTCGTGGGTCGCCCTTCTCATGAGCTTCATCCGATAGGAGGTCTCTGTGAAGATCAGAAAGCCGAAGTTCAAGTGGAGCGGGCCGCTCGGCAAGCGCATCGGTGACCCGCCGGATGTGGCTCTGCACAACGTCGCAGGCATCATGAGCCCAGAGGCCATCCACCTCTACCACCGAGACCGGCTGGGATACCTGGGCATCGCCTACCACGAGCACATCGACCTGCCGGACAAGCACGGCAACGTCGTGGTCACGATCTGCCGGCCGGAGTGGGCCATGGGCGGCCACACGCACATGCACAACGAGTGCTACGGCATCGTGGTGAACGGCAACTACGACAAGATCAAGGACATGCCGCCCGCACAGTACGCCGCGCTCATGAGCCGCCTGCGCGCCGCCAAGAAGCGTTGGCCGAAGATCGGCGTCAAGGGACACCGGGAGTTCAGCTACAACATCACGGCCTGCCCGGGCCACCACTACCCGCTGGCTAGGGTGAGGCGCGAACTCGGCAGGCCGGCGAAGGTCGCCCGTCGCGACTACCCGCGGCTCAAGGTACTCATGCGGGACTGGATGCGAGCCTGGAACGAGGCGCACCCGAAGGACCAGATCGACAGGCCGCGCGGCTTCGGCTGGCGGCTGCCGAACTTCGGCAACCCGGCGCAGACCCTGCTGTGGCGCATCACCGGGCGCATGGTGCAGCTCGGGCTGCTCAAGGAGCCGGAGAACGACCCGACGCCCGAGATCGCGGCGCTGCTCGGGATGAAGAAGTACCGGGACTGAACGGTGCGCGGGAGGCAAACGCTTGCGCCAGCACCTATTGTTGACGATATAGTTGCGCATCATCCCCAAGGGGTTCCGGCTCCTTGGACCCTCCGGGGCTACGGCCCCGGAGTTTCTTTTTCTGGGGGTCCCGCTTGCTGCGTGTCTGCTTCCTGGTGGATGGCTTCAATCTGTACCACTCGCTGTGTGACCTGGAGCGTGACATCGGGAATGGACAGATCCAAGCGCCGGAAGGCTCCCTGAAGTGGCTGAACATCGACAGCTTATGCGCCTCGTACATGGGAGCAATTGATCCAGCTGTACGAGGCCGAACCGTTTTCTATTTCTCTGCGCTCGCGCATCATTGTGAGAAGAGGTCGCCCGGAGTAGTCGCCCGGCATGAGCGCTTCATCACGGCGCTCCAGACGACGGGCGTTGTTCCCATACTTGGCAGCTTCAAGGAGAAGGACATACATTGTTCACGATTCGCCCATGGCATTGCTCACTGCGCGTTTTCGGATGAGGACTGCGATGGCACCTTCAAGCGGCACGAGGAGAAGCAGACGGACGTCGCGCTTGCCTGCAAGCTTGTCGAACTCGCGACGACAGAGAGTGAGTGCAGCACGGCAGTCATAGTTGGAGGAGACACGGACCTAGTTCCCGCGATCGAAACCGCAAGGCGGCTACGACCGGGAATGCAGGTCGTCGTCGCCTTCCCGTACAAGCGGCATAGCAATCAATTGAGGAAGGCCGCTGACCGAGTCATTACCGTAAGACCAGACCAGTACGCGAAGCACCAGTTCCCACGCGTTGTCGAGACGGCGCGAGGTACTCAAATCGAGAAGCCGGAAGCCTGGTAGAGACGGCGCTCGACGTGCCTGCGGCGTTCGTTTCAACGCGTCCGGCAGGCATGATAGCCTTCCACGCATGCATACGAACTCGTGCGGCATCGATCCTGAAGTTGGCATCGTCAATCTGAACGGGCGTGAGCCGTCCGTCGCCGCCAAACTCGAGATGCACCACGCGGTAATGGCCCACCATACCTTTGATTCTGTTCATCGCGTTGTTCTGGGCGACGCGCGATCCATGGCCAGCGTTCCGGACGAATCCGTACATCTCGTTGTGACTTCACCCCCCTACTTCGACCTCGTCGCCTACGAGGAGAGCGAGGCCCAGTTGGGGCACGTTCACGACTACGACGAGTTCCTCGGCCAACTGGACGCAGTGTGGGCAGAATGCCTGCGGACTCTGATCCCCGGTGGCCGACTCTGCATCGTCGTGGGCGACGTATGTCGATCGAGACGCCGATTCGGCAAGCACGAGATCATCCCTTTGCATGCAGACATCCTCGTGCGTTGCAGGCGGATCGGCTTTGAGGGGCTTGCGACGATCTTCTGGCACAAGATCGCGAACGCGGCGACTGAGGTTGGAGGTCCCGGAGCAATGCTCGGGAAACCCTACGAGCCCAATGGCGTGGTCAAGAATGATGTTGAGTACATCCTGCGGCTGAAGAAGCCGGGGCCATACCGCAAGCCGACTCCGTTGCAGCGTGCCGCCAGCATGCTGCCTCCATCCGAATACGATGCAGCCATGCGGCAGGTGTGGTCCGACATCTCGGGTGCTAGCCGTCTACGAGGGCACCCCGCGCCCTTCCCGCCGGCATTGGCGTCACGTCTCATTCGCATGTCGAGCTACGTTGGTGACACCGTTCTCGACCCGTTCGTCGGGACCGGTTCGACCATCGAGGCCGCTGCTCAGCTCAACCGCAGCAGTATCGGCTACGAGATCGTAGAGTCGTACTGGCGTGAAGCGGAAACACACTTGATGCCAACCGCGGCCGGCAAAAGCTTGGTCTTCTCGCGGGAAGCCGAAGCCACATGAGCCTATCGGGCTCGGTAGGACCCACATTGGAGTGAAGCGGCCGAACCGGCCCGAAGCCCCCTAGAAGCCAGCGGGCCCATATCGCCTCTGGCCTTGCCGGCCATCTCCTGATCTACCTCAAGCAGTCTCCTCGGGCTCTCTACCTCGATGGCCCCCGCCCTTCGCGGCGGCTTAGACCCTCCCCGCATCACTTTGTAGCCTCGCGGTCATGGACCGCGGGCCGCACACCGACGTAGCTCCTCTCCGGGCGACCTCCTCCCGGGGGCCTCTCACGTCACTCATTCGCACTGAGCGTGCGCGGCCCGCGGCCTGCCTTCTCGAGGTGGACTCGTGAAGCGGCGCTACACGGTTGCGGAGTTCAGCCAGGCAACCGGCCTCAAAGCCAACACAGTGCGGGCCTGGATCCGCCACGGCTCGCTCCTCGCCATCGACCTGAACGAGGAGACCGGCAAGCGGCCGCGCTACCGGATCCCCGCTCGCGAGCTCCGCCGCATCCTCAGGGAGCTCGACCGATGACCCCCGAACTGCCGGACCGCATACCGGCACTTCCCCGGACGCAGGGACTAACCCACCCGCCGCGCCGGGGAGCCACGACGGCGACGGACGAGACGGCGACCCCTACCGCCCCTCGTCCGTCGCGCGTCGTGGTCATCGTTCAACTCGTGATCCTCACCGCCATCGTGGTGCTGCTCGGGCTTCTGCTGGCTCTGCCGCCGGAGTCCGTTGACGTGACGTTCACAATCGAGAGGGAGATGCGTTGAGCGACGAAGTGAAGCTCTACGGCGCCGAGGGCGATACCTGCGCCTACCTCGAGGCGCGCGGCGGGGGGCGGGTGACGGTTAGCGAGATATGTGAGGCGCTCGCCTTCAAGAAGACCGACGCCTACAACTCACTCGCGCGTCTCGTGAAGGATGGTCGCGTGGAGAAGCTCGCGGGACCAGGCGGTGGCTTCCGTGCGGTCGGTGACACAGACGCGGTCAAAGAGTGTGACAAAGCTGACAGTAATATTGCTGGAGAAGTCACACCGGAGCCGCCAGATAAGTTGGATTCTGAGGCTGGAAGCGATGCTATTGGCGATCTGCATGCCTCGTCTCAGGTGGCGGACAAGTGTGACAAAGAGGCGGTCAACGATGCTGCCGACTACGCGTCATTCGTAGTGGACGCGCGGCCGCTGCCCCCCTTCGCCGGCATCACAGCCTCCCTCGATGTCCAGACCTCCGGGGACCCCGAGGTTGACGCGATCGCGCTTTGCTCCGAGCAGCTCGCGGCCATTGACGAGAAGGCCTGCCGGCGCGTGCTTTGGTACCTCACTGACAGGTACGGGTCATGAGCGGCGAGCACACCTATCCCTTCACCTGGCGCGATCGCCGCTACTTGCGCGCCCGCCGCAACAAGCCGTGCCGTATTGTCAGCCGCGGCGTCAAGGGCAGTTGCGTCGTCGAGTTCGAGGACGGTGCGCGCTCGACTACGCTGCTCAGCTACTTGGGGACGGCGAAGCGTTGACCATGCCCCCACCTGATCCGATGCTCTCGCCCGACGAGACGTGGGCGCGCAAGCAGATGTCACCAGAGGAGCGGCTGTATCGCGCCGCCGAAGACGTGATCCACGGCGGGCGCGTGTTCGGTCGACGCAAGGCGTGGCGCGAGCTCAGGGCAGCGGTCGATGCGGTGGGAGAGAAGAGGCGTCATGAGTCCGTCGCCGAGATGGTCGCTCGTGATAGGGCGATGTCATTGCGCCTGAGTGGCTACCAGCCGACGACGCCCCTCACCGGCAGGCCACCGCGCGGGCACAACCCGCGAGTCCATGACTGCTGCGAGTGCGCGCAATGGCAGGAGGACTACTACGGCTCCGAGTGGGGCCACTGCCACTCGGACCTTCCCGGCGGCAGGACGCTGCGCAAGCACGGCGGCTGCGTGAACAACTTCGTGGAGAAGTGGCGGGACGGCAACGATGACTGATTCCCCACGCCTCGTCTGCGTCCGGTGTGCAGAGGACTTCGTGCGCACGTGGGCTCACGAGGATGCACATTGGCCGCGCGACCACGAGCCGTCGTGGGGGCCGGGCACGTGCAATCAGTGCGGCACACAGGCGATCGTGACCGGTGCCGACGAGTTCGGCGGGCAGTCTGAAATGTGGGAACGAATGCCGGAGGGGGGTGAACTGACATGAACGTTGAGAAGCTTCAGGCTTCGCTCATCCGTGCGTTCTGGACTGTCGTGCTGCCGCTCATCGGCCTCGGCGTCGAGCGGCTGTATGAGTGGTGGAGCACAAGCGGGAACC
>JBAZMT010000065.1:0-4860 GCA_041649615.1 Parcubacteria group bacterium
CCCACGGTCCCGGCCACGTCGATAAGCGCCGTCCGCACTCTGTCCCAGACGGCCTTCCAGTCGATCTCCCCTACTTTGTCTTTGACGCTGGTGGCCGTTTCCTCGAACCATGCCTTGACCTTGGGCCACGCCTTAGCGACGAAGTCGCCCGCCTTGCCAATAGCATCGGCGGCGGCGCTCTTGACGGTCTCCCAGATGCCCTTCCAGTCGATGGTGCCGAGAGCGCCCAACACGTCCTTACCAAAGCCCTTGAGCGTTTCGGAGACCTTCTTGAACGCGCCAACGAAGTCACCCTTGCCAAGCAGCTTGGCGGCTTCCGAGAACCCCGCGCCAAGTTTTGTAACGATCTCGCCCACCTCATAAAAGGCGTCGCGCACGAAGGTAAGCACGCCCTCGCTGGCGCCTATGTTCTCTAGAAATGTCGAGATGCCGTTATTCAGCGCATCCCAAACGCCGCCGCCCATCTGGAGCGTGAGCTTGAATGAGTCGATACCCGCCTTTAGCCCGGCGAACATAGGGAGAACGCTGTCAAACCAAATGTCGATGAACCCGTCCAGAAGAGCCGACTCACCATAGACTGTCTCGAAGGCGTTGCCGATGCCCTCGATGATACCGCTGCCTTTTTGGAACTCAGAAAACAGATAACCTAGCGTCGTGCCTATAACGCTAAAAGCGTCGGATATGGCATAGGCGATAGGGGCCAGCCACGGTGGCAGCATGTCCTCCCACGGTATATCGCCGCCCGTGCCGCGCAACACGTCGATAATCGCTTGCCCCGCGACGCCAACGGCGTTAAACACGGGCATAAGCTTGGCTATGGCCCGCTCCACGACAGGGATAGCCTTGGTCGCAAGATCGGCCAGGGCCGTCGCTACTTTGGTCATGATGGGCAGAATCGCCCCGCCGATGGTCTCCTTTAGGTTATTGAACTGGATATCGAATATCTTGAGTTGCCCTTGGTATGACTTGGCGAATGCCTCGGCTTGGCCGCCAAACTTCTCGGTCATGGCACCCAGCGCTTCGGTTGCCGATGCCCCTTTTTTGAGAACGATGCCATAGCGCGCCAGAATGCCCGTGTTGCCAGCGGCTACACGCCCAACCAGTTGCGACGCGCTAGCCAAGTCCATGCCCTTGGCGGCTGCCAAATCCGCCGCGAGGGGCAGAAGGTCCATGCTCTTTTTGTAGTCGCCTGTGATTTCCGTGAGCGACTGGAGCACGGCGCGGCCCTCGCCGTCATCTAGCGCAATGCGCTTGGTCTGCGCGGCCAAGTAGGTCTCGATGCCCTCGGCAGCCTCTTCCCAGTTGGCGCCCGTGTTCTCCACGGACTTCTGTAGCTTCTGGATGCCTACGGCCTCTTCAGCGGCCATCTCGCCAAAGTCTTTGAGCATCTTGCCAGCGCCGATGATAGCCGCGATGCCCCCGGCGGCCACGGCCACGCCAGCAATAGCCTTGCCAATACCGCCAAGCGCCTTGCTTGCCATGTCCTTGGCTAGAACTTCGATTTGTAGCTGGTAGTTCTTATCGGCCATGTTTTCCCGGTTTCACGGTCTTGGCTTCCACGTCCATCATGTCCAGGTGGCGGGATATGCGATCCCACTCCTCACCATCTAGCTGGCTGGGCAGGCAGTGGTACACGTCGCGGCACAACTCTAGCTCTACGTAGTCCCACGGCGGTTCCCCCACGCCCGTCCAGCGCCAGATAGTGAGCTGCCTCCTCAGTTTTTTCGGTCGGCCTCGGAGCGGCCCACGACCGCCTGACCCAGAAACGCCAGTTCGTCGTTGGTCAGGCGATCCATCACGCTAGGGTCATTTTTGGGGTAGGGCAGCGCGTTGCCTTCCGCGTCGGTCCAGTTCCACTCCACAACGCGCGTCCCTACCCATTCGGCATTCGCGGCATACTTGTCGATGGTCGCATCGCCCTGGGCGGCGGCGGTCTTCATTAGCTCTTTGGTCTCATGAACGGTCAGCCGTTGCATGATGACATAGGAGCCCTTGCCCTGAACTTCGGACGAATCGACCCTCACATTGATCTGCTGCATGTTCTCTCCCTCCTCAATTCCTAGCCGCTGATTACGTGGTCAGCGTGCTGTTGACCCAAGACGCGGACTTGTGCGTGATCTCGACCGTCAGCGGGTCGCCTGCGCTCGCATCGCCGCCCGGAGGCGGGCAGCTCAGAATCGGCCCTAGCGCGCTGGTGAAGGTCACGTTGCCGGGGTTGTCACCCTTTGGCGTCCATCGCAGGTAGATCCACGTCTGGGCCACAAAATAGCCGCGGAGCGTGGTGTAGACGGCGCCCGAGTCGTCATAGACGATGCTCAGCGTTGCCTCGGTGGGGCCGATCTTGCCCGCACCGACTATGGCGTAGGTTCCGTTTATGGTATAAACTTCGCCCGATGCGCGATCCCCGCCGCTAAATGAGATGCTGTTGGCGATGCCGCTGATGTCCGTCCAGGCCGTGCCATTGAGGCTGTACTCCAGAAAGCCGTCCTTCGCACTGTGCAGATACGTCGTTACTTGTGCCATTGCTAGCTCCTACTTGATGAATTGTTGCGCTTCCACTTGCCACGCCTTGACCGTATCCGTCCTGGTGCGCAGCGTGGCAGCTATGCGCGCCGGGTCGGCGTCCAACAGTTCCATGATGGTTACAATCTCGCAACTCCTTTCGAGCCGTCGCGCTCGCGTCTCCCATCCCGGCAAGGTCGCTAGTGGCGGCGTCGCCGGGATTGCGATAGCGCCGTTCTCCAGAAGGATGCCGATTACGCGGTCCGAGATGTCGTCCAGTCGTTGCAACGTCCCCGCCGCGAGAAATCGCCCGTCTTTGTAGCTCAGATTGTCCAGCAGCCGATATAGCATCGCCCCCTCCTAGTAAACCGTCAGGTCCATGAAAAAGCGCGCGCCGATGTACTCTATGCCCGCCATGACGAACACCACGCGCTCCCATCGCCAGTCGCCCCATTGCACACCGTCCAGGCCGAACAGGTAGCCCTCGCGCTCTTTTTCAATCTCCGTCTGTACGGCGTCTATCAGCGGCACGAGTACGGCCATGTCGCCCTTGAGGTCGGCGCGCTGCTTGGCGATGATGTCTATGTGGATCGTGGCGTGAGTGATGCGCACGCCCTGCCGGAAGGTGTGCTGATAGACGGTAGCGCCCGATTGCGGGTACACGGCCAGCGTGGGCGTGGTGTTCATGCCCTCGGTCAGCTCGTCATAGCTCTGCGAGCGCGCTATGCCCGTGGCGTCGCCAAGGTGACTCTCTACCGCGTCGCAGATTGCGATTAGCGTTTGTATCCCCAGGATGACCATCACTTCTTCACAATCTCGCCCGTGGCGTCGCCGATGTACTGCTTGATCTTGTCTAGGTTGTCGTTGAAGGCGCGCTCGGCGTTCTTGTGCGCCCGCGTGCCCTTGACGCTGATGGCCTTGCGGACGATATACTCATCCATGCCATGGCGCCTAGCCCACACCTCTAGTGCCCCAGGCGGCGGCCAGTGCGGCTTGGTTCCGTATTCCACGTAGGGCGCATGAGCTAAGTTCGTGCCCACGATGCCCACGATCTGGCCGTCACGGTCGGCGATGTCGGGCACAATGGAGGCGCGGTATTGCCCGGTGTCCACACCACCCGAAAACTCGTCTCCCGTGTAGGCGCCCAGGCTGCGCTTCCATGCAGCCTCAACAAGCAGCGTTGCCTTTTTCATGGCCTGCAACATCGGCGTACCGCCCAGGTCGCGCACCATCTGCTCCTGCTTGGCCTGTAGCTCTTTCATGCCCGTGACCTTGACGCCTATATCCCCGGTGTCTGGCATTAGGCGAATGTCCTTGACACGGCCACATAGCCGCCGCCTATCAATATCTGTTGCACGTCCGGGTCCAACTGCTTGAGGTACATCAGCGTGCCCATGTCCGGCGATGCTAGCGAGTCGGCCATGGCGCCTTGCAACCGCTTCCACCACCGCGCCGCCTGCATGGCGCAGGCCGTCTCAATCTCATCCGGCGCCGTCGTGGCATAGCCCCACTTGGCGGTTACGGAGACCGTCGGCGTCCTCATGCGGCCCATCTTGCCACTGGTGAACGTGCTGTAATCGCCGTCCGGCTTGCAGAATAGGACCGTGTACGGCGTGCGGTTAAAGTCGGGTGAATCCACGGACCCCGCCGCTTTGTCATAGTCGGTCGTTAGCCATGCGGTGTAGGTCGTGTCGTCTATGCTGTCCTTCACGGCCACCGTCGTAATGGAGGTACATTCGTCGATCATCTGGTACGCCTTGCCACTACCCACGTAGTACCGCGCGCTGGCTGTGGCAATGGCCCTGAAGCCGTCCGGCCTTTTGCAGTAGCGGTCGATGGCCGTCGTGGCCGCGTCGAGCATGAGCTGCAGCGCCGCGTCGTCGGCGCTATCGGTCTTTTCCATCAGTGCCTTGAGAACGGCTATCGTTGCATAGGCCATGTTTCGCCCTCGTTTCTAATCAGTCCGGCCATGCCCACCTTGTCTGTGTCGGCGGCTACCACGTCCAGCGGCCTCCCCAGCGCAGCGGCCATGGCATTGAGCGCGTCGTACACCGGGTAACACGGTATGGTCGCGTCGCGCGGGCTGTAGTCGTGGAACAGAATCAGGCCGCCGACGTTGAGCCGCGAGAACCACGGCAGGTCGCGGGCTATGGCGTTGTGGTCGCCGTCCACGAAGATAAAGTCCCAGGTCGTGGCATCCTCGTTCCAGTAGTCCCAGCTCTTGACGGGCTTGACCGTGATTTGATGGTACATCGCCAGATTCAGCGCCGCTTGCTCGGCTTCGTGTGTCGCCGGATTCAGCGTGATAAGCTCCGCCCTGTCCATGGCGTGGCAGATGAGGCCCGCGCTGTTGCCGAA
>JBAZMT010000066.1:0-4824 GCA_041649615.1 Parcubacteria group bacterium
CCGCTTTCCGCTTCGCGCAGACCTACCATCAGCCGCGCGCCGGGTCGCGGACGCTGGCGGCGCGGATGACGACGGCGGTGATGGGGTGCGGCGCCACGATGGCGCCGGAGCGGCGGATGTTGCGGACGTAGACGGCCTGGCCGGCGGTCTCGAAGCAGAGGCGGTCGGGGGTCCAGGGGTCGGCGGCTAGGTCGGGGCCGACGGTCCATTCGAGCTCGTGACCACCGCCGTGCAGCATGACGTACACCTGCTCGCTGTCGCCCTGGGTGTACCCGGTTCCAGCGACATACCGCACGTCGCCGGGCAGGGCCAGGCAGCGGGTAGCGGCCTGGGCGGGGGCCGGGACGGCCAACATGGACAGGACGATGAACAGGACCAGGCATAGACGGTGTAACACGGGTCTCTCCTTGTGTGACGGTCAGGGGCCTTTCACGGCCTGCATGAGTTCGCCGCCCAGGCCGGCCAGCGAGCACAGGGCGAACGCGCCGCCGATCAGCGTGAGCATGGTTAGGGTAGTGACAAGGTTGCTCTGATGCGGTGGCGGTTCCTTGCCGGTGCGTGCGGTGTAAGCGGCGTCGTCTTTGCTCTCGACATTCGGGCCGACGCCGAAACGCAGGTAAACCCACAGTGCAGCGACGGCGACGATTGCGACTGCCACGGGTGCCTCCTCGGACGTCTCAGACGTCCGCTTCGCGTTCTGCTAGCACGCGCCAGCAACGGGCGCGGCCGTCATAGTAGATCGGCAGCACTGCCGCCAGTGCGCCCAATAGTGCGTGCGATCGTGCGATTGACAGGCCGGTCAGGCTGCCCACATCGGCGCTGGAGAGCCATTCGCCGGCGGCAAACCGGGCCGCGATCACAGCGGCGCGGGCGCTGGCCGGCTCCATGTCCACCAGCCAGCGCAACTGTGCGTACTCCATGCGCTCGCCGTGTGCCGTCCACCATGCGGCCAGCCCGGCGTGCTGGGCCGGCGTGAGGCCGTCCGGCTCAGCTGGCAATGGTCCGCCGTGGCAACTGATCGGCGGTGAGCAGACGCTCGTCAGCGATGGGATACTCACTGCGGTTGAGATTGTGCTCATAGACGTCCACCTTCCCGCGCAGGTAGGCGAGTTCCGCTTGCAGGCGGGCGATCTCCTGCCGGGCGGCGTGCAGCTCGGCGTTGATCTCGCTGTTGATGCGCTCCAGGTCGCGATTGTGCGTCATGGCTGCGCCTCTCCCTTCTCTTCCTTTGCCGCCATTCCATCTTGTGCCCTGACCGTCGAGATGGCTGTTGAGTACGCCACGGTCAATAATGCTGCTACGACAACTGATGTCGTGAGGCCGTCATGTTCTGCGCCGAACCTGTCTATGGCGCCAATCAGGATGTCTCCGAGAGCCAGGACCATCTCTGTATAGTTCATGGTCGCCGC
Organism: Parcubacteria group bacterium; assembly: GCA_041649615.1. Lineage (GTDB taxonomy): Bacteria > Patescibacteriota > Minisyncoccia > UBA6257 > Colwellbacteraceae > JALOAR01. The sequence goes on from JBAZMT010000066.1 coordinate 1,410, forward strand.
TCCTTCAGGGCCTTGTCAATGCCGAGGGCGATCTCGGCGCGGAGGAATTCACGGTCCTCCGGGTGGGATGCGATCCATGAAGCAAAGCTGTCGGCTTGCTGTCCGCGCCGGTTCCAACCTTCAACAGCGCAGTTCTCATCTTGCGAGTAGCCGCCCCGGGCGCGGCACTTCTCGCACACCACATAATAGGCATCCAGCCAGCCGGACCGGGTCAACCGGATGGCAGTCGATCCGCAGAACGGGCACGGCTTCAGCGTTTCTTCGCTCATATCTGCGACTCCACGAAGATCCACCCGCCGCGCTGCGTCATCGTCACGCAGCTATTGCCGTCATCGCTCAGGAACTCGCGCAGGCTGTCCGGCACGGGTTCGCCGGATGCCTGGTACAGCCGCACCAGCTCCAGGCACACGGCCAGCGCATAGCGGTCGTTGGCGCGGGCGGCGCGCGTCAGGTGGTGTACGCCGATGGCTAGAAGTTCGTCGTGTTTCATGTCGTCTCCTCTTCGTCCTCGTCCTCGTCTTCGTCCTCGTCCTCGTCTTCGTGTTCGATGTAGCCGCAGATGATGCACTGGTAAGTGCCGCCTCCGGCGGGGCCTGCGGTGAAGTGCTCACGCTTGGACCAGCGCGGGAACACGTACAGCCAACTCCAAAGATGGCGCAGGTACTGGAGCAGCGTCATGTCGTCTCCTTCAGCGGTTCAGCCGTCGCGGGCACATACGTCTTGCGCTCATAGCATATGCACTTGGCGTCGGGATCAAGGCCGATGTGTTTGAGGTCGCACCGAAGCCCCAGGTTGAACTTGCACGTCCGAGCGCGGCAGAAGACCTTGCATAGCGCACTGAACATGTCTTCGGACGATCGCTCACCCAGCGGTTGTTCGTTCATGGTCTCCCCTCCCCTGCCCCGTGTGTGCGGGGCTGTGAAACGGTGGTGCACAGATTAGTCAGAACACATCAGACAGGCGCATTCAGCAGCGCGGCGGCGCATTCGTCCTCCGTGCCGACAAGCTGCCCCGCGCTGCGGGCGCTGCGGCCGATGATGAAACCGGCGGCAGTCAGCAGTTCATAGAATGCCGTCAGGTCTTCCGGCGATTCGATGCGCCGCCCGGACGGCAACTGCGTGCCGAGCAGTTTGCGCACGGAATGCCCGACGGTGTACGCCTGATGTACCAGGGCGCGCAGATCGTCCGGCGTGTAGCCCGCTGCATCCGATCCGCTGAGCACCATCTGCGGATCGCGCGCCCCGCCGCGCACCGGGAGCAGGCGGATGCGCTCTTGCTGGATGGCCTGCATGGCGATGGCGGGCGGCGTGGCGCGGTCCGCCAGCGCCGCCACAATGCGCTGCCAGAACACGATCGCGAGAATCGCCAGCCCGCCCGCCATGCCCAGGGCGAACGGGATGACGATGCCGATCACGGCCCGGCTCAGGATGCCGCGCAAGTCCAGCTCCGCCAGCACACCGGACACGAGGCCCACGACCGCGCCAAATGCGGCGGTGGAAACCACGACTGTGAACACGCTCCAGGCGTTGTCCTGCACGGTCGTCACGCCGGGCGCATCGGGCACGGCCGGGATGCTGCTAGGGTTGCGGTTCATAGCCGCGGCTCCGTGAGTATGACAACCGCAACCGCGAGAGCTATCACCGCCAGTCCATAGGGCCACATCGGCGTCGCAATCAGGAATCCGCCAACAATAGACAGGTCCATGAACACCGCGGTTCTGATATACGAGTTCAGCTTCATGTCTGTGCCTCTTTCAGCGCGAAGTAGGTTGACTGCGGCCGGTTGCGCGTGGCGTCCTCGCGCCGCGTGATGACTGCCAGCCCGCGCTTTGCCAGCCAGCGCAGCCCGCTCGACATGGCCTGCGTGTCGCCGTGCAGCTCCTCAGCGATCTCCCGCGCGCACTGTTCGCCGGGATGCGCGTGCAGGTAGCGCAGGACGACGTTCTGCGTGCTGTCGGGATTGTCTGCAGACAGTTTGCGCTCGGGGGCACGGCAGCGCGGCGAGCGGAGCGGTGCCTGCTCCTCGCGCGTCCAGCGTTCGGGCGTCAGCGCTTCCAGGCGCACGGTTGCCGATGCCGCCGCGATCTCCGTGTCGATCGCATGCGGTAGGTGGCGCATCTGGTCGCGCGGCTCGGGCGTGTAGGGCGCCAGGGCAACCAGTGCATAATCTGCAGCGGTTCGGCGGCGCTGGGCGTAGGCGATGCAGCGGCTGGCCTCAACTGCGGCGAACACGGGCGACCTCCTCCGGCACCGGACCGGCGAACAGCGTCCTTACGCCGGTAACGATGTATTGCGGTTCCGCGCCGTAGCGGGTGCGGTAGTGCGCACGGACGAACTCTTCCGAGTCCGTGATCTCGAACGCCAGCCAGGACGATGACTTCAGTTCGGCGGGTAGGTCTTGCCAGGTGGTCATTGTGTCAACTCCAGCATCTCGCGCAGGCGCGACCACTGGGCGGCCCAGGCGGCGGCCCAGGCGGCGGCCCAGGCGGCGGCCCCGGCGGCGGCCCCGGCGGCGGCCCCGGCGGCGGCCAGTTCCTCGCGCGTCGCCTGTCCATTAGCGAATCTCTCCGCCACGTCACATGCCGCGATACTGCGCGGGTCGGGATGCGGCACGAGCGCGAGTGCCTGTCGCGCGCACCACACGGCGAACAGGCGCGCCGTTCTGTCGTTCCATGTCTCGATGCGGCGCAGCAGCCGCGCTTCGCTGGCGACCAGCTTGTCGTCGCCGCGGATGGTTGTGCCGCGTGCCTCCATCTCGTACAGGGTCGGCCCGAGCCACGCGATAACCTGTGCGTCTTCGCAGCCGTGATAGCCGCACTCGCATAGCACCGGATTAGCGATTTCCGGCATCCAGTCTCCTGGCGTCCATGTGCCATCGGCGTTTTTCGTCGGCAGTGACCATGCGCCACGGCCGCCATGATAGGGTGTACCGTCCGTGTCAAGCACCTTGAGTATCATCAGCTCCTCCTTGCCTTGCTGCCGTAGCGCCGCTCTTCCTCGTCATCGGCCTTGCCGCACGTCGCCATAATGCCGTAGATGAGCAGCGCGATGATTGCGGCCAGCCCGCCGCCCAGGATCATGGCGAACCAGATGACTTGCGCGTCGCTGAGAACACGAATGCCGTCCATGTCAACCTCCTTTGGCGGCCAATTCGTCCAGGGCCGCGCGCCCCTCGTGGCACATGCGCACGAGCCCCAGGCACTCGTCCGGGAAGACTGAGACATGCCCATCCAGGTTATAGGCGGAGTCGGCTTCGATGATCCAGCGGGTTAGCTCAGCATTCTCCGCTTCCAGTTTCCCGATGCGCGCATTCAGCTCCTGGTTTTCCTGGTAAAGTTCACGTTGCGAGCGTTGGTACATGACTGCTAGTTTCGGGTTCACGTTTTCCTCCCGTCAATCCATTCTTTGCCGAGGAT
>JBAZMT010000067.1:0-4805 GCA_041649615.1 Parcubacteria group bacterium
AGTTTTGGGCATGGGCGGAGAAGCAGACGCTTGACGCGAACGACGTATGCGGCCTGCTAGAAATCAAGTCGCCCGACCAAATCGCAACGCTGAATGTGACCATGAAGGGCATTGTAGAGGCCATCAACAAGGCCATCGCTGAGAGGCCGCGCGAGCCAGAGCCCACGGAGTTGTTGATGTGAGCCACTACTACACCGAGTACGCCAGGATGATCGTAGAAAAGCACGGGCGTGCATTCCTGGCGACGCTGAATGCCAAGGACACCGAGGATCTTGTAGGCGACGATCTGTCCATCTTTTGCCCAGAGCGTCAAGAGATTGTCGGTGTGGCCTTGGAGGTGGGCGCGATTGTGGGCGACGATGCGCCGCCAACGAATCCGCGGCGCAAGTACGGACGGGATGCGATGTTCCGGTGATCCTACAAGCCCCGCGCCCGCGGCGGGGCCCACTTTCAAGGAGATGAGCGACGATGACAGGTAAGATGGCCGGCAAAGGTGAAGGCGGCTGCTTGACTGGGCCGGCAGGGATCGTGGTGTTCATTCTGATTGTGCTCACCTGGGCACTTGAGCTCGCTTGGAGGATGTGAGATGGATAGCGTAAAGTACCAGATGGAAGGCGACCACATTCACGTTACCCTGAATGGCGTTGGATACCATTACCCCTACGACTGGATTCAGCGGACGGCAGATATAGCGCAAGCCGAAGATGCGCCGGACGCCTGGGTATGGCAAGGCGCGCTCCGGTTCATGCGTGATAACCTAGCCGTGACACCCGGCGGCGAGCTAGTCTCGCTTGAGCAGGCCAACGCCAAGTACGCGGTGGACACTAACACCGCCTGGGCGGCTATGGGCATCAAGGGCGGTGCGATGTGAAGCATACACCGAGACCATGGACAGTTGAGCGATGGATAAAGAAGGATGAGACGGGCTGGCGTATCGTCGGCGCAGACGGCAAGAAGCTGCTAGAGATAATGTATGTCAAATGGCAGGGGACGCTAGCCAACGAAGACATTGGCGAGGATGACATGGCGCTCATCCTCGCCGCGCCCGACATGCTGGCCGCGCTCAAGGCAGCGGTGCGGCAGACGCAAGAGCTGTACGCGGGCGCGCCAATGGAGCCAAGCTGGTTGGCTGCGGCGGAGGCCGCTATCGCCTTGGCGGAGGGCCAATCATGAACGATGATACCGAACTCCTGTACGCAACACCCAAGACCCCACAGCGCCAAGCCTATGTCGAGGGCCTGGCCGCCGCTGCTGCTGGCAAGGGCTGGCAAGACAACCCGTACCCGAGTGCACCGACGCCGGACTACTGGCGATGCTGGAACAACGGCTTCAGCGCGTGGCAGCGGACGCACCCCATGCCGGCGGTGTCCACCTGCTGGGCCAACGCGTGCATTCAGAGCAAGGCGAGGGCGAGATGAGCGGCAAAGGCCCCAAGATGGTTGACTGGCGCGGCATGAGCGTTCACATTACCACGGCTCATTATTGGCAGCGTATCGAGGCAGAGTTTGGCGAGTCCGTGGCCGACGTGATACGCGGGATGCGAGACGCCGGGTATCTGTGGTCTACCATCGCCGGGGCCTTGGATGTCACAGAGCACACGCTGATTGGATGGCGCGCCAAACTGGGCATTGAGACGGGCGCACGCATGAGAGATGCCGAACTAGCAGCGCCCAGGCCCAGTGACGTGATAGCCCAAGCGCACGGATACGCAGACTTGCCTGATGCTATCCGGTCCCTACGCGCTGACGGGTTAACGCTCTCGAAGGTGGCCGATACGTTGGGCCTTTGCCTGCACACCATCTGGAAATGGACGCCTGAAGAATGGCGCGGTGTCCAGATATTCACGCCAGAAGAGCGAGCGCGACGCGCAGAACACGCCAGCCGAGTTTTTGACGGCAAGCGGGGCGTATATCGCAATGGCAAAGAACACCCCTGGCGCAGCGACGAACGCGCAAGATATTCCGCCATGCAGCGCGCCAGGGTGACCGCCGACGCGCCCCTGTCCGCCCAGGTGGCGGAGTGACGGCGGGGTGAGCGTAACGTGAGTTTAACGTTACCCATTGACAGTTTGACTCAATGGTGATACAATGAGAATACCTGCCAGGGTAGATGAAGCGAGATGCAACCAATGACGCAATCATGTATACTACTAGCTGAACCGCTGGTACTTTCGCCTTTGAGGTTGCATCCTCTCTCCCTGGCAGGAGATGGCAAAGGACCGGCGGTTCGCTATTTTTGGAGGCCATGATGGCGACGAAGCCCTACACTGTCGATGGCATCTATTTTCCTAGCCAGAGCGCACTTGAGAATGAGGTAAAAGGTAGGCTCAAGCTCAAGCCTAGAAATAGGGTATTCACGGACTCGCTTTTTCGTGGTGTGGTGAACAACCTGCACCCCGATGTTGTGCGAGTAGGCGAGAGGTCAACTGGCGAGTTCGAGGTTTTGACCTATGCGGAGCAGATGCGCCGACGGCTGCAAACGGCGATGCAGTACCGTGGTGGAGTCCTGGTTATGACGCACTTTGTTCGATGCAATCGCTGGCTGGACGTGACTCTTTACCCGTGGCGCCAAGGCTCCCACCGTGGCGATATTGTGGCCGCCTTGCGAAACAAGGTGAATGGCATTCTCCCCAAGCCCGGACCTGGAGACCATTGCACGATCTGGGGATGTGACGCCAACTGGCGCACGCTGGAATACCACCACTTGGAGCCAACATTCAAGGACATCGTTGAGGGTGCGATGGCTTACGTCTCGGAAAAGGAAATCGAGACCCGCTTTGACTACGACAAGTTCAAGCCGGGCACCTTCTCTATAGCTGACTTTATCCCCGCTAATCACCCCGCTGTTCTGTTCCTCATAGAGCAGCACCAGCACAATACATGGCAATGGCTGTGTGCGGCACACCATAGAGGACCAGAATCATGTCCATTCTGAAAACGGCGATGCAGTACCTTGCGGCGGGGCTTGCGCCTTTGCCGATCAAAGACGATGGCAGCAAGCAGCCCGCCGTCCGCTGGCTCGATTACCAGGTGGCGCGACCAAACCAGGGTGAGATTGCCCAGTGGTTTGGCAATGGCCAGGAGGGACTTGGAGTTGTCACGGGCGATGTGTCCGGCGGCCTGGAAATTATCGACGTGGACAGGGCCGATCTAGTAACGCCATTTCTAGAGTCTGTCGAGCAAGCACTCCCTGGGCTCCTTGAGAAATTGCCAAGGGAGAGAACCCCGCGCGATGGACTGCATTTGTTCTATCGTTGCCCTGGCTATATCGAGCGCAACCAGAAGCTAGCCCGCGCTGCTGACAAGGGCGTCATGATCGAGACGCGCGGGGAGGGGGGCTTTGTCGTTACATCCCCCACCACGGGCCGCTATCATAGCACAGGCAGGCCGTATTGCATGGAACACGGCGACCTGTTGCTGATCCCCGCTATCACATCTGAGGAACGCGATGCGCTGCTAGCCGTGGCACGATCATTCAATGAGCTAGTGCAACCAAGCAAGCCAACAATGACATTGCAGGACACCGGAAACGGAAACAGGCCGGGCGATGATTATAACACGCGTGCAACATGGGCCGACATTTTAGAGCCTCACGGCTGGCGTATGCTGCGCATTCAGGGCGGGGCGGAAATTTGGCAGCGACCCGGCAAAGATGGGCCCGGGGGTTCGGCCATCGCCGGCGGAAAGAGCCCGCGCACCGGCTTCGATGCCCTGTATGTCTACAGCTCCAACGCGATGCCCTTTGAGCCTGAGCAGGGCTATACCAAGTTCCACGCCTATGCCTTGCTGAACCACAATGGCGACTATAGCATAGCAGCCAAGACATTAGGCCAACAGGGTTATGGCGATCCCCTCCCGCCCCGTAAAACGGGGAACTCCGATCCCCTAGTTTATGATGAATTGAGTGAGGTACTAGGCGATCCTGTCGTCTTGAATGACCTGGCAAGCTACAAGTCCACCGACATGGGCAATGGCGAGTCATTCGTGCGCATCTTTGGAAACGGCTATCGCTTGGACCACATGCGCGGGAAAAAGGACAAGGGGTTGTGGATGCGCTGGGGCGGTCAACGATGGGAGCCGGACGAGCTAGGCGAGGTCTATCGTAGCGCCAAGCTGATGGCCAGGGCTAGGGCCGCGGCGGCGGAAACCATAGTCGATAAGAGCATCCGCGAGAGCGCGTGCAAGTGGGCGCACGCCAGCGAGTCGCGGGGCCGAATCGAGGCTATGCTATGGGCCGCGTCCAACATGCCACCCGTGTCGGTATCTACCACGATGTTTGACCAAGATCCATGGCTACTTAGTTGTGGCAATGGTACGCTGGACTTACGCACCGGAGCGCTAGGGCCGGGCAAGCCATCGGATATGATAACCAGAGGGACGCTGGTGGAATACCACGCCAACGCGCAGGCGCCGCGGTTCCTACAGTTCATGGGTGAGGTTTTCAACGGCAATGAGAACGTCATTTCGTTTATGCAGCGGGCCATCGGCTACAGCTTGACGGGCGACGTTCGGGAGCAGGTGCTTTTCCTGTGCTGGGGTTCTGGCGCCAACGGCAAGGGCGTGTTGTTCAACACCTTGCGCGATATGCTAGGGAGCCTGGCCGATGACGCAGCCTTTACCACCTTCGAGGATCGCCAGCGCAGCGAGGCGTCAAACGACCTGGCCAAGCTGGTGGGTACGCGGCTCGTGACGGCTAGCGAGACGGGCGAAAATCGCCGCATGGATGAGAGTCGCGTCAAGATGATGACGGGCGATGATCCTATCACCTGCCGGTTCCTGTTCAATGAGCATTTCACCTACATGCCT
>JBAZMT010000068.1:0-4804 GCA_041649615.1 Parcubacteria group bacterium
TTCTATGAGCCCGCAAACACGGGCCACGGGTTTGCGTTTGACGAGGTGCGCTCGAAGATCCGAACGATCTTCGGTGGCGCTGTCCTCGATCCTCGTGCTTGGATTCTCGGCTCTACCTGATAAGTAACCGGCGCGGATCTCTCTGCGCCATCTCGCATCTCTTGGCGGGCCAGAGGCCGGGCTTTACGGCCATCTGGTAGCGGCCAACGGCCCGCCACTCCACTACCAGGGAGCACAATGAATCGAACACGAAAATACAGTCTGGATGAATCTTTCTTCGACACGATAGATACCGAGAGCAAGGCATACTGGCTTGGATTCCTGTCGGCAGATGGGTATGTGAGCAAGAGCGGAGTCTCCCTTATGTTGAAGGGGGCAGATTCTTCCCATCTTGCTAGTTTCTTATCGGCTATTGGGTCTTCGTCTCCAGTACGATTCGGGATGTCTACCGCAAACGGTAGGAGATATCTGCATGCTCGCGCGATAGTCCATTCCGCAAGGATTGTGGAGTCACTTTCCGCCCTCGGCGTTACCGACGATAAGTCACTGACTATATCACCATGTCCAGTAATCCCGCCTAATCTGAAGCGACACTATTGGCGTGGCGTCTTCGACGGAGACGGTTGCATTATGCCGATGAAGGGGCAACGAGGATACATGATGTCTCTTGTCGGCAACGAAGCAATGCTCAATGGATTCGTTGCTTTTGCCGATTCGCATACGCACTTGCGCCCATCTGTCTTGCGATTCTCGCATGCTCGGGCATTCAGAATCTCGTATGGCGGCGTCTGGGGAGTGCAGCAACTTGCTCATGCCCTGTACGACAATGCTTCGATCTCTCTGCCGCGCAAGAAGGACATGATTGATGCCCTCTTCTCTATCACTCCGCTTGTCATTAGAACAGAGATTCACACCAGGCAATCGCGTGTAGTTCAACGCAGCGCATAGCTGCGCTTTGGAGGAATAATGAAGCGACTTATTCTATTGGCGCTGCTGTTGCTGCTGCCAATTGTGGCCCACGGAACGGAATTTACCCACTTCACGGATCTGGCTTTTACTGGCGCATTCGGAGTAGGGCAACAGGGCTCCGAAACAACGATTATCGATTCTAGTGGGAACTTCACTATCGCCGGAACGTTCGCTCATACGGGAGCGACGGCATCGTTCACAAATGCCACGTCGTTCTCTGTGTACACGCCTGCTGTCTATCTCGGATACGACTCTGGGTCGCGTCTCAACATTGCGGTTGCGGATACGACTGGAGTTGTTGCGGTTACGCATACTGGATCTGGTGCGACGCTTGGATGGACCGTGCCCGCGGCAACGTGGACGAACTCGACATCGAGCTACGTGTACACGCCTGATTTCCGCGTTGGGTACGATAGCGGATCATACCTGAAGTTTGCTGTTGCAGACACTACGGGCGGGGTCACTGTCACTCATGGCGGGAACGCTACGGCAGTTGACTGGACTGTGACGACGTTCGGAATGACGAACGCCACGTCTCATACGGTCTACACTCCTAGCTGGGTGCTTGGGTATGACTCTGGCGCTTCGATGACGATTGCAGTCACCGATACGACTGGCGCTGTTGCGATCACTCACGCAGGGTCTGGTCCTGCTGTTACGTGGGCTGCTGATTCGTTGGCATTCACTGGCAACTTCAGTTCCGACGGCACTACGGCGGCGCTTGACGGCTCCACGTCTGTCCGAAACATCAGTGCGGGGTTTGTCAGTTCAGAGGGTCCGGCGATCCGTTTCGGTGCGAATGCTACGGAGTACATGCAATTGGCCGTGACCGCTACTACCGGGGCCACTGCTATAACTCATACTGGCTCTGGAGCGGCGGTTACATGGGCGGCTCCATCTCTTGCGTTCACAGGTGACTTCTCGTCTGATGGGGCTACGGCTGTTCTTGACGGGTCTACTTCTGTCAGGGGCGTAAGCGCGGGCTTCACGAGTCTTGAGTCGCCAGCGAACCGACTGGGCGTTGACGCTACGGTCTACACGCAGTTTGCGACCACGGCGACGACGGGCGTAACGGCAGTCACGCACACAGGTACGGGACCGACGATGAGTTGGACTGTGCCTGCGTGGACCAACACGAACTCGACAGCCTACACGACCTACACGCCGAGCTTCGTTGTTGGGTATGACGCTGGTGCGGCGATGACGTTTGCGGTGTCCGATACGACGGGCAACGTGGCAATCACGCACGCTGGCTCAACCAATGCTGTTACGTGGACGGCGGCTGGAGGGTTTGATCTAGTCGGCGCGCTTACGGCAGACGCGGTGACTCTGTCGGACGTTCTCACCTTCTCTGACGGTGGGACGATCGACAACACGGCAGCCGATGATCTGACGATCACCGAGGTCAACATCATCCTCGAAGGCGCAGCCAAGACGAACTCGCTGACGATTGATGATGGCAGCGAGGATGTGAAGATCGACTCTGACGACCAGACGGCGACTCTGCCGACGATCACCATTCCAGACTTCACGGACGCCACGGCCGACTTCCTCGTCACGAACATCTTTACGACGGTTCTGCCGTTCCACGGTGGGCTGGCTGGCGAGGACACGGACGCGGTCGGGACGAACGGCGCGGGATTGGTCGGCGGCGGCGCGATTGATGTCACGACTTACGACTACAACGACGGAGCAGCGGGCGCGAATGACGTGCTGGTCAAGGTTTACGACGCCGGAACAACGACCTGGGATGACCTCAAGACGGCGGCGTTGCTGACGGCTGGGGCTGACTGGGCGATCAATTACCAGCTCTTGCCTGACGCGGACGCCGAAGCAACCGGCGACGCCTTCGCTATCGGCTTCGATGAGAAGTTCTGCGAGTTCGCGTTCAACGATCTCGCAACCGATGCCGGTGCATATGCGACATGGGGCGCGAATGGCGCTAAGTGGCAGTACAGCACGGGCCCGGCCACTTGGTCGGATCTGACCGTATACGACGGCACAGACTCCACTGCGCAGAATGGCTTGCGGCCATTGCAGCGACCCGGCGCGGTATCGTTCGTCCCTCCGGCTGACTGGGTTGTAGCAACCTACGATGGAGAAGAGGCGTACTGGGTGCAGTGTGTCATTACTGACGCGCAGCTAACTCAGACGCCAGTGATTGACACGACGAACCACGATGAGCCGATCATCCCGTTCCCGACGGATGGGCTACCGGCACCGTTCAAGTTGGAAGTGACGAAGGTCCGCGTGGCGAACATGCACGCGACGGTGCATGACCAGGCGATTGTGTTCGTCGTCGGGAACTTCACGGACGGGACGTTCTCTGCGGCGCAGACCTGGACGGCGTCTCAATACTGCGACACGTTCACTTTGGCGTCGGCAATCGCTTGCGATCCTGGCGATGTGATCGGAATCCTCTGCACGAATGACACGGGCTCGACCGCGAACCCTATCTGGGCTGTCGAGCTGACGGTCACTTACGAGGACTAGTTCAGACACCTATAACGGGAGGGGCTACGGCCCCTCCCATTCCAAACGCAACTCAGTTAGCGAATAGTGCTACTGTACGCAATTCTACTTGAGCAAACGGGAGAACCATGTTTCCAGGCGATCTGAACTACTACGTTGCCACGACTGACGGAACGGCCTCTGCGGGTCCATGTCGCCTGTGGGGCTACGCGATTGTTGGCAATGGGGCGAACGCGGGGACGGTGTCGTTCCTAGATGGCGGATCGGGCGGGACAGAGAAGTGGTATGACTCTGTGTTGGCAACCGCAGGCGCGACGACTAGGTTTGAGTTCCCGCAACCGCTGAAGTTTTCGACGAACCTCTTCATTGACGCAACGAACATCGGCAAGATCAGCGTCATTCTCGGGTAGCTATGGCGTTCACGTACGAAATCTCTGGGAACGCTGGAAAGGTCCGCCTTCTCGTCTCCGACACAGCCGATACCGGGCATGTCTGGGAAGACGATGAGGTAGCCGCCGCCTTGACGCTGGCGTCTGAGAACGTGTTCGACGCAGCGGCAATCCTGTTAGAGTCTGCGCGGGCCTCGTTCAAGAAGTTGATTTCAGTCAGGCTTTTTGGCGAGGTCTCGATCAATTCGATTGACCAGTCTAATGCGCTTGGGGCTTTGGCCGCCTCATATCGCGAGATCGCGCGGTGCGATGCGGGGATGCAGATGACGCAGTTGCAATTGAAGATCGACAAGTACGGGCGCGACTACACCGACCACGAACTGACGACGGCCAAGACAGAAGCGGACTTCGAGGATTACAGCGGCGACGAGTACACGAATCTCTGATGAACGCTCTAGTCTCTTCCCTCGGCCCTGCCGTTCTTGCCCAACTCCGCGAAGCAGCGGAGGGGATTGGCTGTTCGGATCTTGCGCCTGCGTCGATTGTGTACTACTTGGGGCCGAAGACGGGGCAGGTCTATGACCCTGATGCGATTGACGCGACATTCAGTTGGGCGCAGACGGCGAGTATCACGGACGCCCTAGTCGGCGGCTTCAACTGGAACGTCGTTGCCAACGTCCAGAACATCGAGCGGAGCGACATCCAAGTGTTGTTCGCTCAGTCTTCGTTGAACACGGCCCCGACGGATGATGATGAGTGTACCTACGCCTCGCAGACGTATGAGTACGTGGGGCACAGGGCGGCGGTGGATTTGTACCTCATCCACATGCGCTTGAAGACGGGGGCGCAGTAATGCGCGACCTAGAAGCCGAGCGTGCCGTGGACATGATGCGGGCGATTGTGAAAGGCATTAGGCGTCTTCGATCGTATTCATACGCCTCGAAGACAGGACCGGCAACGGTATTTGCAGACGC
>JBAZMT010000069.1:0-4770 GCA_041649615.1 Parcubacteria group bacterium
CACGGCATCGACTCCGGAACGTCAGGATTCGGCTCACCGATGCCGCCAGCGTAGCGGTTCACCGTGCCCCGGTAGCCGCCGATGGTGGCGGTGTTGTCCGCAAGCAGACTTCGGATGGCCTCGCCACCTAGGGCGACGATGACCTTGGGCTTCCAGCTCTCGAGCGCGGCGACGAGGCGCGGCCGGCACGCGGCTCGCGCTGCGGCCTTCGCCTTCTTCTCGGCGGTCGCCCCTTCGGGCCACTCGCCCGCGAAGCACGAGATGGCGTTCAGAACGAGCGTCGAGTGCTGCTCGATGCCGAGCGTCTTGCAGATGGCCCAGAGGAGGCGACCGGGTGAGCCGACGAAAGGCTGCCCAGCTCGCGCTTCATCCTTCCACGGGTATTCGCTCACGAAGCACAAGCCCGACCACGCCTGCTGCGGGAAGTAGCCGGCCACGCAGACGCGACCTCGCTTCCCTGCGAGCGGACAAGCACTGCAGTCATGCGCTACGGCTTCCATCTACATGACCCCGATGCCCAGCTCGGCGGCACGACGCAAGAACCTGTGCGTAGCGACTGCCGGGGTGAACGGGATGATACGCGCCGGCAGCGGCTCGCAACCGAGGCGCTGCGGCCAGTTCTCGATTGATCCACCGACGAAGAGGTCACGCGCCTCGGTCGCAAGAAGGACACGATCGGCGTACCAGACGTCAGCCGGCACGGGCAGCTCGAGGTTGAAGCGAGCCGCGACGGCAGCCATGAGTCGTTCCTCGACGACCTTGAGCACGTCACCTGCGCCGAGCTGCTTGAGCGTCTCTTTCAGGGGCGAGGCGATGTCACCCATGAAGATCTCGTGTGCGTCATGTAGGAGACCCCAGAGCGCGTGCTCGGGGAGGCAGTTCTCAGAGACAGCGACGGCGTGTTGAGCCACGGAATAAAATTCCAGGGGGTGGCCCGTGAACCGGCAGATGTTCCCAAGCGCGTGCGCAATCTCCATGATGCTGATCTGCTCGGGCCGCGGGTGAAGCAGCCAGAACTGCTCGTGACTGTAGGTCTGCATCCAATCGCCCTGCACCGCGAACTCCAGATCGAGCTGCTTCGCCATGACCATTACCTCGGCCGGGCGCCCGGTGTCGAACCGGCCTCCAAGACGGGCTGTCTTACCGCTTGGCGAGTCCCTTCACTCACGCCCGAAAATCCCCGCCCGACCTGCGCCGGGCGGGGCACCACAGAGCCGACCTGTCACATCACGAGAAGATCACGCCGCGAGCTAGCGGGCGACGGGCTTGAACTGCCCGACGCGCCCGTACTCCCGGCCGTCCTTCGAGGCCTCGTAGGAGACGACGGCGCAGACGCGGCTGCCGTCGAAGCTGCGGACGTTGAACGCCACGTTGCCGGCGGCGTCCCGCTGGATGGGCTTGCCGACCGCGTCGGCGAGCGCGTAGAGCGGGCGGGTGTAGGTCGTCGAGAGGCTGTCGATGATCGACTGCCCCTGCATCGGGCCGGCGACCACGGTGAACCTGTACCGGAGCTGCTCCCAGGCGTTGCCCTTGTCGGAGACGCCGCTCTTACGCTCGACGAACATCACCTCGAAGTCGTAGGTGCCGGCCGGCAGGTTGGGCGGCGGCAGGTTGGTGATGACGTCCGCGGAGGCGGGCTGCCCCTGCGGCGGGAGCTGCGCGCCCTGCGGCTGCGGCATCCCCTGCGGCACACCGTAGCCGGGCGGCGGCGCGTAGGCGCCAGGCGGCGGCGCGAAGGTGGGCGCGGCCGGCGGGTACTGCGGCGGCGGCGCGACCGGCGCCGGGGGCGGCGGCGCGGCCTGGCCCGGCTGGGCCTGGAGCTGGGCCATGATTGCCGCGATCTGCTGGGGGGTCAAATTGCTGATGTCCATTCTACGGTCCTTTCCTGAGGGGGTTTCCAAAGTCCCTCGCCTAAACATGCCAGGGCACGGGCCAGGGCCAGCGACCTTGCTGGCACCGCGGGTGCCCAGGATCACACACCCATATCGGCGGCAGGCCAAGAGCCTGCGCGAAGACATCGTAGGAGCAGTCCTGCACGGGCTGCTGGAAGCTCATCGCGAGGAAACGCGGCGCCTTCATGTAGAAGACCGGCTTCGAGACTCGCGGAGCGAAGTGAGTGAAGAACGTGGAGCCGTTGCGCTCGGTGTAGATAAGCATGTCGAGCTCGCGGGGGAGGACGAGCTTGCCGCCGCGGCCGGAGAGATCGGGCTCTACGGTCGCGACCTGATCACGGTTGTCCTTGTCCATCGTCACCTTGCAGCCCATCTCGATGATGACGTGGAACGGCAGGCTGAAGAGCATGTGAACGGTGCGGTTGTACCACGCGAGCACGTCTCCCCACGCCCGGTGCTTGTCTTCCTTGCCACCGCGCCGCTTCTGCGCGTCCTGCGCCTCCTTCTCGGCCTGCTCGTAGATCATGGTTGCGATGTCCGAGAAGCCGCCCAGGACGATCGTCTGCCAAGGGCACTGCTTCATGAGCGCGGCGCGGTAGATGTAATCGATCCACTGCTCCAGCTCGACCTTGATCGACACCGAACCTGGCACGTCCCGCAGGAACGCGGCGTGCGTCGAACCGATGACGACCGGCTGCACGATGAAGCTGCCATCTGGGTGACGCGCGGTGTTGTGCCCGCCCTCGGCGAGTGGGTTGATCAGAAGCGGCGCCGGCCAAGTCATCGACGTGAAGGTCTTGCCGCTGCCGGGGTAACCGTAGACTCCGATGCGCAGGAACATCGGCTGCTGCGCTGCGCCCATCTGCTGAAGACCGGCCGGTACTTGCAACGTCATCAGTTGGCTCCCATCGTAAGTCGCTTGTAAACCTCGAGCGTGACATAGCAATCGACTCGCGCCCCGTGCATACCACCGAGCAGGATGCCGAAGTGGCGCGCAAGCGCCCCGAGCGACTGCGAGCGGTAGCCCTTCTCGGAGACGCCATAGACACCCATAGCGGCAGCGACGTCTTTCGTATCGGTGAGCCGCTTCGCGTGCGGGAGCCTGAGTCCGATGCTCTGCCCGGCGACGATGAGGAAGCGCACGTCAAACGACGGGTTCGAGCCCAGCCAACACTCGGCCAGCTCGATGAGCTGGAAGCACGGGTAGAGCACCTCACCGAGGGGGCGCTGGGTCTTCTCCCACTCGGCCAGGCTGTAGCCGTTCACCTTCAACGCCTGCGGGCTCGCCTTCTCCGGGTGCAGCAGCGGCGAGCGCCCGCCGGCTTCGTACCGAACGTTGAGCTGCTGGTCCACCAAGAGGACGTGCGTGTCAATGACCTCGTGCTGCGCCGGGTCAAAGCCCGTCGTCTCGGTGTCCACCACTGCGAACCAGCCGTTCATGTCACAGCCCCTTCACGAGTCCATGCTTGCGAAGCGCCGCCGTGAAGAGATTCAAACCCTCTTGCGTGTCAATATGATAGCCGATGATGAACAGGCCGAACTTGGGCGCTTCGCTCTCGCGGACGTGTCCGACCTCGATGTCAGCGACAGCGTACGGGAACGCGGCGAGAACTTCGCGCGCCTTCTCCAGTTCCACATCGGCGATAATCTTGCGCCCATCGACTGCGAGCTTGGTTGCCCACTCCGCGGGCGGCGGGCAACCACAGTGGCCTTCGACGCGCACGTCCTCGACCCCGTTCGGGTCGGCGTACAGCTCCTCGGCGACTGTGAGGGGGAGCGGTCCCTCGACGACCCAGTAGTACCAGGCGCGAACGAAGGTGAACGCGCCGAGCTTCCCAGAGAGCCGCGCCGACACCTCACCGAGCGCGGGCTTGGCCGCCTCGACGATCTCGATGTGGGCCTTCGTCAGTTCTTTACGGATGTAGCGGTCGCAGTCATTGTCACCTGCCAAGTTTTTCACCACACACCTCCTTCTCGCAAGCGCTACTAGCTACAGCCCTTTCACGAGCGTGCCGAAGTGGTCCCACACGGCGCTACCGACGGTCTTCGCGGCGGTCTCGACCGGCACCGGGGCCCCGGTGTCGTAGCCGGTGAACGTAAAGGCCTTGAGCTTCTCGGTCTCGGGCGTCTTGCCGCAGAGCGCGACCCCGAAGGCGTCTCCCTGCGAAGACAGCGACTGGAAGAACTCGAGGGCTTTCTTCGCGCGCTTGTGGTGGCCCAGGAACCAGACCGGCACGACACCCGTGGGCTTCGCAGCCTCCCCGACCTTGCGCGGCAGCGACGGCTCCATGCCCTGCGTCGTGATGACGTTGCCGTTCTCGTCAGTCTGCGGCGGCTGGGCTTCGGGCGGCGTGTTCTTCGAGGCGCCGTCGACCACATCACAGGGCGTGGCCAGGAGCGGCGTCACATCGTCCTTGAGATAACCGACGCCCAGCGGCGTACCGTGCTCAAGGATGAACGTGCGCTGCTTCTCGTCCCTCTGCGGCGAAGCCATCGCGATGCAGCCGCGGACGAGATACCAGCGCCCCGAGACGGCGTCTGCGACAGGCACGGCGGCTCTCGCGTCGAACTTGACGACCTTCACGACGGCGATGGACTTCACGGCGGCGATGACGTCCTCGAGCGTGAGCGGTGGCGGGGGCGCTGGCTCCTGTGCGGCAGAGATCTTCGCCTGCACGTCCTCGAGCGTAACCCGCGCCACCTCGACACGGAGGCGGTCAAGGTCACGGATGTTGTGGAACCTGTCGCCTTGGCCGAGGAACCGCGCCGCGTACTCCCTGAGCACCGGCTCGGCAGCGGTCTTCATCCACGCCGCGATGCCGTCGGTCCGATGCGCCGTCAGCTCGGCGACGGTTTTCATGATGGCGTCGAAGTCAGC
>JBAZMT010000070.1:0-4688 GCA_041649615.1 Parcubacteria group bacterium
GAGGTCATCGTCCGTCGATGGGTCTGCCGTGGCTGTGCGGTTGCATGGGCACGCAAACACATCTGGACCTTGACCAAGGCAGAGAGGACACGGACCGCATGACAACGACATCGGAGCGAGAACGAATGCGCAAGCGTCGGGCGGCTGCGCGGGAACGTGGCCGCAAGTTGGTCGAGGCGGCCCGCGCTCGAGCGCGGAAGTTGGTCGAGGCGGCCCGCGCTCGAGCGCGGACTCTGCTCGAGGTGGCAAGTCGACCTCGAGTTCGACTCGTCGTGAAGGAAGCCAAGGCATCGACCAAGCGCAGAACGAAGGCCACCCCCAAACCCAAACCCAAGGTGCGACCAGTGAAACCAACCCCATCACCAGACTACGAATCCGCTTTCCTTACGGCGCTACGTAAGGTCGCAGGCGGAAGCCGAGGCCTCATTTCAATCGGCGACGTCCGCTCGGCCTCCGGTTTGCCGAAGGTCATCTTCGATGCTCTCGCCCTGCGTCTCATGCGGGAGCGCCGCCTCGTCTTGCACGAGCATGATTTCCCTCAGTCTCTGTCCGCGGCCAAGCGGGCCGACCTGGTCGAGGATGCCAAAGGCCGAGTGTTCGTCGGCATGGCTTTACCCTTGTTGACGGCCGAGCCGCACGAGTCGAAGTTGATCGCCAAGGCCAAGCTTTACGGCGCTGGCAAGCCTGTTCGCATTGCGAGCCTACGCAAGGACGTCGGCTTGACTCCCGGCGAATTCGACCTGGCCCTTGGAGCACTTCAACGGCTGGGCAAGGTCGCGCTCTATCGAGATGACAACCGTGTCACGGCCAAGGACGAAGGCGCTTACTTCTTGGCGGGCGAACCCCGCCACATTCTCTACGTGCGCTGAAAGGCAACCATGACCAAGCATCGACGACCGAAGAAACCAAAGGCCTCGCCGGCTATGCCGGGGGACTGGCAACGCATGCAGTTCGTCTTCATGAAGCAATTCTATTTAGCCGGGCAGGATGCCGCTCGGGCTGTCCTCGAGAAGGCACCTGACTGTCACCAGACTTGCACCACCAATGCGTTGCTCTCGTTCTACCTCGGGGCGCTGATCCCTGTCGTCCAGAGTGAAGCCGAGTTGCAACGTTTGGCGATTCAGGTCTTGCCCCGCATCGTCGAGTCGATTGCCATCGTCTCGGGCATGACGTTGCAACCCTACGCGACCTGCTGCCCGCCTTCCAACGAGGCGTTGAACTGAAGATGTCCAGCATAGTCAAGTGCGACAACTGCCCTCGTTGCTACCAGTTCACGGAAGCCCAAGTTGGCACGGCCTGGATTCGTGTCGAGGTTTTGGACGGTGATGAACAGCCGAATCGGCGCGCGCCAGTCGTTCTGATGAGAGCAATCTTTTGCTGCCCTGAATGCGCCGAGGCGTACCTTTGCAACCCGGAACTCATGGGCACCATTCGTTTTCCCGATCCGATTGGCTGTCATGGGGCACGAGAAGCGAACTTTCCGATCATCAGTCGCAATTGCCACGACCAGATGCATTCGAGTTGTTGCGGTCGAGCAGTGAAGCAATGCCAATGTTACTGCCACGCTGAGAACGCCGAGAGTCTCGAAGGCAAGGTTGCCTTGCGTAGCCCGAAGGAGGACCCGAGCAATGGGTAAGCCCTCCGATCACATCGTCCCAGGTTCGCTCTGCGTCGCCTGCAACAAGGCGCCTGCGATCGTGCTAACGCGCCTAGTCGCACGGGACGACGGGATGGCTGCGGACGGCATACTCTGGGCCGCTGCTACCTGTTGGGATTGTGCGCGGCAGCTCGCTAGCGCGCGCAATGCGAGCACCCCTGTCAGCCCCAACACTTCGGAAGCTGACGACATTGCCCGCTCGCTACTAGGCCTCGATGGCTTTGAGGTGCCGAAGGTGCTGCGTCTGCGTCCGCTCGCCATCCAAGACGACCGTACGTTTGAGGAAAAGCTTCGGGCCGGCGATGTCTCCCTCGAACCAGACGAGCAATACTGCGACGTCTGCACCTGGCCGAAGCGCCTTTGCGTCTGCGCCGGAACCAAGAGGGGGCGTAAGTCATGACTCGCTCTCGGGACCTGCTGCCGCCTAACCCGCTTGCTTGTCGGCATGAGCACCCGATCCCCGTTGTCGATGACAAGGGGAAGATCCTCTTTTGGAAGTGCGAATGTGGCAAGTCGTTCGAGGTGAGCCGCTTCGAGAACAAGGAAGACCCAAACCCATGAACAACACACACCAATCCAACAATGACCGGCTTGCGCGATTCCACGAGCTCGGCATCCGTCACGCGACGGAATTGCGCATTCTGCTGAGTGCGATCTGCGGACCGCCGTCCCCTCAGCAGTCCACCCCAGAATTCCGCGAGTTTGTCAAGGCTTGGGCTCGTGGTTGGGCCAAAGGATTCGGTTTGGACGAGCCGACAGCAGACGAAATATTTGCCGAATGTCATACAGCGGAAACGGAAAGTTGTGAGGCAAGTCCAGTCGAATCGTAGGGGTGGGGCCCCTGCCGGCGCAGCCGGCCAGGGGCGGGCGAAGCCCGCTTGGAAAAGAGGCAAGTAGTCCTTCCGCGGTCCGAAACCGCGGAATTTTTCAGCACTGAACAGCGAGTCAAAAAGTCTCCGGCGCGGCCTGAGCCGCGCCTTCGAAAGGAAAACCGAACATGCATCCGGATTGGGAATCTGAAGTTGAGCCAGAACAACGCGACCAGAAGGCAGCGAATGCCGAACGGGATGCCTTGCGTCGGGCCCAGATGGTTGAACGAGCGCGCGAACGGATGGCGTACTGGCAACGTGAGCTGGCTCTCGAACGGTTCGAGGAATTCCGCCCGGAGATGCGTCGGCGCATTCAAGTTGAACAGACCCTGCTCGATGGCCTCGAGAAGACGGACATTCCGACATACATCCTGCTGCGGGACTACCAGGCCGAAGCGGTGCATCGTGCGCCAAATGCCAAGCCTGCCGTGAAGCAGTCTCTCAATGAGTGGCTTGCAAGCAGGGGAGTCACTGATCCGGCGATTGTTGATGATCCGTTCATCCGACCACGCATGGTCAAGATCCGCGAAACCATGCAACGACTCGCGACCTGGAAGGATCGCAACGACCTGGCGGGCATCCACCGAGAAACGGACCTTCTGCGCCGCCAGCTCGAAACCGTTGAACAGTATGCGCGCGACCATCGCCGATGCTTGAACTTCCAAGACTAATCCACAGCGAGCTCCGAAGGGAGGCTCACGCGAAGTCCCGATTCCACATCGGCGACAACCAGCGTGCTGCTTGGTCTTCGAAGGGCAAGATCCTCGAGGGAGTCAGAAAGAAGAACCAATGTCTGAAGGCACGAGGCGAACAACCAGAACCAGAGGAACCTGTCCGCATCCAGAATGCCGCTTGTTCTTCAGTAGCCCCATTGCCCTATTGCGCGCCTGGACACCCGATGCCACTCGATCCGGGGATCTGTGGCGATCCGTTGCTGATCGAAGAAGACGAGTTCGGCCTAAAAAAAGCTTACCGGATTCTTGATAAGCTCCGCCCCATCTCGCGCAACCGCACGGCCCGTTGCCGCCGCTTCCGATTGCACAAGACCGTTCAAGTTATGAGCGACGGCGAGCGGGCTTGGGTGGCGGGAGTTCAGACCTGCAACAACGTCTGGGGTTGCCCGGTCTGCGCGATCCAGATCCAGAGCGAACGTGCCGGTCTGGTTGACTATGCTATCGAGCGTTGGATTGGCTACGGGCCAGAACGCAAGGGTCCCCCGAATGCGCGGGCGTATATGATGACTCTCACCATCAAGCACGCCCTTTCGCATTCGCTCAAGCGCACCAGTAAGCTGCTCGCTGAAGCCTGGTCTGACATGTTTGCAGGTCGCGCTGGCGCTGAGCTCCGGGCGCAGATGGGCATAGCTCACTTCGTTCGGGCCCTCGAACCGACGTATGGGAATGAGAACGGCTGGCATCCCCACTTACATGTTGTCCTGCTGACCGAGGGCGAGTTGGACCCAGCCATGCAGGATGAGCTTCGGACGCGATGGACGGAGTCCATTCGCAGGAAATGCTTGGAGTCAGAGCGTTTCAACGAAGAGTTCAAGCCGTCCGAAGAACGGGGAGTCACCTTCCGTGAGATCTATCAGTCGAGGGACGGCCGGTACGTCGCGAAGATGTTCCTCGAGTTGACGAGCTACGAGACGAAGGGCGGCAAGCACGGAAACCTGACTTGGTGGCAAATTGCCGAGAAGGCAGCTGACGGCGACAAGCGCATGATTGCGGTCTGGCAGGAAGGTCAGGATGCGTTGTTTGGTCGCAAGCAGCTGACCTGGTCGCACGGCACCGCCGATTTCTTTGGCATCCGTGATTTGGTGCGGGAAGATCTCGACCACCCGGACGGAGTCAAAGCCGAAGACATTCGCGAAGTATACCAGCTCGAAATTCCGGGCCGAGTTTGGGACGAAGCCTGGCGACGAGACAGATACTTCTTGTCGACGCTTCTGCCAGCTGTAACGTTGGCGACGGCTACGGGCGACTGGGGCGCATTACTTGCGCTTCTCTCCGCCGAGCTATCGCGAGCAGGCGGGGGTCGACCAGTGTCGACCCCCTCCGTAGCGGCTTGCTCAGCGTGAGCAGTGGCGTAGCTATGCCTGCTAAGCCCTGACCTGCCAAGCCCGTCCGCACCACTCGTTCCGCGCCTTGCCTGGCCTGCCGTGG
>JBAZMT010000071.1:0-4673 GCA_041649615.1 Parcubacteria group bacterium
GTCCCAACCGTGGGGTCTACGAAATCGCTTCGGTGGTGGGAACGACTCTCACGATCACGAGTGTTTTCCCTCTTGGTGCCACCGTTGTGGCGTACCGAATCCCCAAGGAGACGGACTGGACAGCGATGCACCGGTATCGTCTGGTGCGGGATGCTGGGGGAAACATCGCTCTGATCCTCGATACAGACACGGATCCTGTGATTCGGTTGGGGTACGAACAACTTCCGTCAAGCACCGTTGGGTTAGCTCGGAAGGTGATGGGGTACTTGCCCTCGATCCTGTGGGGGGCGATGGATCCCACCAACCTATCACAGACAACTTGGGACTTCGTGCGTTACGGGCTCACTCGGTCCCCCACCGAGATGCGGTTGGTGCCTCCGTACAACGTGCTAAACCAGCGGAACGTGATCGCCTCGCCTGAGCACATTCTCACGACGATTCCACACGATCATACGGATTTCAAGAGCCGTTCCACCGGTCAGCCACCGCAAGCGTACCCGGATTTCCTACGTGACGAACCGAATCTCGTGGCGTTCACGCTACTCAATGAAGGCACCCCACTGGTCCCCAAGACCCAGGACCAGAGCACGCGTGGGTTGAACGTCGTCAACGAATTCGTAGCAGGCCTCAATCGTCCTGAGGATGTTCTCAACAGCGATGGTGACTTCCGCCTGAACAACGCTTCGGTACGGACGGTTGTTAGAACACCGGAGGATGTTCTCTATGCTAGCCTTCAAGTCTATGAGAAGACCACTGGAGTGACCGATGTGCTGGCACCCTTCTGTGATGGGTGTGGCCCTGATATCGGTACGTTCAATTACCAAGACGAGGTGTGCTATACCTACACAGCAGACACGTTGCCTGAAGACGACACTACGGCTCCTACGCCGTGGACCCTCGTGAGCGATGTCCCGGCAAACGTCACTCGATCGGTTTTCCTTGGGGTTCTGACTTATGGCACCACGGGGACCACCAGGACGGTCTACCGTAACGCTACTCCGCTTCCAGATGCCCCTAGTCTGTCATCGCAGATCCAGTTCCGGGTCAGGGTGCTCCAAGACACTACCTTTGGGTTGGGGGATACCCAGGTACGTTTGGGGTTCAGCTCTACCCCTGGTATCACGCTCGCTCTAGCATTCCTGACCCAGCCGACAGGGGATCGCTACGTTGCCGTGTACGACCAGAACACGCTTCAAATCGTGGGAGGCATTCGGTTCGACTGGTTTGACGGCAACTATCATGTCTATCGGTTGGTACGGGACCCTGGACAACAGAAAGTCTTCATCTACGTGGATAGTTGAGATCCCTTGAGGCTCAAATGGCAGGGTACGGCAGTTTCTGGGGTGGTTTCTGGGGAGGCAGCGGGCCTTCTCTATCCGACCTACGTGTTGTAGGCGCTGTAGCCCTGACCCCTCAGCGTGTCCAGGTTGAGTTCTCTCAGCCTCTGGCGACTGGTTTCCCAGCGAACAGCGATCCTGCCAACTATTCGATACCCGGGTTGTTCGTGTACGGGGTGACTCTGAATGGCAACTACGCCATTCTGGATACGTCCATACACAATCCAATCTTCTACACGGTTACCGTTGGCAATGCTAGGGCGGTAAGTGGAGCTTTCCTCAACCCTATCTACAACTGGGCAACGTTTTTTGGCCTCGCAGGAGCCCTCGAAGTTTTCGCCATTGCCACAGGAGAGTACCGTCTCCGGATTTTCTGCCCTATTGAACGGCTGCTGCTCAACCCGGAGTTGTTGGATCCAGCAAGCTATCGCCTACTTGAGGACCACCAGATCGATATCACCATTGCTGAAGTGCTGCCTGAGGTGGCGGGCAATCCGTTCTCGATCGTCCTTGTCCCGGCGACCCCCCTCAAAAACACCTCCTGGTACTCCCTGTATCTCCTCTCTGTGGCTTTGAGGACAGAGAGCGGTAAGGGAGTCTACCTAGGGCACAACGTCCTCCAGTGGGTGGAGAACGTCCCGCACACGGGGATCCCATTCGACCGGTTCTCTGGGGAGGTTACCGGTGGGCTGTTAGGTCAACCGGCCGGTTTGGTCTACTTCAGTCCTGCCCTGAACACGCCGGCCAGCGGGTCAGTCATCCAGGTTGATGAGGTGTCGGTCTGCACGCGGGCGTACGACACGTACACGTTCCCGGTGCCTGTCGACCCGGCGCCTCTCTACACCTTCTCCCCCAATTTGGCCATATCGCACCTGGGGCTGCACAACGTCTCTCTGTGGGCAACGGCATTCCGGCTGGGGGAAGCCCGGATGGATCTCTCAGATCAGCCCGCAGACACGGTTCCTACCGCTGTTGACGGGCGATGCGTAGTTGAGGTCAAGGAGCCTTGGGACCAGGATTACGTGGCGTTATTGAACAACCCTGCGTGGCACCTCTACGACGGGACACCCAAGAGCTTCATCTGTGCCGACAATCTGGCCCCGATCCCTCCGGGGCCAGACACGGTCATCGTTCTGGTGCCCTGAGTCGGGATTTCACTTATCAGAGAGGGAAATGCGAGGGCTCGTATGCCCACCGCAGGAGATCAGATGCAACACGAAACTTTCCCCAAGCCCACTGAGCTTTTCTGTGGGAGCCTGGTGAATCGCTACGAGGAACCCAAAGGCTACAACATCCGAGGGGATGTTTTCATCACCATGGGGACCGGGGAGCGGCACGAGTTCCGCAACCTCGTGGTTCGGGACGCTTCAATCCTCATTGCTCGTTTGATGAAGTCCAACAGCGAGCCTCCGTTCGGGGCTTTCTGTTTGGCGGTGGGGACTGGGGATGTGGGATGGAACCCGTTGGCTCCACCTGCGGCAACGGTCACTCAGCGCTCTCTTTACTCAGAGATCGGACGCAAGACGTTCGCACAGACTCAGTTCATCGATGCCGGCGGTATCCCCACGGCAATCCCTACGAACGTGGTGGATTTCACGACCACTTTCTCGGAGAGTGAGGCAGTAGGACCTCTCTGTGAGATGGGCCTCATCGGGGGAAACGTCAGCACGAACCTGTCGATCAGGAATCCCGTGCTCCCACCTAACGGTCCCTACGACCCCTTGGTTGACCTGACGACCAAGGAAACTCTCCTGAATTATCTCACATTTCCTTGTGTGAGCAAAGCACCTACAAGCACTATGACCATTACGTGGCGCTTGACCTTTTGAGACGCTCATGAAGACGTGTTCAAAATGTGGCACCCTCAAGCCACTCGAAGCATTCACGCAGGAAAAGAATCGCAAAGGCGAGCTGCGGCATCGAGCTGACTGCAAAGAGTGCCACAAGGAAACCTTTCGTAGGTTCATGGATCAACACCCTGGCTACGCCCGGAAGAGATACCATGCCAAGAATCTACGGGAGACGATGGTGGCGGGGAATAAAGAGCGTCGTCAGATCCGGTATGCTGCTATCCGGCGCATCAAAGAAGGCTCTCCTTGTCTCGATTGTGGGGGGTTCTTTCCTGGTGTCGCAATGGACTTTGACCATCGTGATCGGGCTCAAAAAATTACTGAGATCCCTACTATGGTCAAACGCTACGTTGCCTGGCCCACCATCTTGGCCGAGATTGCTAAGTGTGACCTCGTGTGTGCAAACTGTCATCGGCTGCGTACGTATCCAGGAGATGGAGGCAAGTGCTACAAGACTCGGCGGTTTCACCACCATTTCAAAGCGCTTGGCGTGTTGAAAGAGAGTGTCCCGTGTGTAGAGTGCGGGAAGCATTATCGCCTGCAACAGATGGACTTCGATCATCTGGATCGATCGACGAAGACCGCAAACGTAGCCAGAATGGTAGAAGGCCCCACAGAACTTTTGGTACAAGAGCTAGGAAAGTGTCAACTGGTGTGCGCCAACTGTCACCGCATACGGGAGGAAACCGGTGTGCGCAAGGAAGGGGACCAAAGGCTAGTCGAGACCTTTGAAGCAATCCTTCGTTCAACCCCGTATCCGACAGATAGCAGGTATGCACCATTCCCCTTCCCGGATCTGCTAGGGGTGGTGCCAGATCGAGAACTGTCTGAACGAACGGGGATGTCTGTGGCGATGGTATCTTGGCATCGTAGAAGGGCCGGAATCGTGCTTCGGAAACGAGCTGCTGACGCTAGGAGGGCCGCCTAATGGGCGCAAAGAATTTCGGACCGGGTGTCAGTGGGTACCTTGACCCAACGAATCGAGCGTGGTCTTTGCCAGTCTATCAGACGGGCAAACCTGTACTCGATAAGGAACTCAATCTCAGCACTGACATCGTTGCCACGACCGAACAGGGCCTGATCTCTACGATCATGCCTTCGGGGTTCATCTCCCGAGACTTCCTTGACACGTCACTCTGGGCCGAGGCTTTGATGACGGCGTCGGCAGTGGCGGACGAACTGATCCTTCAGCCTCAAATCGCAGTCGTGAATGGTTGGATGATCAATCTGGCCAACACGTTGTCGACGACGGGCGCCAACAATCTGGACCTGGGCGTGGGACCTGCGGGGGCCGGTACTCGCCGCACGGATCTGGTAGTCCTCGAAGTATGGCAGCGGTTGTTGTCAGCAGCTCCTAGCACTGACGGCAAGAGTGCCTTGGCCCGCATTTGGTGGAATGGCAACGTCAAGATCGATGCTTCCCAGGACGCCATCCTCAACTACGTGGACGACATTCTTGATGGCAGCGTAGGCGCTGAAAGCACGA
>JBAZMT010000072.1:0-4661 GCA_041649615.1 Parcubacteria group bacterium
GTATTAGGCTTTGTTCCACGGGGCTATCAATACGCCGGACAAGGTTGGCTATGTCATGGCGGACAGCCGTGAGAATCCGTATGTGAACGAGGCCGCTATTGAGTCGATGGCCGAGTCGATTACCGACGAGGCAATTAGGGAAGCTCGCTTGACGGGCCGTCCGACCGTTCTGTCGGGCAGGGTGCATAAGGATTATGGCGACCATAATGTCATTGACTACTTTGCCCCGCCGAGAGGCTGGCACCAGTCTGTGATTATAGACCCTCACCCGGAGAAGGCGTCCGGTGTTATCTTTGTCGCCGAGGACGAGTGGGGGAAGCTCTATGTCTGGCAGGAGTTGTTCCCGAAGGGCGACGTTGAGCATCAATGCAAGCAGATCAAGAACGCTATTGGCAACTACGATATTGACCTGTGGTTGATGGACCCGTCGGCTAGGCAGAAGGCGACGACCAGGGGTAAACCGGAGAGGCTGATTGATGAGTTCCGCGTCTACTTGCCGTACATCATCGAGGCCAATAATAATCGGGCGGTCGGTATTGACCGCGTGAACCGAATGGTCAAGGATTCGGCGCAGGGTCCGAAGTTGTTCGTTATGAAGTCTTGTCCGATAACGGATTTTCAGATGCGGAACCTTATGTGGAAACCGCCCCTGAAGACGGGCGAGGTTAGGGACAAACCTGAAGTATATAAGCGCGACGACGAAACCCCGGACTGTGTTCGCTATCGCGTCATGTATGGCCGCGCATCTCGCGGCGAGCATGAGTTTGTTGGTTGGGAAACGAGAGGATACGCGAGCTAATGGCCGAAAAAGAAGACGCCATGAAGATTGAGCATAACGGGAAATCATTCGACGAAGACCCGCTTGAGTATTGCAAATCAATCTACCTCGAATCATCGAAACGAGTAGACCAGCTTTTCGACATCAACGTCGAGAATCAGGAGTTCTATGAGGGGATTGATCCTGTTCTTGAGGATCGGAAAAGCGATACGCGGGTACAGCGTGCGGCCCTGTTTGTTCATCAGCTAACGCCAGCCATTGACACCCGCATTGGGGATATGATAGCGACGCTGGAGCAGGACGAGTTCCCCGTGGTGGTGCGTCCGGCCAATGATGCGGCAACAACCGAGGAGTTTAATCAGGCCAAGCAAATACAGGTAAAGCTGAACCGACAGTTACGCGATTGCGGGTATCTGTCGGATACGTTTGAGGAGCAAGTACTTGCATCTGAGATATTTCGCACTCCGTCGGTGGTCAAGGTTGGTTGGCGAAACACTACAGTCAGGAAGCCATCGGTACGGGAAACAGCAGCGCCGCAAAGCCCGGTTGAGGCGATTGGCAGCTATGAGATACCGGGAAGAGAGGTGACGTGGGACTTCTTGTCTGTTGGCGCTCCCTATGTGGACTTCATGCGTCCTGAGGAGTTTCTTTATCAGCCTGCCGTGAGTCGGTTCTCTGACTGTGAATACGCCGGTCATCGCATGAGAAAGACCAAGTGGGAAATCATGTCGATGGTCAAGGAGTTCGGGTGGGACGAGAAGAAGGCAAATCGGTACTTTGAGGACTATGAGACATCCGAGGGTGACGAGGGGGCGCACAGCGGCGACACTATTCTTGAGGAGGTTCAGGCCGACAGCGGGACGCCGTTTGACTTCTCGGTAGACGACTGCGGGCGGCACCTGTTGGTGGAGTGGTATATAACGTCATACCGCGATGACGGTTCCGAGGTTGTCAACCAAGTTGTTGTGCTTGGGAACCGGGAGATTTTGAGCAATAAGCCGTCGAGGTACAAGGGGATTGGCCGTCCGTTCTTCATGGTCACGGCTAACCGACAGATCGGAAGCATCGAGAATTTGTCAAGCATCGACAAGGGTAAGCAGATGCAGCGCGTCTATAACGAGGCGTTCAACTCGTTTCTCGATGGCGTGACATATCGGACATTCCCGCCGTTTCTTGTGAGGCAGGGCAATAGCGCGGACGGTCAGCCGGTGTGGGGGCCGGGACGGTTGATCTACATGAATGATATATCGCCAGACGCTTTTCGTCCAGCCGTAGAAAATCCCGGGATGATGCCCGATTTGCCTGCCCTTATGGAGGCTATCGCCGCCAAGATTCGGGACACCCTGAACGCACAGGACATTGCTCAGGGATTTCAGGCGAAGCAGTACGAGAAGGCGACGAGTACCAAGTTGCGGGCCTACGGTTCTGCCCGTCGGTCTATGCCGACGCGGAAGAAATATGGGATGGTGCTTATCGATGTTGCGAAGGCCGTTATCGCTTTGAATCAACAGTTTGCCGAGGATGGTGCTGATTGGGTTATGGATGTCGTTGTTGATGTCCCCACGTTGACCTCGGTGTCCGACCCGGATAGCGACAAGGAAGATGCCCTGCTGCTGTATACTCAGATGTTGCAAGACCCGCTGTTCGCGTCTCCGAATGGGATGCGGAAGCGGCGCAACGCATGGGAGAATGTGGTCAGGAAGTTCAATAAAACGAATGTTGAAAGGTTCGTCCCGTCAGAGGATGAGTTGAACCAGGACATTCAAATCCAAACCAATTTGCAGACTAACCAGATGGACCAGCAGCAGATTATGACCCAGTTGGGCATGGCCGCTCAGTCTATGGCGTCTGCCGGAGGACAAAATGGAGTATAGGTTCAACGACGGTGAGCGTTATTTCAGTGCCGCCGTCCAGAAAACAATCGACGATTTCATAGAATCGTCCTTGTGGGTTGGCGACAACTGCAAGAACGCTTCTGGCGAGACACGGCTTATTGAGGAGGTAAGGCTGCCGTATGGTGCGGTAGTATCCGGCCCGACGGTTTCTAAGGGGCGTGAAACGGTCTATTCGACCATGAAGGGGCGACGGGGGGAGCGCCTCTATCACACGCCCTATGCCAACCTTGAGGGAGCGACAGAGCCTCAGATCATGTATAAAGATGAATCTGGGTCGCTGCACACAACCGGATGGGCTGAGTTCAAGAAGTGGCTTGGCAGTAAGTTCGAGTTGATCGCCAAGCCGCCCGATCCGGTAAACCCGCAGCAGGAAGCGCGTCGCAAGATGATCTTCAACCAGAAGATGAAGCAGAAGGAGCTTGAAGACTCTGCTGCCGAACTCGAAAAGGTGAAGGAGATCAAAGATTCTCTTGCCGGGAAGAAGCCCGCTGACGACAAGAAGAAATGATAGACGCCCAGAAAAAGGCGCTCTATGAGGCGCTTGATAAACGAGAGGCGCGTGAGGCGCTGGCCGCTTTTTTTGAGGAGCGCCGTGCCTACCATTATAGTTCGTTTATTCAGTCGCCCAAACCAACAATCGAACAGGAGTCGATGGCGTTGATAAAGGCTAAAGTCCAACTCGCCGAGTTGAACGCTATCGAGCTTCAGATAACAGAGATGATCGACAAGTATAAGGAAGACCAAGCCTACAGGCCGTCTTAAACACTATGGATAACGAAAAAGAAATCCTCGACGAAGAAAACGCCGCTGCCGACGAGCAGGAAGATGAGTCTCAGGATGATCCCATCGACGATGGGGACGAACAGGAAGACGAATCGACTGGCGAAGAAGAAGAGGACGGTACGGAGTCGTATGACTCTGAGGAAGACTACCTCAAGCAGTTTGATCTGCCGGGTAGCCCGAAGTCTCTTGATGAGGCATTGGCGTCCGCGAAGGAGGCCGTCCGTCGGATGAACGAGTTGCAGCGTGAAGTCGCGCAGTTACGGTCCGGCGTTCGACAGGAGAATCAGCCTGCCGACAATCGTGGTAATCAGACTCAGCAGAATATGCCTGAGCAGTATTACCACAAGAATCCGATCACGGAGTATCTAAAGAGAATGGAAGAGTCTGGCCGCGTTGACCCGGAGCAGGCGAAGGCCGTACGTTCATGGGGTTCGACTATTGACGAGGCTCTTTCGGCAAACTGGCAGAGGAACCTTGAGGCACAGGCCATGTTGGCACGTGAGCTTGAGCGGACTCAGAAGGCTTTGCGTGATATGTCTTGGGCAAGTTTCAAGCATACCGACCTTGTGAAGCGGGAAGAACTGGATAACATCATGCAGGCAAATCAACTGCTTGATTACAACCAGGCGCTTCAGTATAAGTTGTCGGTTGATACCGGCCTACTTGAGAAGTACGCAGACCGCCAGCGCAAACTTGGTGCCCGTGAAGCGGAGAAGAGAAACAAGAGAAATTTCAAACGGTTCAGCGGACCTCGTGGAGGTGCGCCTCAGGCAAAGAAGTCGCCCGTCTACGAAAAGTTTCTCGACAAAACCGGCAATCTTGATAGGGCGCGGCTCAACAAGATACCGTCGGATAAGGCGAGAAAAATCGCCGAAGCGTTTGGGAAGGATCACGGAATACTTTAGTCTCCACATGGGGGAGATAAATGTCTACCGACAGAAGTTCAACTTCGACTACTACCACCAATTATGCGCCGTCAATTCGGACAATCTACGAAACCCAGATTCTCGACATGGCAATGGGGAGACTGGTTGTTGAGCAGGATGCCGCGAAGACGAGCGTTGAAGTTGGTGATGGTGGAACGCTCCACTTCTCGAAGGTGTTGCGTCTCGCCAAGAAAACCACGTCTGACACCGAGGGATACGTCTATGACCTGAGTGACGCGACCTATCTTACCGGTCAGAAGAAGACCGTCACGCCGACCA
>JBAZMT010000073.1:0-4620 GCA_041649615.1 Parcubacteria group bacterium
TCTTGTAGGGCCATAGCCGCGCCACGCGCCTAAGCCCGATGGCCACCTCTTTGGCCGTCATGTTGGCGCCCGCTTGGATGTTCGGCGCTACGAACGACATAGCCCAGCCGTGGGCGCGAGTGTAGCGTAGCGCCGTCAACTCCCCGCGTCCGGCGATGGTAGGCACAAAGCCCCGGCCTTGGCCCGCCAGCGTGCCGCTTGTCCACCAGCTAGCGCCCAGCAGTGCCATGTCACCGGGCCGCCCGGCCATCATGCCGCGGCGCGGGGTGATAGCGGCGACTGGCGCGGATAGGACGACGAATAGGGCCAGTGCAATCAATAGACGTTTCATGTTTAGCCCCTCGGCTCCAGCCTAATTACCCTCACCGACTTAGCCCGCGCGTGCGCAATCTGCGAAGCCGTGAACGCCAACGGCAGCGAAACCAGCAACTGTCGCACCGCCTCCTCCACGCCTGCGCGCCAGCTCTGCGGCGGTGCTACGTAGAAGAACAACATCTCCAAGCCCCAGGCCCCCAGCGTCAACACCGCGGCCACGCCCAGCGCCGTCCAGCGCTTGGCCTCGTAGTCCATATCGGCCAAGCCCGGTAGCCACTTGCGCCGCTCAGCCACATCGAGCAAACCCCACGCGCAGACCCCCGC
This sequence comes from Parcubacteria group bacterium, assembly GCA_041649615.1. Classification (GTDB taxonomy): domain Bacteria; phylum Patescibacteriota; class Minisyncoccia; order UBA6257; family Colwellbacteraceae; genus JALOAR01. The sequence goes on from JBAZMT010000073.1 coordinate 640, forward strand.
GCCCGCCGTCATGAGCCACGCCAAAACATCGTACAGATTCGCCCAGTTCATCGCCCCTCCTATGCCGTATCATCGTTTCGCACGGCGAACGAACCCGGCTCCGTGCCGATGGCCGTGCCCGTCGCCGTGAACTTGTAATAGACCGTGCCCCCGCTTCCACTGAGCACGGTGTAGTCCTTGTGGTAGTGCCCCGTGCTATCCTTGGTTATCTCGCCTGCCGCATAGGTATAGCTCACCGCCGTTCCATCGCCCGGCTTGACGGTCAACGTCAGCGTGGTGGGGTCCGTCGCCGTGCCCGCGCTATTTACAATAACGACCGAGAGCCTGACAGAGTCCCCAGGATCGTAGGTGTTCAATTCTTCCTCCTATGCGTTACAAGCGTCCGTGTCGGCCACCGTCAGCGTGAACGTCGCCGCGTCCGTCGTTGTCAGCGTGAACGTCGCCGCATCGGTGACCGTCAGGCAGGCGCGAAGGTCCACCGGTACAGCCGGAGCGCCGCCGCCGCCAAACAGTAGTAGTAGCATCGCTATACCTCCTATACCGGGCCGTTCGGGAAATCGCCGTCAGCCAGTAACGTCGCCAGCGCGCGCATCAGGTTCGCCCCGTGCGTCGTGTAGCCGGACGGGAGTGGCGATACGCTGATCTTGTTGGATACCTCGTCGGTTACGGATACGCAGAGAGTCCCGCCTACCAGGGTCTCGAAAAAGTCGTGCGCCAGGCCCGCGTTGACGTCGTTGCCCATTTTGTAGGTGGCCTCTAGAGCGGCCATGGCAACGGCCCATTCGGGATGCTTGAGGGCGGCGATATCGTTGGCCACGCTATAGCTATAGGTCATGTGCATGTTGGTGTGAAAGTCGATCCCGGCCTCAAGAGATCCGCCAGTATCGGTGGTGATGGCGGTGACGAAAGCGTCGATGTTTTCCAGCGCGCCGGGGGTGAGCCACTGGCGGTTGGTGTTCAGGGCGGCGTTCTCGGGCTGAGAGCGCTGATAGCCTGCCCAGCGGCCCTGGGGGTTGGTCATGGGATATACGTAGAAATTAAACCAGGTACGGAGCAGGGCAGCGTCGGCGTCGGCGGATAGGAGAAAGTTGACGGCGCCCTCCAGGCTCCAATTGCCTACGGTTTCGCTGCTATGGACGCCCGAGACGAGAACACAGGTGTTCTTGGTCTCCACGGAAGCGGGGTCGGTGATCTTGACTCCCAGGTAGCTGAGGGCGGGGACGGTACGTCCATAATTGCCATCAGCGCGAGGGGTGGATGCGCCGATGACCCCGTTGGTGCTGCTGGTGGTGTCGGAACAATAGGGACTGGTGAGCCAGGCGGCCACTTTGCGCAGGGCGCGGGAGTAGGGATAGGCGGGCCAGGTGCACACGTAGACCGGATCGAAGGGAAACGGGTTGTCATTGGAAAACGTGATCGTGGTCAAATCGGTGGATGCGTTGTCAAAGTCGTACCACGTGTCGCTATCGATGGCGCTGGCCCAGCAAAGCGTGCGCTGTGTGACGGGCTGGCCCTCGGTGATGGTGATAGTAGGGGTGCCGGCGGCGTTCTTGAGACGGATAGCGCGCCAGCGAAAGACGGATTCGGGATCGGCCCAGGTGCCTATATGTATGTTGGTCATGATACTATGATGTCTCCATTGCCGGAGTCAATGTTGTTGGAAGCGACGATGATGGCGTACTTGTCGGCGAGATGCTCGAAGACGGTCAGGAGGGTGGCGTCGTCGAGATCGTCGGGCGCCAGCAGGAGCTCGGCGAGCTTGTTGGTGTCGTAGGTGGTGGATGTGTGCTTCAGGCCAAAGAGGGCAAAGTTGTCGCGCCCGGCAAAGTCCGCGAACCATTTGCTGTTGAGGTCGCCGGTTATGTTGACGATCTGGGAGGCGCCGTCGAGCCACATCCGGGTGGCGGTGCCATCGCTAGAAAAGGCAGCGATATAGGTTTGTGCGATGGTCTGCGGGGTGTTCCCCATGAGAATTTGGCCCACCCCGCCGTACATGCTCAGGAGGTTAACGGCGGCGGGGCGGCGGGCGGTATAGAATGCCAGGTAGACGACTGCGCCCTCGTCGGCGGTGGAAAAGACGGTGGCGTAGAGATCGCCCATGACGAGATTGTAGACAAGGATGAGTGTCCCGGATTCAGCGCTGGAAAAGTTTGTGGAGAGCAGGATGTCGTTGGAGCCATCGGACTGGATGACCGGCAGGCCGTTGATTTCGCTGAGCTGCAAGGTTGGCTTGTTGTCAGCAGTGCCCTGGGAAAAGTCGCGCCCGTTGCCCGACAGGTCGGCCCAACAGCCGATGGGGTCGCCGTCGCCATCGGCAGGCGTCGTCTTGGCGGCGTCCTGGTATGTCTCCTGGGCGGCGTCGAGCCACAGTGCCCAAGTTATATCAGCCAGCGAGAAAAAGGGCGTCCTGCTTGGCCCGGCTCCAGACAGCGTTAGCTGGCTCATTAGACACTCACCACCGCATAGGTTAGGATCCCATCCACGGTGCACGCCCCCGTGTCCGCTTCCAACGCCTTATTCGTCGCCACCTTCATCCACGGCATCGCAAAGTTTCCGCTCATCGGAAGCACCCAGCCGCCCTCATCGCTGACTGCCATGGTGCCAGATAGCGCGGTATCGTCCTCATCTTGCAGCACGACCGTGCCCGCAGCCGTGTCAGCCATCATAAACAGGCCATATACCCAAATCTGCTTATTGGCTCCAGGCGCAGCAACAAGCACTTGGTTCGCTGACGAGGCCGCCAGGTCAATCTTGGCGCTGGCGTAGCTGTCAATCGTTGGATTGCCCGGGCCCGTCAACGCAGCACCAGGCTGCACCGCAAACGTGCCCGCATTGGTCACGGCGTGCGATGGCACAGAGGCTACTGACACCGGCACTGCTGTGCCAGAGCCGTCTATCTTCAGCCCGCCACCAGCCCCAAGCGCTGCTGGCAATCCCCCGCCCTGGAGCGCCGACGTAGCCGCGCCGCTTGGTAGCGGCAAGGCCGCCGCTGTGATAGCCACCGTACCATCGACCGTCAGCGCCCCGCCGTTGTCGCTCACAGGCAAGGCGCCCTGGTCGCTGGCCAGCGTCACGGGCAAGCTCGCGGCCTTGGTCTGTTGGCCTGCCACGATGGGCACAGCTACCCCATCGCCGCCCGCGTCCAGCTTGATGACCTGATAATGTGCCGTGCCTACAAGGTCGGTGCGAACTGGGGAGCCTGAGCCAGCCGTGATTTCGATATTATCTGGTGCCATATCACCCTCCGATGCGAATGTTGTTGACGCCCGCCAAGAGACCAAAGCCTTGCAAGCTCCAGATAAGCCACGATATGAGATTCATCTAACCTCCGCTCAAATTAGTCGATACCCTAATCACCCGTTGGTCCGGCACTATCTCCAGCTCCGTCCACCCGGTAGGCAGCGCCGTCATGTCCTTGCGCTCCGCGTACTGCATGTCGGAGCATAGCGCCGGTATAGAGATGCAATGCACCACATCCCGATGCACTAGACCGCGCCTAAACCCTGGCCGCCAAACGCTGCGCGCCATGTACTGCGCCCGGTGCGTGTGGCCGGACACTACCACGTCAACGCCGTCCACCTGTGAGGCTAGGCGGTCCACCCTATTCGCCGTGGCCCCCGGTGTCCCGCCGCCGCCCGAACCGTGCGATAGGAAAAAGTGAAAGGTCGTGGACCCGCCGCGCTTGGCATCGCTCGACTGGCCGAACCGCCACGACAAGAAGCCGCGGTGGTCCAAGCGGTGCTCCTGGCCCTGGACGGATAGGCCGTCGAGGATTGTCGAATAAACGTCGTGCTCCGAGTGCTGCAAAATCTTTTCCTCGTGATTCCCCGAACACAGCGCCAAGCACTTCTCTCGCGTTGGTCCCATGATGTCAAGGAACCGCTCAACCTCGGCCTTGGCAATATCGCTAAGTTCCGCGGCGCCGAACATCCAGACTGGCAACTCCTCCGGGTCGAAGCGCGGGTCACGCATGGCGATGAA
>JBAZMT010000074.1:0-4539 GCA_041649615.1 Parcubacteria group bacterium
ACTTTCGATGATGGAACCGGGCAAGCACCATGTGTTGACTTTCGCGAGCGACTTGTGCGAAAGTTCCTACGGTCCGTTGGTGGACTCATCAAGCGTGTCAGTGACATCTAAGGAGAGTGAAATGGCCGAGAAGAAAGTGTCGATGGACAAGTTGTTCGCGGAGATGGCGAAGCTGCAGGACGAGCTGAAGGTGACGCAAGAGAGCATCACCGCGAAGCGCCAGGAAATCACGAGCCACCTCGAGGGCTACGGGCTGCTCCAGCCCGCGAAGCGCCGCGCTTCCGGCCCCCGCGCGCCCAAGGGCGCCGCTGCGAAGGCCATCCTCGCCGTCGTGGCCGCGAAGGGCAGCGCCACCACCGCCGAGATTCGCGAGGCCTGTTCGATGACGTCGAGCCAGGCCCAGCCAGTGCTGACCGCCCTCGTGAAGAAGGGTCTCCTCACCAGCTCCGGTCGCGGGAGCTACGTCATCACCGCCGCGGGTCAGGTAGAGGCGTCAAAGTAGCGTGATGCACGAAGAAACGCTCAAGCGGCTCGACGAGCTGATGACCTATGCACGCTGTCAGAACATTTCGAGCCAGCGGTTCCATGACATGTGGCAGGCGCTCCGCGCCGAGCTTCATGCCGAGCGGTGCGAGAACTGCCAGCTCTGGGACTCTGACCCTTCGTCAGCATCGGAAGTGAAGATCCCAGAGAAGACCTACGTGCGTGTGTGCTTTGGGCTCACGCTGCAAGACGTATGGAGTGGTAATTTCGGCGTGGCGGGTAACCGATCGGCTATCTTGACCGGCCCCGACTTCTGCTGCTCCCATTTCGAGAAGAAGGAGCCGACGCCATGAGCGACGTGGACCACGGGGCGGCGCTGACGTGGGTCGACTCTGGGTGCCTGCCTCCAGAGGTCGAAGACAAAATTAGATCGGCAGCCGCACGGTTGGAGGTCCTCGTCGCCGAGCGCGACGCTGCCGTCGAACGCGCCGAGAAGGCCGAGGCCGAGCGCGACCAAGCCATCAACGAGGCGCACGCCGCACGCGAGGCCCGGCGCATGACTGAGGAGGCGCTGGCGGTGTGGAAGGATCGGGCAGAGAGGCGTGGGGCGTGGATCCGGGGGCACAGCGGCGGAGAGCATTCAACATTCTGCGCGTCACTGGGGCATCACCCGACGACGTGCGATTGCGAGCTGCACGCCGCCCTCGCCGACGAGCCGAAGGGAGGAGAGTGATGGGGGGCGGGGCCATGAGTTTGGCTGACATTGAGAAGGCCGTGAAAGATGGTGACATATTGACATTGTCTTTGGCGGCAATACTGAAGCCGCCTAAATGCTCGAGTTGCGCCGCAAAGCCATGCAAGGGTGCGATATGCCAAAATAACAAAGAAAAGGTCAAATATGGCAAGATGATAAGACAGGCATTGGAGAAGAAGCGATGATATCGTGGTGCCATCATATCCACCACCACAGCGATGGTGTGCATACTGTACATCACTGTGGAGGAAATCATCATCATGAGGGTTATACAATCACACACTGTCGCTGTGGCCTTCATTCAATAGATACGGAATACGCGCGCATCGACTCGCACGCAGCGAATGAACTGCCCGTCATTGTGCAATTCACGAGTGCGTGCCCTGATAGCGGGTGGCACGTAGAGAGTGCCGTTGTACGCGCGAGAGGACAGATTGTGCGTCTTTTGAACGACTGCGGCTACGATGCCGCCCTCGCCGACGAGCCGCCGGAGCCGACGCCATGATCATCCGCGAAGCCTGGCGCTGCTGCTCGAACGTGGTCTGGTTCACCGCCGTGACGCTGCTCCTTGAGGGCTACTCGCGGCTCGCGATGTGGAGGAGACGATGAACGAAACACAGGCGCTCGAGGGACTCTGGGCTTCCATCGGCCACGCGCCGTGGCCGGTCGTGATCGGCTACGTGCTGGTCGCACTCTGCATCGGGTTCAAGGGCTTGACCGAGGGGAAGCTCCACAGCCAGGTGAAGGCCTGGGCCGGCGCGGTCGTCGGGATGCTCGTCGGCGTCGGGTCCTCGATGGCCTTGGACGGCGACTGGATTCACGCCGTCGTGTTCGGCGTGCTCATCGGCGGGACCTCGACCGGGTTCTGGAGCATGGTCAAGCAGACCATCCCCGACATCGGCAAGCCCAGTGACCCGCCGGGCCCCATGACGACGACCAACGTGATGGTCAACGTCGAGGCGCAGACGCCCTACGACCCGCCGCAGGAGCCGCCGACATGAGCGAGCTGTCGCAGCGGGCGCGGGCCCTGGGCGAGAAGATGCTGCGATTGCTCGGCGCGGGCAAGGTCGGCCCTGGCGCGCAGGAACTCGGCGAGATCTTGCTGCTCTGCGCGTCGGAGTTGGATCGGACGGAGCCGAAAGTCGAGGACGTGGTGTTGACCGTCGCGCCCGCCGAGATGTGTGAGCGGTGCCCCGGCTACAACGACGACGGGTATTGCTGCGATTTCGGCTTTGGCGACTCGTCGCTCCCCTGGGTGGACGGCCGGTCAGTGCCCTCGCCTGACTGCGCGTTGCTGCTTGGAAAGCGCGTAGTCGTGGAGATGAAGCAGTGAAGCAGTACGTTTGCAAGGAGTACCGGCACAAGGAGAAGGAAGCCATGAAGCGCGCGTGCAAGGACTGCGAATTCTGTGCGGCTCCGGTCGGAGAAGATCAGCTCCAGTGCAGGCATAAGAGTCCGCTTTGGGCGTTGAGCTATCCGATGCCGCACCCGGGCGACGAATTCGATGTGATGGCGACGATGCCGCAGAACAGCCGCATCTGGCCGCGCGTGAACCCGGAAGACTGGTGCGGCGACTTCTCAGCCCGTCGTTTTGCAGACGAGAGAAAGGCGACCTCATGAAGCGTGCGTGCAAGGACTGCGAGTGGTACGCACCGTTGTTGAGAAGCCCCACTGTATACTCAGACACCGATGGCCGCTGCCTTTGTCATGTTCCGGATGCGGAGTACGGCTGGCCTTACGTTTCAGTGAACGACTGGTGCGGCGAGTTCCAGCCGCGCTCCAAGGAAATGTGCGCGCACATTTGCTCGGTTCCAGGGTGTATCGGCTGTTTCTTTCACGGTGATGGTTTTGATGATTGCGATCTCGCTCGACGGAAGCTGACAGGGGAGTTTGAGATCGATGTTCCAGGGACACGTCCGGTGTGGTGTCCTCTTAATCAAGGTGCGGCGCTCGTGCGGCTGGAGACGAAGAAGGAGCAGGAGTGATGAAGAGTTTGTGGGAAGACTACGTGGAAGTCGTGTGGCGGTTGCTGCCGGGAGCACTGCTCGTGCTCGCGGTGCTCTGGCTCTACGGCTGCGCCGAGCGGGATGCGCAGCGCGCCGTGCAGGCGTCGCTAACCACGCTCGCGGACGGGACGGTCATCGCTGACAAAGCCATTGCCGACGAGACGCCGCGGCTCTCGAAGGAGGCCGCGGTCCGCGCCGAGGCGAAGTGCCCAGCGCCGTGCAGCGACGAGGCGTTCGGTGCCGTCTACGACCTCGAAATGACGAAGCGAGAGAAGGCGGTCCAGGGCGTGAAGCTCGCCCAGGATTCGCTGCTCGTCGCGCAGGGTTCGGTGAAGCTCTGGATCGGCTCAGGCATGTTGCCCGACACGAAGCTGCTCTGCGAGGGCGTCGCCGACACGATCACGCCGATTCCGCTGCTGATGCAGGATGCAGGAGTCAAGAACATCCCGCCGGAGGTCGAAGCGTTCACCGGGCCGATCGTGAAGATCGGCTGTGACACCATCAGCAGATGGATCAAGGAGCGGAGGTAGGTCATGAGCGAGCAGATCGCGATGTGGGTGCTCAAGTTCTTGGGCGTGGCGATCGAGGCCGGGCTCGACGCCATCGCGAACAAGGACCCGTCGAAGATGCGGAAGGTGACCGACGTCTTCAAAGTGGGCCACACCCTCGAGAGCGAGCTCGTAGGCCTCGAGGAGCGCGCCAAGCGGATCGCGGAGCACAAGCCATAGTATGTCGGCAAACATGACAGAGGCCGAGCGGGCGGCGTTGCGCGAAGCCGTGGTGACCTTCCGCGAGCAACTACAGCACGGGGGCTACCGCAGCGCCACGCCGCCCAGTATCGGTCGTGACCGCAATGGCGAGCTGTTTTACACGTTCGCAGTGCGTCGTCCAGATAATGTCGCGGTGACATTTCGACTCACGTTGACGACGCCACACGGTTCGTGAGGAGAAGAAGAACATGAAGGGTCACAGGAGCAGAGGCAGGGCCGCGGCGGTCGTGGTGCCGCGGCACGGGCGCGCGGTACGGCTTTCGGGCGGTGAGAAGCGCCGGCTGAAGCATCAGCTCCGCACGGCAGAAGGCACCGTGCGGAGGCACACCCTGCGTGTGCTTACCTACGGCGACGGTTCGGCGGCGCCGCTGCCGACCACAAAGGAGCGGCAGGCGCAGCGAGCGCAGCGCGCGGTCGCGAAGCACACGCCGCTCAAGCTCCTCGGCAAGGCGACTCGTGCGCTCCAGGACAAGTTCGCGGCACTGCGAGGGGCGCAGTCATGAGCCGGCGCCCCCGTCATAAGCAG
>JBAZMT010000075.1:0-4370 GCA_041649615.1 Parcubacteria group bacterium
ATAAAGCCGAACCCAATGCGCTATAACCCGCTTGATTCTATGCGACGGGATAGCTATGTGGGAGATAATTGGACAGATGGCATATTGCGGGCCTATATGCGCTATTGGGCGAACCTAGTGCATACGGCTGGTGTCCCGTTCGATGAATGGCTGCAACAAGAGGTAAGGTCGTAGCCTAGCGCCTTTGGAGGCGTAACGGGCCGCGCAAGGCCCAGCCCGGCGCGACCAAGCGGTAGTGCCAAGTTCTGGAGGACTCGGTAAGGGGCCGCACAGCGTCGCGCCGGGCAAAATGCACGGGCTACAAATGCACGCGGAGACAACGAGGGTACGCATTAAGGAGGCGGAGCAATGTCCAGATTCATCGTCAAGCTACGAGACCACTACATGGAATGGAGCACCATCGCCGATGCGCCAACGACGAAACTCATGCCGCTGGACAGGTTTCTAAAGTGGTACAGGTGCACCTATGGCGAGAGCGGTATGGCGGAATTGCCCGAGCGCATGGCCCGCGTCGAAGCTACTGGCACGAGCGTCTACCGCGAGACAGCGGAGAGCGTGATAACCGGAAACCGCGCTGGGCCGGATGAAACCGAATTGACGATGGATGAGATCTACGAGCAGAATATCTATGTCCCACGCAAGGCAAAGGAGCGTGACGCATGATCTGGTACATCGCGGGCGGTTGCATCGTCGTCGTGTTCCTGTTGTTCATCTACTCGCTCTGCAACATCGCGGGCATACTGGACGAAGCCGAGCGGCGGCGCATGACCATAGCGCCAAAGGATGGCAAGCGATGAAAGCGCTGCTATCCACCCTCAAGGCCCTGTGCGGCTGTGCGGTTGCGTTGGCCCTGCTCATCGTGTTCGTTGTATTGGACAAGTTTGTCCATTTCCAGACGGAAGGAGAGACATGGTACGACTAAGGTTGGTTCTAGCGGTTGCGTTGGCCCTCATCGCCGTGGCGCCTGTGAGCGCCGACACGTCATTTATGCCCGTAGCGCAAGAGACGGGCGGCATGGTGATCCGCGCCCACGTGCTGTGGCAGGACTGGCGCCCCATCGACGCGGGGCTCGCTGGCTTCTGCGTGGCCGCCTATGACGAGGACGGCAACGAGCTAGGGCACGCGCTGACCGACGGCGAGGGTGATGCGATCTTTGACGTGCAACCGCACAGCGTCATCACCCTGCGCCTGAGCGGTGACGGCATCGAGCCCATGCAGGTGACGGTGACGGGCGGCGGCACGCTAGCGGCGGCGTTCTGGATGCAGACACGCTACAGCCCCGGTGAGCACTTGGTAGCCACGAATTGGGAGCAGGTACGATGAACGCGCTACAGGGATTCGAGTGGCTGGCGTATCTCTCGTTCTTTGCGGCGGCTTGGCTGCGCACGTTCCGCTTGATTGACGGCGCGCAAGCCCTTGGCTGCGTGGCTTTAGCGGCATTGGCGCTGCTGGTGCGTGGGCTTGTCGAGCTAAACAAAGGCATCGAAGCAGGTAAGAAAGCGGAGCAAGAGCGCTTGCGCTTGGAGTCCTACTTGGCCCAGAGCAGAGACATCCAGAATATCACTAACGTGATGATGGATACTAAGGAGGGCAAGCGGAGCAATGGCCTATGACATCCATCTGCCTTGGGCGATAGAGGCGGTTCTCTGTTTCGCGCTTGGCGTGGTCCTTGCCCTGCTCATCAAGTGGTTTGTGCAAGTAAGCTCGATTGAGACCTACGAGCGCGAGTTGTCTTGGGAGCGCGCCTATGCCGAGACGTTGCCAGAGGGCAGCTACGGGCAAGAGGGAGCCAAGCTGCACATTGCGTGGCTAGTGTTGCAGTTGGAGTTGCTAAGATCGCTGACGCCCATCGCGCGCGTCGTTACGGTGGTTATTGTGCGCGTAACGTCCTGGGCATGCTGGCTTAGGAGATTAGGGGGCAAACGATGAAAGACCGACTCCGCAAGCGGCGCCAAGCCAAGCACCCCGCCAAGTTGCAGCGCTTCCGGCTGCGCAATCGCACGGGGCACTTTAGCTATACCCTGATGCTGTGCGCCAACACCTTCGCGGTGGCGCTAGATGCGCTAGAGGCTATGCGGCGGGCGCCCTTCGTAGATATGGACCTTGACACATGGGGCGCACAGCTTGAGCAGGTGATCGGCAAACTCAGATAGGAGCATACACGCATGGCAGCGACATCGCAGACCTACATAGCAGCAGGCGGCCACGGTTGCGGCGCGGCGGATGGCACGCACAAGCGCGCGGTGCGCTTGGCTCGAATGTGGCTCAATCTCAAGACCAAGCCCGCGCGCGTCAAGGAGCTGGCCGTGATGATGGACTGCCACTGGCGCACCGTGTATGTGGACATCATGGACATGACTATAGAGCCGCTGGAAGAGGGCTATGTGCTGGACATGATAGGATCGGGCCTGTTTGCTGTGAGGGACTTGCGACAAAAGACGTAAATTGCAAGGTTTGACCAACTCTCGGTGTTAAGCTGTGCTCTGAAGGGCACAGCTTTTTTGTGCCTCAGTCCGGTATGTGGGCATCGCTCACACCGGGGGGCGCGGATAAAGGGACAGGGGCGCGCAAGCAAGGCTGCAATACAGCATGGGAACAGCGGGTTCATGGAAACCAGGCACATCGGGCAATCCGAAGGGGCGGCCTAAAAAAGAGCGTGCTCTGACTGCGATTCTGGAGCGCGCCGGTTCGGCGTCTCTGGAAATCGACGGCAAGCGCATTGCAGGCAAGCGCTGGGTAGCAGCAAAAGCCTGGGAAGTCATGAAGTTCGGGCGCGTTACCTTGCCCGATGGGCGCGTGTTGCAGGTTGGGTCCGTGGGCGAATGGCTGGACGTGGTCAAGTGGGTTTACACGCAGATCGACGGCCCGGCCAAGCAGGAGCAGAGCGTTGAGTTGAGAGGGAGCCTCAACACCACATCACAAGCGGACGTGACAGTTGACGCTAGCGACGAACTGGCAGAGTTCATCCATGCCTTGGCCGATGCGGGGCTCATCCCTGAGCCTGCCAGAGCCGAGGCTAACCAAATACATCCCGCAGAGGCCGACGCCTAGGCAGCGGCTTTTCTTGCTATTGCCAGAGCGCGAGGCTATGTATGGTGGCGCGGCTGGGGGCGGCAAGAGTTCCGCCTTGCTTATGGCGGCCTTGCAGTATGCCGACGTTCCTGGCTATGCGGCCATCCTCTTTCGGCGCACCTATGCGGACCTGTCGCTACCGGGCGCCTTGATGGACCGGGCGCACGAGTGGCTAGGCGGCACCGACGCCAAGTGGAATGAGCAAACCAAGACCTGGACATTCCCCAGTGGCGCAACGCTCTCATTCGGCTATCTGGAGAACGAAAAAGACAAGCTCCGCTATCAGTCGGCAGAATTCCAGTTTTGTGGCTTTGACGAATTGACCCAGTTCAGTGAGTCTCAATACCGCTACCTTTTCAGCCGCTTGCGCCGCTTGCAAGGGTCCGTGGTTCCGCTCCGTATGCGGTCCGCATCCAACCCCGGCGGGCCTGGACACGAATGGGTCAAGCGCCGATTCCTCACCGAAGGGCGCCAGCATGGGCGGCGATTCATCCCCGCCAAGCTGAGCGACAACCCCTATCTTGACCGGGCCGAATATACCCAGAGCTTGGCAGAGGTGGACATTCTCACACGCGCGCAACTGCTAGACGGCAACTGGGACGCCAAGACGGACGGCGCTATCGCCAAGCGCGAGTGGTTCCCCATCGTGAGCGTAGCCCCTGCCAACGGGAAGCGCGTGCGCTTCTGGGATCTAGCGGCAACCGAGAAAAGCGCCAAGAAAAACAACGACCCCGACTACACCGTTGGGACGCGCATGGTCAAGACGGACGACAACACCTATTGCATTGAGCACATTGTTCGGGGCCGCTATGGGCCTGGCGCGGTCAAGGCCCTCATGCTCCAGACCGCGCAAAGCGACGGCGCATCATGCCGGGTGCTATTCGAGCAAGAGGGCGGGTCAAGTGGCAAGATCGTAGCCGACGATATTGTCAAACTGCTGGCCGGATTCGAGGTCAAGGGCATCCCCTCCACGGGCGACAAGGTGCAGCGCGCTATGCCTTTCATTGCCCAGGCTGAGGCTGGCAACGTACGCCTTGTGGCGGGTCCGTGGTGCAACGACTGGCTGGACGAAATAGTGTCTGTGCCTCAAGGGGGGCATGACGATCAATGGGATAGCGCGGCTGGGGCCTTTAATGCCCTGGTTCCCCCGCGCGGAGTGCTGTTAGCATAATGGATATACGACCAACCTTTTGGCAACGAGCACGCCTAGCAGCGCGCCTACTACGCGGGCAGGGCTTGCCGCAACGCGACTACAGCACAAAGCAGGCGCCCGCGTCGATGCTCATGTGGCCCGACTT
>JBAZMT010000076.1:0-4299 GCA_041649615.1 Parcubacteria group bacterium
GCCCGTTCAATGCTGCGATCGGCTCTAGCTGATTCAACCGCACACGCCGCGCCTCTGCGTCGAACGGATCGGGCACGAAGTCTACCTCGCGCATTATCGCTTCGTCGGCGTGCCTGCGGAGGTCGGCGGCGTGGTCCCTTTCGTAGTCCCCTTTGCGCATGATTTCTCCCCCGAGCGCCAGAGCGCGATGATCGTGGCAACGTATCCGAGACCCCACAAAGCGACGAAGATCCACGTCTGCCAGGTCTCCCGCCGCTTCATCGTGCGCAGCCCTTCCTCGACCGCCGCGACCTTCGTCCAGAGCGTGTCCGCGTCCGTGACCGCACTCACCGCGTAGTCGGTCGCGTTCCGAATCCGCCGGTCGGCGTCTGCACGCCAGGCATCGTCCGTGTTCTCTACCGCCTCCACGCGGCTCTGTAGCTCGACGACGACTTGAGGATTGACCTCCACCGGCGCGGCTTGCGTCTCGACCCGTGTCTCGATCACGCGCTCTACCGGGACAATCTCGATCGGATTGATGTACGTATCCTCGGCGGGGAAGATCGCAAACACAAGCGCCGCCACGCCGAGACACGTCAGATAGATCGCCACAAGCGCCTTCACGCTTTCGCCCCCTTCGTCTTCCTGATGACGTCTTTTGCGAGCGTATTCCCATCGACCCTGATCTCGACCGTAGTCTCATCCGGGTCAAGCCGTTCGATCGTGTAGCGGTACGTACGCCCGCGCATCATCCGTGGCCCGATCTTGTTAGGATCGCCGAACATGATATACCCATAGCCGAAGACCGAATTACAGATCAGCGCCAGGCGATTGAGTGCCTTCTGGTACTGGTGCAACTTCTTTGGGTTGATGTTCGTCGGCGCAACGTCTTGAACGCACTCGTATTGCCCGATCTTCGTCCACACGTTACTTGGCCTCCTCTCTCTCCAGGAACTCCACGATCGCCTGGCAGACGAGATAGTTCACCGAGCGTTTCTGCCGCTTCCCCACCGCCATCAGCCGCTCCACGATCCGCTCGCCTTGCAGCGCCTTCGGAACGTAGATCGACGCCTTTGTAACATCCACCTTCGCTGGCATCAGACCTCCCTTACGTCCTCCTATCGGCGATCCCCCACCACAGCGCCAGGACGGACTCCGCGAGCCATTCTCGGGCCCATACAGCGCGTCTCAGGCACCTTTGCCGCATCAGCGTTTGAACTCTCCGCACCAATCCCCGTGTTCCCGTTCTATGTAGACTGGATTGCGCCTACATTCTCCGCGCTCGAATCCAGCCGCCGAAGTTTGATCATATGGATGGAACCATTCGCACGAGCGGCACGTCTTCGATATCCGCTTTCGGTATTGGTCGACGGGCTCTCCGGGGAACGGAGGCTGAAACGTATCTGGCCCGACTAATTCCCTTGCAGCCGGCCTTCTTGGCTTCTTACCGAGTGGCCTCATCGTGTTGCCTCCCGTGGCACTTCTTGTACTTCTTCCCCGAGCCGCACGGACAGGGATCGTTCCTTCCAGGCTTCTTGATGTGTACCGGCTCCTTGCTCGGGCGGAACAGCGTCCGTGCGCCAGTCTCGCTCTTGACCCACTTGAGGAACCGCTTGGACGGCGGGACGATCGCCTTGCCGTCGTGAAGGACGACGTTCGGCTGATTGTCGCGCCGCCGGTTCGATCGGTCGCCGCTCATCGCTTCTCCATTGACTCACGCGCCCGGCGGATGAACTGCCCGACGCGGCGTTTGCTCGCGGGCTCGCCGTCGATCGTCACGGTCTCACTGCGACAGAAGCGCCCAACGACTGGACCGTCTAGCGGGCCGCCATCAACGATATGCTCGTTTGGGCCGCGCTCGCGTATCTCAATGATGTCACGTTCGACAACAAGTGTCCGCCCGCGCTTGTCCGTGATCTGCTGTCGCTGAATCATGCCTCACCTCCGAGCCTAGTATATAGTAGCGGATAGCGAGAGTCAAATGCGTGTGGTCACCGGATGCGTCCCCCGGTCGCTACATCAGCGACGGATCAATCGGATCTCCCGTTGCTGGCATGGCTATCACCCCCTCAGTACGGGCTGATCGCTTCCCAGTCGTCATAGGTCACCGTCTGCCCGCTCGGTTGCGTCAGCAAAAGCGCCGTCAGCCCATGCACAGCGGCATCGAGACGATCCGGGCTCCAGTTCGCCTCCCCCGTCCAATTCGTCATCTGGTCCTCAAGCTCGGGCAAGATCCCGACGTGATGCACGCGGCCCTGTTCGTAGAGGCTGGCAATCGGCTCGGCGCGCACGATCTTGCCGCGCATCGCGTTGATCGAGTGATAGGGCACATTCGGATCAAGCGTCCGCAGGTTCGCTTCCACGAGGTCTCCGCCCTGGTTCACCTCCGCCACGATCGCGTCCGCCCGCCAACGGTAGAACGCATCGAGCGCCCGCTTGCCCCACTCCTGCGGGCTCCACCGTCCGCTCAGATCCTCTAGCGGATAGGCATGATCTCCGCACTTGCCGACGACGATGATGCCCGTCTCGTCGGACTTCTTCGTGGCCGTCACCGCTGGGTCGATCGCCACGACGATCCTCTCCAGGGCCGGGGCCTGCGTCACGCGATGTTGGTCGATGGTCTCTTGAAGCCACAGCGCCCCCTCTACCACGTCAAGCCACTTGCCAAGCAGGAAGCGGTCACGGGCACGCGCTGGCAAGGTTTCCAGCGTCGTCTCGATGTAGCCGGGAGGAAGATTCGCCCTGTTGTCCGTCGGATTCATCAGCATCGAGGCGTAGACATCTTGCGGCAGCGCGGCTTTCGTGATCGGATCAAGGGACTCCATGAAGAGGCGATAGGCCCAGTGGCGGCGGCTCGGCGGGTTGCAATCGTAATAGGCGCGGTTCACTAGTCCCGCGTTCTCGGCCAAGCGGGTGAGCGCCATGATGACCGCCTCGTAGGTGATCTGGCTACACTCGTTGAAGAAGATTGTCGAGTACTCCGTCCCCAGGATCTTCTCTGTCCTGTCTTTCTCGTCGAGTCCACCGATCCAGATCTCTGAGCCGTTCGGGAACGAAAGGAAGAAGTCCGCCTTGTCCCAGCGCACGGCGACCTTCGGGCAAGCCATCTCGATCACCTTGGGCAGCGAGTCGTGCCAGATGCTCGTCTTGCAGTGGTTGAAGCGGAAGCGGAGAACGAGGTGCCGCGACTTGCATTTGAGCGCCCGGACCACCATCGCGTAGAGCAGGATCAGCGACTTGCCGGAACGTGACCCGCCGTAGAGCAGGACATGCCTCGCTTGCCCTCCGAGGAGATCGACGGCCTCACGCTGCTTCGGAGTCTTTGTGAACGTGCTAGAGCTTGGCGTCTTGGCTATCGAACTTGACGACGATCGGCCCACCCTCTGCTCCCGTGATCTCGTGGTTGTCGCGCCAGCGGAAGATGTTCTTGAGCCCGAAGATCAGGCCGACGGTGAACGTAGACGGGCGGTAGAGGCGCACTTCCATGTTGTGCTCGACGCGCTGTGTGGCCTCGTCGCAGACCTCGACGTAGCCCGGGCCGCGATCGCCGTTGTGGTACTCCCGCCACGCCTCGCGGGACATCCCAAGCGCAACGCAGAGACCTGACATCGTGTATGGCTCAGGATCGTGCATCGAGACGACGCCCGCCTTCGTCTGCACGTCACGGAATACGTAATCACAGCGTGCGAAGTAGGCATCTAGCGCGACTTGCATGTCCTCCGGCGTCTCGTACTTGCGACGGCTCATCATCTCACCGTGCCGATTATACCCGATTCTCCTTGATCGCGTCGGCGAGCCAGTCGGGGGCATAGCCCAGACCATTGACCAGTTCGGCGATCTCGCGCAGCCGCTCGACCGGCACGAGACGCATGTCGGACGACGAGAGAGAGGCGATGGCGGCCTTGGCGCTCTCATAACTCGACTTCTCGCACGGGTTCCAATCAGCTAACGCCCATGCGTTGAAGACATGCTCGACATGGCCCAACGCCCATTCCAGCGCCTCTCTCAGCCGCTCGATCGTGAGTGCCTGCTCCGTGATCGTTGCCTGTGCTGTCTGCCACCGTCTGTGGTACCCGCTTGCGATGTCGAACTCGTCCTGCTTCTCCCGGGTAAGCCGCTCGGCCTCCACTTCTCGAAACAACTCTCGTAGTGCTTGTGCTCCGTCGCTCACGTCTCCTCCTCGAATGCGATCGCCTTCCCACAGTAGGGACAGGCGGCTCCAATTAGCGGTTCGTCATGCTGCGGTAACAAGACGCAGCCGGGCGTATATCCCCATGGGCCAAGCGTCCACCAGCACGTCCCGCTCACGTCTCCTCCTTC
>JBAZMT010000077.1:0-4295 GCA_041649615.1 Parcubacteria group bacterium
GAAAACAGCGGATAGCCGTGCCTCTAGACCGTGGCACGCTACCTGCAACACCGGTTGACGTGACCGACAACGCAACCCCGGCAGCCGAGCTCACCCTGGCCGAGTACTGCCGGCTCATCTCGCCCGAGAGCATCCTGCGGCTCCGCCCGATGGCCATTCGCGCCGTCCGCTTTGCCTCTGGGGTTGCCGACGTGCCCATTGGCTGCCCGACAGCCAGTACGGCCGAAACCGCCCGCCCGCCACGAAAGGCCTGAACATGAACCGCTCTCCCTACACTTGGACAACCCCTGCCGGAACCCTGGTCCGGCTCCGCTACCGCCGGCTCATGCGTGTCATGGCTGAGCTGGGATGCGCCGATGGCGCCAGGGAATGGGTGCTGTCCTACATGGCCGGCGTGCCCACCTTCCGCTGACACACACACAACCCGTCCCGCCCCCGCGCCGCAAGGTCCGGGGGCTTGGGGCGTCAGGAGAACCCAGCATGGCACACACCAGCAATCCCGAGGCTTCCTACATCAGCGCCCGCGTTATCCGGTGGCTCGAAGCCCAGGGCTACGAGATCGAACCCGCGGCGCTCGCAGCGTCGCGGAGCGACGGATACGCGCACCCCGCACTCTACCCGCGGCTTCGCGCCGCCGTCGAGGCCGTAGAGCCCGAGGTCCTGGCCGACATCGAGAGCTGACCGTCACCCTCCCCGTCAGCCCGCCCGCTCGCGAATGAGCCGGCGGGCTTGGGGCGTCAGGAGAGACCCGCAATGTGCCAATCCTACGCATATGTAGTCCGCGACACCCAAACCGGCAAGGACGTTGCCTCGGCCATCGTCCGATCCCTCCCGTTCGCACGGGCCAGGCTCATCAGGGCTCAGCTGGCCGCCATCCGCGACCGGCGCAACGCTCTCGCCCGAGACCCCGAGCGCTTCCGGTTGGTGACGCTGTGACCCGCCGGCGAGACACCAAGGGACGCTTCGCGCGACCCGTCCAGACCTGCGAATGCCAGATCTGGCTTCGAACCGAGGAAGATTGCGAGGCCGAGCGTGCCCGCATGGGCTACACGGCCGTTTTCGACTACTCAACCAACCGACACTACGTCCAGAAGGTGAGACCATGAAAAGCAGAATGCCTCCCGTCGTGTGCTGCGCGCCCTGCGTAGTCACACACTTCCGCGGCCCAACAGACCACCGTGGAGCCCGGATCGTCGCCCGGCACATGAACACCCGAGCCAGGGTCGTTGTCCCCTACAACCATGGCCTGGACTCCCGCGACAACCACGAGATAGCGGCCCGCAAGTTGCTCGACCATGGGCTTCCGTACAGCCAACCCTTGCTCTGCTGTTCAGTGTACGGCGGAGGGTTCGCTTGGATGGTAGGGAGGCCAGCATGAGCCAGATACTTCGCACCGTGCGCTTTTCGCCGTACGGCAAGACCGGAACCAAGTTCTCTCTCACCATGTGGGACACTGGCCGGTACGACAGCCGAGGCCAGACGATCATCCGATACTGGCTAACGATGAGAGAGCCCGACAGTGCCTTTAGGCGCTCGACCGTTCTGTTCCAGGGAGATAACTTCGCCGGCTCACCCATGCACGCTGACGACTCAGACGCAACCGTGGCTTCCCTCATGGGCTTTCTGACTCTGCGTCCGGGAGACACGGACCCGGAGTACTTCGCCGACTACACGGAAGAGCAACGCGAGTTCTGTGACCAACACGCTGAAGCTCTTCAACTCTGCTGCCTCGAAAGGTTTGGGGAGGTGTAGCATGGCCAAGCATTGGATATTTGGCTGCGGACAACCGGGTTGCTTGTTCGATTACTCGAGTGGCCCGTACGACACCCAAGACGAGGCGGCCGAGGAGGCCGGCCACCTGTATGATCTGAGCGATGCTGAGGTAGAAGCATTGAGGGACGATGGCATTGTCTTCCCTGAGGGTGAGGACTGGAACGGGGATCTGGTAGAGGTCATGGGATGCTCATGTGAGAGCCCAAAGCAGCACCAGGACTAGACGAAAGGGACCAACGATGTTCACGCTTCACGAGCTGATTGTCTCATTGCGCGAGGGGCCATTCACGTCCCTGGGGTCCTATCCCAAGTTTTGGGTGACGACCGACGGAACCGTTCTGTCGTTCGAGGCCGTCACGGAAGAGCTTGGCCAGGTCGCTCGATCAACCCGCGACCGAGCCAAGGACGGGTGGGCCATTGAAGGGGTCGGAGTCAACTGGGAGGACCCGGAACTGTACTGTGACGTCACGGGTGCCAGGATCCCGTCGGCCTACGCGGAGAACGAGGCCCAGGAGGATTGATGGCTTGCTCGTGGTGCCGAAAGCCAGGATGCCGGCGCGGCAGGCCACTGTGCCGGAAGGCTCGATCCGCCACCGAGAAGTACCGTGTGTGCGAATGTGGGGGATACCAGTTCCCCCACAGAAGAGCCTCAGGGGCCTGCCAGTACAATGCCACCGGAGGGGTCCAGGCGCGCTGGACGTTCTACACGGGACTACCCTGGACCGAATCATGACACCGTGCTAATGTTCGGTGCCAGCTACAGCAAAGCAGGGCCCTAAGGGCCCGGAAAGGTGAGTAATGTCAGAAGAAACCAATGAGGCCGTCGTTGCGTCAACGACAGAAGTTCGACCCGAGGTCGCCCTAGGTGGCATCCGGGTCTATGGGTCCCTGGAGGCCAGGGAGAAGCTCTGGACGGCCGTGGCCAGGGCCCGGGCTGCGTACGAGCCAATCATCAAGTCGATCACCGGACGCAAGGGCAACCAAACCTTCAAGTACGCTCCGCTGGCCGAGATCTTCAAAGGGGTCAACGGGGCGCTTGCCGCGGAAGGCCTAGGCTTTCAGCAGCATGTGACATCCGTGTCACCAACGAGGTCGTCAATCGTCACCATCCTTGGTGGCCACGGAGCCGAGATCTGGTCGGAGCTTCAATTCGCTCACCCGGAGATCTCACTGTCCTATGACTCAGCTTTCAGCGTCAAGGACTACGGGGCCCTGGAAACGTACCATCGGCGCTATGCCGCTTCAGCGGTGTTCGGCGTTGAAGGAGACCGCGACCTTGACGACGACCCCGGGGAAGCGCCAAAGCCGCCCCCGCAGGGCCGCAGGGAGACCCCGCAGTCAGCACCGGCCCCGCAACGTCAGCCGGTTCGCCGGGAGCCAGCTAGGACTCCGGAGAAGCCAAAGGAGAAGCCGGCCGCGCCAGCCGCCGAGGTGTCACCGGTTTCCAGCAAGGAGCACTTCGAGTTGTACGCTGACGGAGTCACACCAGAGTTCCTGGACCTCGTGGCGCTGGCACTGGACGCTCATGGCAAGCTGTCCACCGCCGACGATGTAGCTGGCCTGGAAACAGTCCAGAAAGCCGGCAAGTCCGAGAAGGCCGTTGGCGTGGCCCTGTCGACCCTGGTGGCCAACGACAGGATCATCCGGGTCCAGAAGGGCAGCATTCCGTGCTACCTGTCCAAGAGGGAGTACTTCGAGAACGATGCCACCGAGCAGCCGGCGGAGCCTGTCCAGGAAGCCGCGCCGGAACCCGAGCCCACGGCTGAAACCATGACTCCAACCCAGGCTGAGCGGATCGGAGAGCTGTACAGCTCACACCCGGACTTCAGGGACTTGGACGGAGCCCAGTTGAAGACGGCCGTGAAGCTAGACTGCAAGAAACGCACAGGGGTCCTGCCGAGGGACCTGAACCGGTCACTGGCCGCAACCCTGATCTCAAGCCTAGAAGGATCCACGACGTGAGACACCGCATGTCCAGCCTTGCGCTGGCCAACATCTGCCCGAAAAGTCCGCTCCTGTCAGCCACCTACGGGGCCTCGATCGAGGCCCTGAAGGGCCAGGCATTCCACGCGATCCAGCACAAGGAGCGGACCGCGCAGCTCATCCTGAACTCGCTCCCGGAAGACGCACGAGAGGAGGTCCTGTCCTGGAAGCCTCCGCCTACCCTGACGTTCCAGGAGCGTGGCGATACGGTAGTCCTGGACTACTCGCAAGCCAAACATGAAGTCCTGGTCTGCCTGAGCCGGATTGGCACCGCGTGCGCCCCAACTGACCCGAAGCTCGCCACCGAAGGCCACGTGGATGCGTTCTGGATCGTCCAGTTCCAGGACGGCACCAGGATCGCCTACGTGGGCGACATCAAGAAGTCCGCGTTCACATCAGCAGACGGGCCCGACTCGCTCCAGCTGATGGCCTACGGGCTGGCCATTGCGTTGGCCGAGCGATGCCACGGGTTCACGACCGGCCTCTATATCGCAGAAGAAGGTGAATGGCAATGGTCGCAGAAGTACCACGAGCTGGGG
>JBAZMT010000078.1:0-4253 GCA_041649615.1 Parcubacteria group bacterium
ACGAAAGGTGGGCGGCTGGTGAAGCAAAATGGGTCGCAAAGGCCCCCGATGCCCCGCACCGCTCGTTCACCATGACCCAGCTCATCACGCCGTCTCTGTACGTCCCTGAACTCTTCCAGGAGTTCGAGGAGGCGCAGTACGACAACACAAAGCTCCAGGTTTTCTTCAACTACCGCCTTGGCCAACCATTTGCTCCTGCTGGAGCCCGCATCGACGAGACGGTGATCAACCGTCTCAAGCGCCACGGCCCGATGACGCTCGGTTTCAACGGTCCGGCGACGATGGGCGTGGACGTCGGGAAGCGACTGCACGTCGTTGTGCGGCGGCAGGAAGGCGGGATTCTATGGGTCGGCACGACGGACTGGGACTCGTTGCCCATGCTCGTACACGACTTCGGAGTGTCTACGTGCGGCATCGACATCCGCCCCGAGACGAACGAGGCGAAGAAGTTCGCACGGGCGTTCCTCGGGCGGGTGACGCTGATCGCCTACAACCCGAACGCCGGTGCGACCGGACAGCAAGAGAGCGAGGACGAAGGGATCAAGATCCTCACGGTCGGCAGGACGGAGGCGATCGACGCGGCGTTCGCGCTGTTCTTCTCGGGAGAGGAGTCGATCCCGGACAACATGCCGGACGAGTTCTTCAAGCACCTGAAGTCCATGACCAGGCAGATCGTGCATGAGTCGAGCAAGAACGAATCGTCGAGAGTGCCAAGAGAATTTGCTTCCTGGGTCGAGGCGGGAGATGATCACTACGGCCACGCATTCACGTACTCGGAGATCGTGCGGCGAGACGGAAGCCCCTTCAGCCGTGCGCAGTTGTTCCCCGGTGGAAGGGAGGCAGATGAAGAAGACAAAGCGCCTGACATGTCGTTACAAGCCCGGATGACCCGGGCGAGGGGAATAGGAGATCTGGGTTGGGGATGAGGAGAAAATCACGTCCAGTAAAGGAGGACGAAATGGCGAAAGCCAAAGCAAAAGCGAAGGGACCGAAGGCAGTGAAGACGGAGGAGCCCGTGGTGAAGAAGGGAGATCCGACATACCAGGGGGGGAAGAAGGCGACCGTCTACGCAGTCTCCGTCACCCCGAAAGCGGAAGGTAGCAAAATCCTGATGAACAAGCGGATCGTCCTCGCCGACGATGAGAAGGAGGCTCGGGAGAAGGCGGGGGTCAGCGCGTTGCTCGCCCGACACAATCTCCAGCCGAAGGAGGTCTGGGTCAAGGTCGAGGAGGTCACGGACAT
This sequence comes from Parcubacteria group bacterium, assembly GCA_041649615.1. Taxonomy (GTDB): domain Bacteria; phylum Patescibacteriota; class Minisyncoccia; order UBA6257; family Colwellbacteraceae; genus JALOAR01. The sequence goes on from JBAZMT010000078.1 coordinate 1,243, forward strand.
CAAGTAAGGAGGAGGAATGCGCAAGAACAAGAACATCTATGTCGCATCGTTGCCGGTGCATTTGACGACTGGCGATGCCGATGCGGTGAGAGAAAGGGTTCAACGAGCCCTGAAGGAGGCCGGGATCGTGGACGCCGCCGTCCTCGTGTTAGGCGATGGCGGGAGTTTCTATCCCGTAGAGGTATAAGTCTTGACACGATCGCGAGCATCTGCTATGATGTCTCAATTGAACCCGATCAGCGGAGGTGAACATGAACAAGGAACTGGTAGACAAGCTCTCGATTTACGTACCTAAGAGCAAGTTGTCGCTCCACCCGGTCGAGCGGTTGATGAAGCTCGGCGAGAAGTTGGATCGTTCCGTGAACTTTCTCGTCGTGACCGCCATTCTGGAGTACCTCGACCGCGAGGAGAAGGGCAAGCCGGAGAAGAAGGCCAAGACGCCCAAGAAGGCTGCGGAGCCTGGGGCTCCTAAGTAGAGAGTACGGAGCCTGCGGAGGTCGGGGAACTGGCCTCCGCTTCCTTTTTCTGCCGATGCTTGACGACCCGCACGGCCAAGCCACCGCCTTTCAGCTCCTTGTACTCTAGTGCCGCATCCTTGGAGAGGTACTTCTTGACCAACTCGATGATGCTGGCAAGCGAGCGGTCGATCGGCAGGACCAACTCGATCTCAGATATGAGTTTCCAGCGCACGTCCCGCAGGCGGTCGATGACCGTCTGGACCATCCGCAGTTCTTCGATGTCTGCTCCTGGCATCTTTGCCCGCTCCGGGCGTCCGAGGGCACTGGCGGTGCCCCCTGCTTCATCGGGGACGGCTCCCTCGACTTCCTCGAACAGTCCGGTCATCTCTCGGGCAACGCCATCGATCACGATAAAGCGGTCGAGCCACAGCCCTGGGTCGCAAGGACGCTCATCCGCCCTCGACGTGCTGTAGAGCCCACAGGTGAAGCAGCGAACTAGCTTCGCCCCCGATTCATCCACTGCTGTCGTCTCGATCCACTCATGCTGCATCTCGGCCTCCCAGCCTATCGTTGTCGATTCCTGGCACGATGTCGGCGACGCACTGGCCATTCGCGGCAAGGACGACGTCGCCCACGGTTACGGAGTTGATGTAACCGTGCCCACAGTTCAGTATTACCTTCCCCGTCAACCGCCGCGGGTAGATCCCCCGGATGATCGCGACGGCGGCCTCCTCCATGGCGAGGCGTTCGGCTTCTGTGGCGGCTTTCTTCATTTGCTCGGCCCCTTTTCGGGCTGGAAACTGGTCGGGCACACGCCCCATTGCCCATCTGCGTCCGGCGCACCGTTCTCATCTTCCTTCACGACGCTGCATGACATTCGATACGGGTCTCGCGCCTGCCCCGGCGAACCCCACAACACGATCTCCATGTCTACCATCCTGATGATGTCCGGGTTGCCGTGATGCGGCCTGATGCTAAGGATCTTTGAGCCCTCGAACGCTGGGACGATCGGGATCAAGAGAGACCGGCGCATCGAGACTTGCGCGAAGGGGCGGAAGTCCTTGCCCTTTTCCAGCGCCGAGAGGAATTTGCCGACGACCTCGCGGATCTGCTCGTTATCCTCGCGGTTCTTCATTGCTTTCGTAACCATCCCTCACCTCACCCGAAGATAGCCGTGCCGATGCCCCAGAGGATTCCGACCACAGAGGCGACAACAACGCCGTAGCCGATCAGCGCCCCGATCCGTACATGCTTCGTCTGGTTGCGTAGCGTGTCCTTGGACATCCGTAGAGTCAGCCAGGACAGGAAGACGCAGCACGTTGCAGACAGCAGCGTGACGACAGTAGCGAAGCCCCAAAGAATGCTGATCACCGTCTCGCTCATCAGACCACCTCATTGCCCATGCGCTGCGTTCGGATGCGCTCGTTCTTCGCCATCCAGCCGATGACCAAGATGAGTTTGCCCTTCGTCAGGGATTCGATCGGCTCGCCGAAGACAGTATTCTTGATGGCTTGTTCGTAGGTCACGCCGAGATCGCGCTCCATCTCTTTCTCGTCTAGCTTCATTCCTTGGCCTTCTTGGTTTTGGTGATGCCGGTGGCCGGCAGGTCCGTCACCGCGATCTTGCTGGCATCGAGCGTGCGCGCATCGCTAACGGAGCGTTCCTTGTCGAGTCGCTGGCGCAGATTGATGAGTTCCTCCTCGGTGTGGTCAGCCTTGGCGGCGAGGAAGGATTCACGGGTTGGATAGACTTCGAGGAGCTTCCCGCAAGCCGCGCAGATGCGTCGGTTTGGTCCATAGGAGACGATCGTGTTCTCTTGCCTTTCAATGAATCTGACCCTCTTGTGCGGGCACTCCAGTTGCGTGAGCCGCGTCTCGACATCCGCCATCCGCTGCTCGAACTTCTTGATCAGGCTATCTTTCATTCATCATCATCCCCCTCGTATGGTACTACGTTTCCCGCCGCGTCGTACAGTCCCCCGCCCTTCCCGCGCTTGAACTTCCACCCCTTCCTGAAGGCCAGGAGCTGCACTACAACCTCTCCCGTCCCCGCCTTCTTCATCAGCTCATCGTAATCCTTCGTCCGCACGATCCGCAGCTTCGCGTCGATCATGCCATCAGATTGTACCACACCCGGCGTGATCGCGACATAGAAGAACGGCTGCGCGATCTTGATGCCCTTCTCACGCAACGTCTCATCGATGTGCTTCTTCGGCATGTCGAGTGCGGCGAGAAGTGCGGCCTGGATTTCGTCCTTCGACATGACCTCCCACAGGCGGCGCTGCGATGCCTGGGCAAAGCGGAGGACTTTGACGAGCGGTAGGCCGGGCGGCCATTCCAATTCGTGATTCCTAATCCACGAGGCGGCGTGACACTCCTTGATGGCGTGGTCGGAGTCGAAGCCTTGGGAGGAAAACATGGATTCAGCGTCCGCAGCGTCGGGATCGATCAGGTCGTAGTCCTCGGCCAGAGAGAGCATGGCGGCGGCGTGGACCCCCTCGGCCAGTTTAGCACCGCGCACCGATTCCAGAATCTCCGCGAGCTTCTCGCGCCT
>JBAZMT010000079.1:0-4243 GCA_041649615.1 Parcubacteria group bacterium
GGGCTGATAAGGGCCTGTATCCGGCTGGCGATGGCGTTGCCCGAGGCAGACATGCCGAAGCGGCCAGAGCTTGCGTATCAGATCGGGATTGACGCCGATGAGTTGAGGATCATCGAGCGGGCGAGGGAGGGGAAGTGAGCTACGATCCGTCATGTGACCCGGTGATGGTTGGGATGTTCGAGCGAGCGCACAAGGAAGGGCTGTGGTTCCACTGTAACTACCAGGACCTATGGTTCTCTCCCGACGAGTTGGAGCGGAGACAGAAGGGCGGACGCTTTCGTTGGGGGCCAGTGAACTGGAAGCTGCGCGACCCGCGAGAACGCGCCTCGTCAATGCTGCGCGAGATAAGGCAGAAGGAAGCTGCGCTGGCTGAGTTTAGGACAAGGACTGGGCTGTAGCCGCGCGCCTGGATGCGCAGATCATGGAGAGGGAGGGGAAGTGAAGAGCAGGAAGCGCAGAGTGTGGTTCCATTGGTGCGCGCGACCTGAGTGTCTATTCGCCAGACCGTTCATCTGGCGCGAGCAGAACTTCTGGCTGATCCACATTGGCCCGGTGGAGGTGTCGAACCATCCCATTTTCTAGCCGCGCTGAGTAGCCGCGCTTGACGCTTCCCAGCCTCCTTCGGGAGGCTTTTCTTTTGCCCCCACAATGCGCTGTATGGCCTCTCTGTTGACTTCGTATCCACGAAGTGGTATCTTCCACCACATGCGAGAGACGTACACGCTTGAAGATGTCCGCAAGCAGCTCAGACTGAAGACCATCGCCCAGGCTAGGCATCGTGTCAACCTTGTCAAGCCGTCGCTTGTCTCGGCAGGAAGCGTGCGGTATGGCCGCAACAACCGGATGGAGTTGACGGCAGATGGGATAGCCTTGCTGCGCCGGATGGAGGATGCGGTTTCAAGCGGGCAGACGCATCGTGACGCGGCGCAGAGCCTGGTAGCGACTTCCGGCAGTCCAGAGATTCTAGCCAGGCTTTCGGCGCTTGAAAGCGAAGTGGCGTCTATCAAGTCCCTTCTCGCAAGCGGCTTCACGCTGTCTCTTCTGCCGCGCAATCAATCATAGTAGACTCTCCTCGGTCACTTCTCTCTCCTAGAATCCGTCAGTGCCGCCTTTGTATCATGGCGGGACATGGCCTGTGATCGGATCGTCGTCCACATTGCCAAGCGGTATCTGAAGAGTCACCTGTTAGAGCGCATCTCAATGCTCGCCGCAGAGACGGATCGCAGCATCAGCTACCACATCCTGCGGGCCATCTCAGAGTACCTAGATCGCAACGAATCCACTAAGCTATTAGACGATAGTAGTGAACTTGACGAGTAAACAGGTTCGCTGTATCGTGGCTAACGCATGGAGACAAACAGGATAAACAATGCCCATGTTCTTCGCCGCGCATCCATCCGCGCTCTTGACTTCCCGCAAACGGTGTATATAATGCTCCCCGTGAAGACTGTCGGGCAAGTAATCCGAGAGGAACGGGAGAAGCGCAAGTGGAGCCAGATGAAGCTCGCTGTTGCCGCTGGCGTCCACATGCAGACCATCGGTTACATTGAGCGCGGGGACGTTGTGGCAGAAGTTGAGACCCTGCGCAAGATTGACGCTGTGCTCCCGATTCTCTCTCGGATGGAGGAGGAGGGGATCGCGCGTGAACCTAGAAAGCGAACCCCGCCCGGATAGGGCGGGGCTCATCTCCGGGGTTGCCGCCCCGAAGGGTAACAAAGTGGCGACGGAAGCATACGACACACAGGCTGACAAAGTCAAGCCCGGTCGTTCATCAGCTTACCCAACCCACTTTAGAGTAGGCCGCAAGGGCACTAACCGTGTCTTCTGGCATCCGGTGACGAAGTATGCCGAGGACGTTCCTGGGACGGGCCTGCGACCGCTTGCTGACTTGGAAGGCGTGCTGCTATTCCAAGACGGAGCGGATCTCATTGCCATGCACCACGCCGTTGAGGCTAGTTGTGGGCGGCTGCGTGAGGCGATGGATCGGGAGTTGCGCGGCATCGTAGACGCCTACGAACACAGCCAGGCGGTTGTGGACGAGTCTCTGCTTCAGTGCGAGGAGCGCGTTCACGTCGCGGCGACGGAGGCGTGGTAATGCCCATCAATCTCGTAGAGGACTGGGGCAAGGTCCTCATCTCCCGCGACCTCGTCGTATCCCTTGTCCACTACCTAGAACAACCGCTGAGAACTGGCGGCAACTTCCCGATGGAAACTCACCGGGCAGAGGCCGATGGGGTTGACGATTTGTTGGCTGAGTTGAGGAAGGCGGTTGGGAAGGAGGCGGCGGCGTAATGTGTCAGCCAGCTAGTTTCATCGTGACGAAGGATTCGGTTCTCTGGTCAAAGGTGACGGAGAGCCACGAAGACATTCTCTCCGAGTTCGGTTTCCACATGGACGGGGCGCGCGGACCGAATGGCGCGCGTGTTGAATTGTCTCCACGTAACGGCCTCTTCTGGACAGATCCGGCGATGTGGGTCTTCAAGATTGACCAAGACGCCGTGCCTGAGTGGTGGGATGCCGCAGACGCCGAGCGTCGCGTGAAGGCGGCGGCGCTCAACTGGCAAGCTACGAAGATCATCAAGCCGGATCAGCGACGCGATGAGATCAAGAAAGGAGAGTTCGTTCTTTTCAGCTACGGGACCGTGCAGGAGATCTGGGGCGGGACCGTGCAGGAGATCTTGGGCGGGACCGTGCAGGAGATCTGGGGCGGGACCGTGCAGGAGATCTTGGGCGGTACCGTGCAGGCTTACGAGCACGTAGATCCCGCCATCCTCACAGGCCCACATGCCGTGCTGATTGATCGCAGTGGCGAGTTCCCGGTGTGCCACGTCGGGAAGGAGCAGAAGTGACCCGCCGCATCCTGACCTCATCCGAGATCCGCACCTGGGACACCTGCCAGAAGCGATGGTGGTTCCGCTACCACGAAGAGCTTGTGCCGGAACGCGGGCAGAAGGCTCTCAGCTACGGCAGAGCGGTTCACGCTGGGCTTGAAGCCTACCACAGCGGGCTAGATCCGAAAGAGGCCATCCAGAAGGCGATGGACGAGGCGGGCGGGACGTGGCTGGCGCAAGAGAGTGTCTATGTGCTGGCCGAGGCGACGGCGCTGGTGAAGAAGTATGCCGAGCATGATCCGGTTACCGAGATGGGGCACACCGTAGAGGCAACGGAACGTCAGTTCTCCGTCCCGCTTCGGACGCCGTCTGGTAGGCGCTGGCCGTCGATTGAGTTCCACGGGAAGATCGACCTGGCTACACGTGACGGTCACGGCAACCTATGGATCTGGGACCACAAGACGAGCGCGACGGCGCTGAAGGTCCAGTGGCTGCCGCTCAACGATCAGATGGGCTACTACTACTGGGCTGCGTCCCAGTTGGGCGAGACGCCGGTTGGGATCGTCTACGACCTCATCCGCAAGCCATCTATCCAGCCCCGCAAGGGAGAGGGCGCGGACGAGTGGCAGGATCGGTTGCTGGCCGACATCGACACGCGGCCCGACTTCTACTTCCAGCGGGCAGAGATCGTCAAGAGTGCCGGGGAGTTGGGCGAGATCGAAGCCGATCTGTGGGATGTGGCGCACAGGATTGGCACAGGGCGCATCCGCAGAAGCCCGAACGCCTGTCAGCTTATGGGTTGCCCCTACACGGACATCTGCACGACGGACTCCGCGCTGATGAGATCCGTTGGCTACAAGCATGAGCGAGCGCACGTAGAGCTTGAATTGGAGGGGGTGGAGGTATGAGCAGCATTACGCTGCCCAGCAAGAAGAACGTGGCCGACACGGGCTTCCCCGACCATGCCAGTTGGCTTGTGTTCGGGGCTCCCAAGGTCGGGAAGACGAGCTTTGTCCAGCAATGGCCGGAGCCGCTGATCCTCAATCTGGAACCTGGCGGGTGTCGCTACATCAGCGACGCCTACGTGCTGGACATCGGCTCGTTGAATGAGTTGCGGGAAGCGTTCGCGGCCCTGTCAGCGCAGAAGGACAAGCTGCCCTACAAGACGATTGCCATTGACACCATCGACGTGGTGAACGACTGGGCAGAGGAGCAGGCGCGAGCCGAGTTGGGAATCAAGGAGATGGGGGAAGGGGCTTACGGGGCGGACTGGGCGCGGTCACGAACGATCACGCTCAACACCATCAAGACGTTCGCTGGCTTGCCGGTGAACTTGCTGGTGATTGCCCACTCCCGCTGGGCCATCGTGAACGAGGTCGCAGTCGGCCACACGCTTGACCTGCCGGGGAAGC
>JBAZMT010000080.1:0-4111 GCA_041649615.1 Parcubacteria group bacterium
CGAGTCGTAGACCGGCTTCAGTGCCCCCGGCTGCCGGAAGAACTTCCATCCTTTGGGCTTCTCCTGCTCGGCGAACCGATACCACCAGTGGTCGGTATCCGGCGGGTTGGTATCCATGATGATGCCGTACCACGTCAGTCCGTCGCACGACTCCTTGCCAGGGTAGCGGCCCACACGCTCGCGTAGCGCCTCGATCACGGAGTAGTCAACCTCGCTCGCCTCGTTGACCCATGCCGCCGTGATTTCAAGCGACTTGAGCTTGCGCACGTCCTTCGGCGTATCAAGCGCGAGGAAGAAGACCTCCATGTCCATCATCGTCTTGTCGGGCAACCGCGTGTTCATGCGCGCAACAATGAGCGGCGAGTAGACGATGGGGCATAGCAACTCGGGAATCCACTCCAGCCACGTCTTGATCGTTGTGCTGCGCAACATCGGGTACGTGTTCCGAATGACCGCCCACCGCGTTCGCCGAACACCGTCCTTGCCCGGCTTCTGCTGCATCGACCGCGTTAGTATCTCTACACAACAGGCCGTGGACTTGCCGCTGCCTACACAGCCCATCACACCGCGTATCATGGCATCGCTGTGATGGAACCGCTTGAGCGTCGGCTCGGGGATGTAGTTGATGTTCAGCACGAAGCGCGCTTCTCCTGGTACCATGCGACTCCATCACGGCAGTACTGAAAATCGAAGATATGCCGCGCAACCGGCTTAGGAACGGCGAGGTCTGACATCCCGAACAAGCAACCGTTGTATTCGAGCGGCTGCCCAACTGGCCGACAATAGGTAGGTTCAAGATGGTGAATGTCGATGGTCTTCGTGTACCCGAATCTATCCCGCAGAACGCACTTCATGGTGCCTCCTACTTCGCCATGTCCTTGCTGGAGTCGGCCAGGTCCGGCCGATGGTCTTCGCGGTCGTCCAGATGCGCGTAGCGTTGGCCTCGTTCCCGCAGCACTTCTTCAACCTCCTCCCGCAGCGCCTGCCGAACGGCCGTCCGACTCCTGGGTCGCAGTCCACGCCGGGACTCCAGGGGGTCATCGTCCTCGAACCGCGAACGGGACATGCTACTCTCCCTTGATACCGGAGTCCAAGTGCGCGCGATACCACTCAGGCAGTCGCAGAAAGAACACGTCGCGCCCGAGTTCCGTCGTCGGCTCGTAGCGTGTCTCGCCGTGGCAACTCTCGACGGTGCGCCGCACGTCTTCAAGCGCGGCCAGTTTCTCTTGAACGACCGGAAGGCATCCCGCAAGGTCCGCTGCTGGGTTCTGACTGCCAATGGCACTTGCCAGTTTGCACAGGTCGCGGAGGCGGGCAATAGAACGGCCGAACTGATACAGAAAGTCATGTGCGGAGTCACGCTCGGCCTTCATCCGCTCACACTCGCGCCGGGCCGCGTCGCGCTCTGTCTTCATCGTCTTCGCGCGCAGTTCCCATTGCAGGATGTCGTCAAGGCACGCAGGAGCACGCTGCGCTGAGGCGCGCAGATTCGCGTTCTTCTCTGTCAGGCCAGCGACTTGCCTGCGAAGGTCGTCGCGCTCGGCCGTCAGGTTACGGATTTCACGGCGCAGTCCCTCGTTCTGCTGGAGGAAACAGTCGCGTTGCTCGGTGATGAATCTCGTCCGCTCCTCCACGGCTTTGCACACCGACTCTGTGTACGGGATACTCTTCTCGGATTGGACGGACGCGGAAGTACGTTCGATCTGCTCCGCATCAAGGAACAGCAAAATCTCCGTGACAAGACTTGCCAGCTTCTGAGCCCGATCAGCGTTCACAGCTTCCCTCCCAGAGAAGTGGGGCCGAGTTCCCCCGGCCCCCGTCACTCACTCCACGTCTATCGTTATCGCTACCTGCACCCGCCACGTCTCGCCGTTCGGTACCTTCAACTCCACCTGGTCCTCCTGCGGACTGGTCAGACGGAGGATGATCTTCCGACCTTCCTCTAAGGTAAGGTTCCCACCAACAGTGTGCCGAACCTTCGCCTGCACCGCCGCAGTCTCCTGTGTGCTGACTTCCAGTGCCATCTGCCACCCCTCCTACGTCACGGATTCACGAACTTCTCATACAGACTAACGTGCTGGGCAGTCAACTTACTCGCACTGTCCAGGTCGGTCAGTGCCTTGCGGATGATGCCGGCGGCAACGTCACCAATCTCGATGTCCGCACCCTCCCCGTCAGCAATGGGGTTCCAGGTCATCTTCTTCTCGTCGTACTCCACCGACAGCGCCTTGATCTCGTCTTCGGTGAACGACAGAGCCTCGCGGAGCTTTCTCAGCAAGCTCAAGGTGACGAAGTTGCCCTCCTTGGGGAGAATCCCGTCCAGCGTGATCCGCTCTCCGACAGTCAGTCTCATGACAACTTCTCCTTCTCAGAAGAATACCTTGATCGATACTTCTCATTGCCAGAAGGACAGGACGGGGGACCAGGGCAGCACATCCGGTCCCCCGGCCTGCTCAAAGGTTACGCGTTTATGTCCACCCAGATGTCATTCCGCTTCTGCCAGATTTTCCCGGCACCATCGACAGCGGCGAAATACACCGAGCCATCTGCCCACAGGGTATCGGCGCCAACCTGAGCCACGATGCTCGTGTCGTCGGTTGCCACACCAGAGAAGATGCAGCACGGCAGACCGTTGGCATCCTCGCCCTGCAACTTGATGTCTGCAAGGGCCGAGCCTGCGGCGTTCGCAAAGCCATAGGTCCACGCAGTCGTCAGGTGGGCGTTTCCGAAGCCGATGCTCGTCCCGCTGGCCAGTGCCGCGCCGTTCCAGAACGAGACCATGCCGCACACCGGCTTGGTGGCCGTGATCGCCGCCCCGCCGCCGACACGCGCCATCACAGCAGCCGCGCCGTACGCATACGTGCCGTTGATGACCACGCCCGACGTGTGACCCTCGAACGTGCCGATGACGCCTGCGTGCAAGTGCTGGAGCGTCGCTTCCTTCACGACCAGCTGGCCCATCACGCCGTACGTCTCGTGTGCCAGGGCACCGGACGATCCGATGTTACAGACATGCCGGAACCGCCCGCACTTCGCCGCGTAGGCCGAAGTCAGGTTCGACGCGCTCGAACCATGCACTTCCATCGTGGACAACTGCCCGTCGCTGTAGATGTTCTGCGACGTGCCGAAGGCCACGGCGCTCGTGGTGGCCGCCGAACCGGCGAACTTGCCGATCCGCATACCCATGATGACGGATGCGCCGTCGATGAGAATGCCGTCCGGCCACGAGGCCGCGCCGCTCGCCTTGTCCACCAGCACGCCAGCACACGTCCCGCTGTTGGTGATGGTCCCGGCGCCGGTCGTCTCAACATGGACACCCGCCATCTCACCGCCGCTGTCCACCGTCAGGGCCGTTCCGATCTCGACGCTGGCATCCACAGCCGAGAGCGTCGAGCCCGTCTTCGCGCTGTGCGTTGCCGCTAGCTCGACGTAGCCCTGCACGCCCGTGTAAATGCCAGTCGTCACGTCGATGCCGGTCAGGAGCTTCAGCTGCCCCATAACCGAACGAATGGACCCGCCGGCCTGGTCGTAGGTCAGGAGCGTCCTCGCCCGAATGTTGGCAACGCTATCCGCGATGCTCGCCCCGTTGTCGTCGGCGAAGATGCCGGCGGCAAACGTGCGGGACGAACTGAGGGCAACGCCCGACCCTTTGACCGCCGCCGAAGACCCGACGTTGAGGCCAACCGAGGCCGTCCCGTTTTGCGGATCACCGCCCGTCTTGAGCACCTTCGCGCTGAGGTCTTCGACCAGCAGCGTCCCCACAGTCAGATTCTCAAACCTACTCATCGTCCACTCCTTCCGCCCGAAGGCGCTGAAGCGGCGGGACTACTCGCGGCCCGCCCGCGCGTATCTCGGCCCCAAGGCCAAGGTCATCGGGCTTCACAGATTCCTCCCCTACGCGTACTGCACCACCGTCATTGCCCGCCCTCACGACGCCAGAGCCGTCGGGCGAGCGAACCGTAACGGCGGCAATGATTCGCGCCAGCAGGTCTTCGGCGTCGGCACAGTACGTCCAGTCGACGCCGAGCATGATGGCAAGCTCCTTGGCCTGCTGTGCGATGTCCGGCTTCGGGGTGCCAGGCTTGCGGCCCACGACGCAGAGAGCGCCCTG
>JBAZMT010000081.1:0-4089 GCA_041649615.1 Parcubacteria group bacterium
GTAAACGGCTACCTGTGCAGCTCCTGAAGCCGCCCCGGCACGTCACTGTCTCTCCCTCATGGTCTTCGACTTGTGATGCCAAGAACACAAGCTCGCAAGGTTCTCCGGGTCCAGCCTCAATGCGTCATCCCCCTTGTGCGGGATGATGTGGTCAACCTCAGTCGCTCGCTCTACCTTCCCCATCGCAGCGCACATCACACAGTAGGGATTCAGCGCCAGGTGCGACGCCCTGAGCTTCCTCCATGTGGCGTCATATCCCCGCTCTGCTGCTGACGGCCTGTTGTCCTGATAGGCGAGTGCTCTGTGTTGTTCGCAATAGCCGGATCGGTGCGTCGTGATATGGGGACAGCGACCATAGCGACAGGGGCGAGCGGAGCTATTGGGCATCCTCCAACTTCCTCACTTGCTGAATCATTCCCTTGGGGATGACGACTGTTCCCTCGCAGCCGGTACACTGAGAGTCTTGGTCCTGAATAATCCCGGCACACATGACGATGGCGTCGTCCCTCTCGTCCAGCAGAAAGCCAACGTTGACCCTGAGCAGGGGTTGCAGCGTCGCCGCTTCCTCCGGTGGGATGTGCTGCGATTCACCGGCGGCGTCGAGCCAGTCCACTTGAACGACTTGCATGTGTAACAGAAAGGGGCCTTGCGGCCCCTCAGGGACAGCATCGTCCTGTCGTTTCTATGCTATCAGACGTACAGAATCAATGCAACTTGGCGTACAGATTACCGCAGAAGGCGGGAGTGCGGTCGTCATCTGAGAGTCGGAGACGACCATATGGAGAGAACCCAGCCGTCGCTTGTCCGCCTCACCACAATGTGTACATCGCGCCCTGCGTCTAGGCAGCGAAGCTTCCGCGTGAGAGCACTTCGTGCTGAGTTCTTCGCATTGTCGGCACCGGCCCATGTCGTGTACGGACCGAGTTCTATGCCCTTGCCGCTGGCAACCACCTCGGAAATAGCCTCCCAGTTGTTGCGCGGCAACCGAGTTGATAGTTTCTTGGTTTCTTCTTCTGTCAAGACCTTGAAGTCAGTCATTGGTTCACTTTCCCCCTCAATTCATCGGAGTCGCATCCGGCAATCCGCCTCGCTTTTCTCGGGGTGCGTTGCCGTCTGCCTCATTCGTGTCCTTCGTGGGCATCCGGCAATGCCGACGAGTGGGTGTTGCCGGGTGGGTTAGGCCGCTTCCCCCTCTTTGCCATCCACTCAGCATAGGTCGCCGGATGGCCGTCGATGTACTTGAGCCCCTTCCCGGTGAGAAACTTGAGCACCCGCTTGATGCGGTAGTCTACGACCCAGTACGGACAGGCGCGAATCTTCGCCAATCGGTCTACCGCAAGCCCTTCCATGACGTGTTCCTCGAAGAGCACCCGGTCCTTGTCCGCCCGGTCATTGCCTCTCACAAGCTCCTGTCTCCGCCGGAACTCAGCCGCTATCCCCTCGGGCTTGGTGAAGGACGCCTCTTTGCCCCTCACGGGCTCGTAGTGCCGGTTCTTGGGCTTGTCCTTGGAGGTAGGCGTCAGATTGATGGGGCCATCGGTCATGCGTCGGCCGGCCGGTGGTTGCGGCCAGCGCCCGTCCTCCAGGATGGTGATGTTTGCGGCGATCCAGACGATGCAGTCCGCATCGCCGAAGTTGACCTCGCGGTACGAATACCAGAGGTCAGGCATCCTTGCGTTCCCTCCTCATGTGCTCGTACAGAGCGTCGGCATCCGAGAACGATATGCGCCGTTCACCCCACGGGGCAGCGCGGTCGAAGGCCACATAGTTCATCAAGCGTTTCTCAACAACCGTCGTTGGCTTCGGCTTCAGCCCCTCGATGTAGTCCTTCACCTGCCGGTAGTGCTCTCGGCACAGCCCCGTGCTTTCCATGCCTTCCACGCAGTACGCCAAGCCCGTTGCCTCGCGCCGCCCGCACACCTCACACCTATCCACCCTTCACCTCCTCCAGTACCTGCTTCGTGGACTCTCGGTAGGTGAGGCCGCACCCGTAGCAGTAGAAGGTCGGCGTGGCCGGGAGCATCGTCACCGTGGACTGCGAGTAGTCGTTGAGTATGTACGTCCCCTCCAGTACGGGGCCGGTCTGCCGCTTCATCAGTGTCACCCGCCCACAGGTCGGACACTTGCGCTCGACAACCCCCACAAGGCGCGCGCCAAGAGCGAGCACGGTCTCCTCCAGTGTGGACACGCGGTCCTCCACGGGCTTCCAGTAGAACGGGTCGCTACCGACACGCTTCCTGAGTGCGTCAATCTGTTCTCTTGCCTCTTTGTCCTTCACCTTTCCTCCAATACCGGCGGCTCCGACCTGCCCTCGAAGTAGATGGGCAGGCAGTCGTTCGCCGCCTCGACGATTTCCGCCTTCGTTCCCTCGCTCCGCACCCAGTCCTTGAGCACGTACATCGCATCACACCTTCTCAGCACTTCGAGGTAGCCGGTCAAGTACCATTCAGGGTCACCGTCGAAGTGGGCGCTGTTCAGATGGGGACATATCGGCACCCACCCCATGCGCCATAGTCGCTGTGCCGCCGCCGCCGCCCGGTCGATGTTCGCCTGAATGCTCTCAGTGGTTGCCGCCCGGTAGGGTCCGGCGACGTAGATGAGGCGGTTATACATGCGTCTTCCCTCCCGGCCACGCTGGCCATTCGACGTCCTTCGCAGCGTAATGCGCGGCATACAGCGTGAAGTGGATGGAGTTGATGCCGAACACCGCATACTGCCGGTGGTCCTGTTCGTCCGGCCACACTTCCCGGACGTCCATCTCGATGCGGGCATCCATGTGCTCGGCACTCTCGCAGCGGTCGAGTTCGTCGGCTGCTTGCCGCAGGAACGCGACGGCGTTGGCCTTGCACCTGAGCCGGTATGCTTCCGACATGTCGTTACACATCGGCAGGCTCCAAGGGGTCGGGGTCGGACTGTGGCACGTAGCGAGCCGCAATGTTGTCGTAGTCGTCCTCAGGCATGGTGATTCGCACCTCGCGGGCACTGCGAAGGTCGTCACTAAGAAGCAGGAGGTGTTCTCTCGGCAACGGCAGGCGCATATTGACGACCGACGCCACCATGCAGAGTGCATCCGCGACGGCCACCACTTCGCCAGCACAAAGGACCACGTTGACCAACTTCGTCCTGTGCTCGTTCTCGCTCATTTCTCCCACCTCGCAATCCTGAATGGGAACACCCGGCACATCGCCCACCACTTCAGCCGGTTCGCCACCGTCCGGCGCTCGCGCAACCGTATGGTCAGGAGCGCGTCGCCTTCGCCGATGTGAATGTCCATGTTGCCGAACTCCTGAATGCCCACGTGGTACTCGTCCGTCTTGATGTAGCAGTCCTCGACGCTCGGTCCCTTCTCCTCCAGGACCGGGATAGGTACGCCTTCGTTCTCGTTCATGCCGTCTCCTTCACGACGCTGTACTTCTCCCGCTCGAATCGCTCGACAAGGGCGTTCGTCTCGTCCGTGGTCACGAACCTCCGCAGGACGACGACGGTCAGTCCGCCCACGCGCGCGTCGATGGCGATACTCCGAACGTACTCGGGGTCAATGCCGAGCGCCTTGCAGATGCTCAACCCGAAGTCGCTTCCCGATACGATGCTCACATCACCCCCAGTACGGCCATGCCACAGGCCAACATCCCGGCGCACAGCGCCAGTGTCACAATCGCGAGCACGAGCCGGGTGCCAAAGACCCTTGTTGCGCGCACCGCCGTCACGAGCACGACGATGCCGATGGGTACGCCGATGAGTGCCGCTCCGAGTAGAATCACTCCATCCTCCATGTCGCCTTCACTTTGTCGCGCTTCGCTTCCGATGCCGTGATGTCCTCCTGGTGCCGGTTGACGGCTGACTGTTGCAACGCGGCAAGCGCCTGGTTGTAGTCGTCCGTTGCGCCTAGATGCCACGCTACCATGTTCTCGGCCTGCCTGAGCGCCAGCTTGTGCCGGTAGATTTCGCCCTCGAGGAAGTAGATCGCAGCCGCCGCCTCAAGCGGGTTCTGGATGCTCTCGATGTCGAAGAGGTTGTCGGTGAAGGTCACTTCTCCTCCGTCCGTCTGATTCGTTCGCGTTCTTGGATGTCGCGCTCGGCCTTCGCCCA
>JBAZMT010000082.1:0-4065 GCA_041649615.1 Parcubacteria group bacterium
CTTGGAGGACCCTGGGTTTCTCAGTCACACAGGCGTCATCTCACAAGCCTTCGAGAACAGTCTCATCGACAACCTGAAGCTAGGAAAGTTCTACCGTGGGGGTTCCACTATCACGATGCAGCTCGCCAAGAACCTCTGGTTGTCACGGGACAAGACTCTGGGCCGCAAAATCCAAGAAGTGTTCCTGGCTCAAGCTATTGAGTCCTGCTACACGAAGGACGAGATCCTGGAGTTGTACCTCAACGTCGTCGAGATGGGCCCCAGCATCTACGGGCTACAAGCGGGCACCAAACATTGGTTTGACAAGGATCCGATGCAGCTCAACTTCGTGGAAGCCTTCTGGATGGCCAGTGTTCTTCCTAGACCTCGTACTGCGGTCAAGCCCAAGGATTTCGCTTCCACTCGCCGCCTGATCGAGCAGCTCACGGGTGAGGTAGTTCACGACGATGAGAGTACCCCCGTGGACTTGAGCGAGTGGGTTGCTCAGTGACGGTAACTTCTTCACCGCGTCGAGGATCTTAGGGTGCCTTCCTGAGATGCTCAGGCGTATAGCCAATCGACTCACACGAGCGATTCGAGCGGAAGCCTCCAGGTGCTCTTGGAGAGTGCCCTGGTACATCACCGAGCCTCGTATTCGTTGATCACGTTTTCCGTGAACTGATAGGGGTTCACGTCGGAACGCTCCACTTGGAGGGTCATTCCGGCGGCCTTGGTGTGTCCCCCACCCCCATAGGCTCTGCACAAGGCGCTCACGTCGTAGTCCGTCTTACTTCGACAGGATAGAACCAGCTTCGGGTAAGCGTCATGCTCAGGGTCATAGACATAGAAGGCTCCTACAACCAAGTCTGCTTGTGCCCCTAGGCACTCAGCGATGGCGTCTGCCTTGTACCCTGCCAAGTACGTCACCGCTACACGAGTCCCCTTCGCGGTGGTGAAGCGGTAGCTGGTCCTGGCTGCTTTGGCAGCCTGCCTCAAGTTCTTTTGCAACAGCACTTGACCAACCCACAAGTATTGGGGCCAACGCTCGATGATATCTGTGAAAGGAGGGCTCAACAACTCCTCTGGTGAAAAGAAGGTCAAGACTTCCTTTTGAACGCACGCACTTTCCCATCGGGAATCCTTGATCTGCCAGGTGTCATAAATCCCCGCCAGGGTAGCGAAGCTTGCAGCGAACGGATCCTTGAGCACTACGTTTGTCATGCCCCCGGAACGCACCAGCGGCAACCACAGATGATTGTAGACCAGGGTTGCGCCACTCACTCCGGGTTCGTCAGAGTACACACCGTCCTCTCCAAAAGCTTCTATTACTTCTCGTTGTGTATGGTGATGATCGAGGACAACTGCCCCGGCTTCCACGAATTCAGGCACTCTGTCCTTGGGGGGAGAGAAGTCAGCGAATACCATCCCAGGACCTACCGGTAGCTCTCGGTGTTGAGCTGTTCCGTACTGGCAGAACACCACCTCTGCTTTTTGGTTGATGGCACGCAGCAACATTGCTGACGCCATTCCGTCTGCACAGTGTTCATGAACCACGAAGGTCCTGGCTTCCAGGGCCTTCCGTACCAAGGTGTTCATAGACGGCTCCTGATCGTATCGAAAAGATGATTTCGTAAGGCGGGTGACTGCACTTGGTCAAGGCGAGTGCGGTTGGCTTTATACCACGCGGGAACGTCGTCGGTTGTTTGCAACTCTTCCAACATCTGTCGCTGTAGTTCCGCTTCGTCCGTAGCCGGTTGCTTCAGCTTGTCCGCCATAGAAGAGGTGGCTGCTTCTGGCACCTCACGAAGTCTTTCTCCCAGGCTCGTCGCCATGCCCAGAGCTTGCAAGGCCTTGTCAAGAGCTTCTCGTGCTTGCGTTTCTTGCTCTTGGTTCTGAGTCACAACACCTTGAATCAGTTCCCCAAGAGCGTCATAGCACTGTCCAGCTATTTCCTGTTGGGCTTGGTTCAAGATCCAACTGGTCTTAGCTTGCTTCCGCCCCCTAAGTTCATCAAACATTGTTTCACTCCCTGGGTTTGAGGTGAACCAGGTAGTCATAGAAACGCCGAGCCATCTCTTGAGCTTTTGGGTGACCTACGCTGCGAAGGTTCAGCTCCATGGTGCCCCGGATCAAGGAGGCTCCCGCTCGACGGTTCTTCAACAGGTTCCAACAAGGAGTACAGAAGAAGTAGCTCTCAACGTCCTCCCCTGTTTGAGCCTTGACGTAGGCACGTTCTTGCTCACTGAGGACAAGCGTGTGCCCTTTCTCTTGTTCATTCTCGCATACCCCACACTTCACAACTACCCCCTCAGTAACAAGAACTGCTCCAAGTCGATTCGGTTCAAGTCGATTTCCCCAGAGTGGATCTTGGCCGCCAGTAGAAGGCTGTTGCTGATTGTTGCCACCGTGATCTTGATCCCATGGGAACGATGAATTCGTTGCTCGAATGTATGGTACTTCTCCAAAGCTTCCTTGACATTCAGCATCGGGAATGCAATGTTCCTGTCGTACCGATGGGGGTGACAGTCATCTGGGGGTTGCCGTGACAAGACCAGTCTACACATGGTGGGTCTGGCATCGTAAGCCAAACACTTGCCAGTGCTCTCATCTAATACAGGACAGGGAATAGCGGACAGATACCATACAGTCAAAGCCAGTCGTGTGGTCAGATTTGCATGATCACTCACCCTAGCTTGCATCGAAGGTGTCCATCGTCCCTTCTCCACCAAGGCACGATACAACAGTACCCCCTCAAAAGGGGATATGTACCGAGGGTGCAGACAACAGTTCGAGCAACCACTCTTGCACGAGAGAGGCCCGTCTTGGAGCACCTTCGAAACGAGTTCTCGCTCCAAACTGATGCGGAAGGTACGAATCTCCCCCAAACCCCGCTCCACAATGATGGGAAGACGACGCTTACTCATCATCATCCTGTAGAAGGGCTGTGTACGCGTTGAGTGGTTCCTTGGGCTGTACCTTCAGTCGATCCTGACGCCGCTTGAAGGTGTCCAAGGTACGTCTCCGCACCAGCACCCTCACCACAGACGATCCGAAGTGCACAAGGAACATTTCCCCTACTCTGGGTGCCAAAGAGGGGCGGAAGAACACCGATCCCCCGGGGGCAATCCAATCCTCGTAGGGGGTTAGGGTTTCGGTTTGAGTGCCTCTGACCAAGTCTACTTGCGTGACATGGCCACGAGACGGGGGCGAGATGAAAGGCCACTCCTCCGATGGGTTGGCAATGACCTCCACCTCACCCCCCGTCGTGTCCAGATCATGGGGCACTTCTCGGGAGCTTTGAGCGTTGTCCAGAACAGCTACACCGAGGCGAAATCGATCGACGAGTCTGACGTACCAGAGTTCGTTTTGGTAACGGACTAGATCTCCGACTTTCATGATGGCTCGCCACTCAGTAGGAGATCGATCGAAAAGTTCTCATCGAACTGGGACAGATCGATACCCTCTAGAGTGACAGCTAGCTCCGTCAACGCCTCTTGCTTGATACGGAACAACTCCCCCCTTAACGCTGAGGAGTCCGGCGCCTTCTCTTGTAGACAAAGACGCCATTGCTGCCACAGTTGGTTGCAGAGGGACTGCTCCAGATCAAAAGGAGATGATTCTTGGTCTACCTCACGAAGAATGTGGAGCCGGCATTCAGACTTGATGAGTCGTCGTGCTGTATCGAGTAGAGAGCCAAGGTCCGTTGCCATCTGCCCTCTGATACACCGATTGGAGGGTCAGGACGGTTGCAGGTTGTCCGGCAACTCAGCCAGCAGCTCCTCCGTAGTCGGAGTCGGTGCCGCAGTCTTCATCCCGTTGTCCGAGTCAACCTTGACCCGGTAGTACCCCCGACCCTTCGACGTGGCCCGCTCGAACATCTCGTGACAGGACGACAGCACCATGCTGACGTACTGCCGGGGGTTGTTGCTCTCCGGCATGAGCCCCTTCTCCTCCAGCCTCTCCAGCACTTCACCGGCGTTCAGGATCGACCTCCCCATGACGGACTTGATCTTGTCCTTCAGTGACAGACCGCCCGCACGAGGCTTGCGGGTCTTGGCCTTGGGTTCCGCCTTGGCCTTGGGTTCC
>JBAZMT010000083.1:0-4038 GCA_041649615.1 Parcubacteria group bacterium
TGGCCTTCCTTCAGCGCGTCCTCAAACTCGGCTGCGGCATCCAGCGCCACGGATGGCTCTTCTGCCCAATGCAGCAGCTTCTTCACCGCCTTCACGAGTGCGCCGTGCGCGTTGACGCGGGAGACGATGTAGGCGGCTACTTCCTTGGAAGCCTCAACGCCAGCCGCAGTTGTGCCTCCGATGCTGCCAACAGGTTCGCGGGCGACGACTTCGATCTGCTTCCCGTCTTCGGAGTGAATCGTAACGTCGCCACGTCGTGAGGTTTCTACTGTCCACGGCTTCTTGCTCATGTCGTTCTCCTTGCCTGTTATCGGTCAGGCTCCGACTTTCGCCGCTACTCGTTCGGGCGAATCTCCTTGCGCATCTGCTCGACAATCTGACGGGCTTCGTCGGCCTTGCCTTCGATGCGTTCCATGGCCTTGCGGACTACTGGGTCGCTCTCGTCGCCATCCGGGACCATGACATAGGCGACCTTCTTGGACAGCTCTCGCCCGACGACATAGATAGCGACGGACGTTCCGGCCTCGGAAGCGCGGACTTCCACGTCGCCCGTGCCGGTCTCTGCCAATGACACTCCTGCAGCGACTCGGATGTCCTCTTCCTCGCGCTTGGTGAGCCACTTCCAGGTGCTTCCGTCCTTCTTGCCGTAGAGTTGCAGTACCTTTTCGCGTGCGTTCACTTCTCCTCCTTCGTCCAGATCCTTGCTTGCAGTGCTTCTTCGATCTTCCCCTTGGCTTCGCTGTGCGTGCCTTGCGACACGCCGCGTTCCAAGCGGGAGATGGTGCCGGGGTCCACGCCAGCGCGGACGGCGAGCTGTAGCTGGGTGAGTTTCGCCGCGTGCCGGGTGGCTTTGAGGGTTTCGCCGGGGTTCACGATGCCTCCTGGCGTTCCTTGCGCAGTCGCGTGAGAGTCGCGCCCGTCTTGCTTGTCCATTGCCGGTACGCTTCTCCGAACGCCTCCACAGCATCCTCAGAGGGCCAATCGTCGGGAAGGTCTGGGCGCGTTTCGATGCAGCCGACGAGATCCAGAATCTCTGTGAACTCTTTGAGCATAGCTCCTCCTTGCTATCTGTAGTCCTTCACTCGCAACCCGTCCTGGATTGCGCCGTTGATCCAGTGGCACACAACGTCTGCATAGTACGGGCCGTAGGTGACATCCCGGCAGCCGCAGAGAGTCCCGTCCGTGTCCTCCTTGGCGATGGTGCAGCCTCCTTCCCAGGGGAGCAGGACGAGGGCGACGGGCTGCTGGCTTGCGCGGGTCCAGTCGATTGAAGCGCTTGTCGCGGTCATCATGGCTTCGCCGCCTCCTTGACAAGCTCGGCGTGCGGGTTGCAGCCGGACGCGGGCCACAATGCAGCCAGCGTGCGGCAAGCTAGGTTGTAGTCGTCCGCATTCCATGCGGTTCGGTGGTTGGCCTTTGCTTGCCGGTGTGCGGCATCCTGGGCGACAGCTCTTGCGATCTCGTAGCTCATGCACGGGCGCACGGGGCGCAGGTACGGGGCGTGATTTCGCCGGGGCATGGTCACGCCTCCCTCGTCTTGTCCATCGTTGCCACGTTGTTACCTCCTGCGGATTTCGCCGCTACTTGTGATGCAGCCGATGATTCGGCCTAGTGCCCGCCTTGGGAGTCGGACCCAAGCTAACCGGGGCGGGCGGTTTCGCTACTTGCGCGCGATGTCAAGGGCCGCGCGGATTCGCCCCTCAACCGTGAACGGCGGAGGAAGGGCCGACGCTGGCGAGACCTTGCCAGACTGACCGGCTGCCTTGACGGCGACGACAAACTCCAACGCCGATTCAAGGGCCGTGATGATCTCGGAGGGCGTATCTACAAACACGTAAGTCATTCCTGCCTTTGTCCACCCTCCGACGAGTCGCCCCTCCCAGCCCATCTTCTTGCACAGAGCGAGGGCGGCAGCTTCGTGGTTTTGGTCGCTGTTGAGTTCAGCCCGCCAAGTAAGCGAGACGCGGTTTCCGTCCGAGTCGTGCGCGGACACAGTTGATCCCTTCGTGTTCGTTGGGCCGTGGTACTTCGTTTCGATTGCCTTCATTGCTTCCTCCTCGCCCTAGCTCATCAGTGCCGGGAGGGCGACCCGGCAGACCCGGCTGGGCCGGGTTTCGCCTATAAGAGGCCGAAGTCCTGCAATGCTTCCCTGCCGTGATGCATACCATCCCGCTAGGCGTGAGGCTCATAGGTCACCATTTCGCCGGAAGCGAGCATCCCGGCGACAATCGCGCGCCCTAGTCGGGGCTCGTACCCGCCGCCAAGCCCGAAAGCCCGCAGACGGTAAATGTTCCCGTTTCCCTCAAGATTGAGGGACCAGTGGAAGCCCTTCCAGACTACAACTTGTCCGGATAGATTCGCCGTCTTTTCTGCCGTTGCCGTTAGTGTCGTCACGTTTCCCCCTTCCGGCTTTCGCCGCTACTCGGTCGCGCTCACTGCACACAAGTCGATGATGTCCCAGTTTCGCCCGTGCTGCATCTCGCAGTGTCCATCATGGTAGCGAATCATCCCGGCGTGCTTGCGAGTCAGCTTCCACGTGTGCAGGTAGGTTGACACGTACACGGTAGCGCCACGGTCAAGAGCCGCGACAATCCACTTGTAGAGTCTTTCGCTGCGGGTCTGTTCTGCCTCTAGTGCCACTTGTCCCCCTTGTCGATGAGGCTACGCGCGCCTAGAATGCTACTCGTCGTCCGTCGTCCGTTGTCCCGATATGCGAGCATCCATGCTGTGCAGGAACGATAGGTTGCAGGTTCGATACTCGCAGGCCGGGCCCGTCGCTAGGGACGCGCCGGAAGCAACCGCCGATAGGGTAATTGGTGCAGTCCCAGTATCCTTCTCCGGGTTCGATTGTCGCTACAGTCTCCATGCTTCCTCCTTTCACATCGAGAGAGTACACCATCCGCCTAGGCAATGTCAAGCGGGGCAGACGCTAGAGTGCAGGCGGGCTCTGCGGTATAGAGGTGTCCATTGTCCTTCTCTGCGTGATGGTGAAAAGAGAAGGACCGCCCCGAAGGACGGCCCGACTTGGCTCTCGTGCTAGTGGTGCGCTACCCTTTTTCTAGCGCCTTCGCAAGGTTGTTGATTGCTGTTTGTGCGAGCTCAAGTGCGTGACGAAGTGTTTCGAGCTCTGCGCGGGTATCGGCCGTCATGTGTCACCTCCGTGATAGGTTGCTCTCTTTCTGTGTGTCGGTTTATCGTACATGGTCGGGGCGCATGATGTCAAGTGCGACCAGGGAGGCGCACTCTACAACGTAGACTGGTATAGCAGTGTGCAAGTGACAAACGTCTCATTCGGCGTGATGGTGAACCCATCGACAATCCATTGACAGGAGAGGGGAAACGAGCGAGGGCGGAACGGTAGCGTAGAGAGTGGCGGAATGGAAGTGGACAAGTGCAAGGGAAGCTTGCCGCTTGAGGTGACTTGTAGTGCCAACCAGTGTAGCAATGGCTAGCATGAGGGAACGTGTAGAAGGTCAATCTGACCTTCTCGTATGGGCATTGCCGCTTGAGCAGCAGCAGTTCCTATTTGCTACCCTTGACGGAATGACTCAGGCCGAAGCCTACCAGGTGGCACATCCGAAAGCAGCATACTCGACAGCTTGCGCGGCGGGGTGCCGGTATGCCGGCAGCTACAAGATCCAAGAAGCGCGCGACGAGCTTCTGAGACTAGCTGGCGAGGAAGCATTGCGCATCCTGCGAGCTGCAGCCCCGAAAGCGGCGCTCGTCCTGGCGAAAGGGCTCGAAGGTGACGACCCCGAACGCACTGCGCTTGCGATCTTGGATCGAATCGGAGTAGGTCCGAGGATGGGGCTTGACGTGAGTCAGACTCGCATCAATGGCCTTGACGAGTTTCTAGAGGCTACACGCGCAAGCGTAGATGTTGCCTAGCGTTGGGGCGCATCATCCCATACTTTGCCTATTGTGTGGGCTCGTAAGCATCTAGCCAACTCCCATAT
This sequence comes from Parcubacteria group bacterium, assembly GCA_041649615.1. Lineage (GTDB taxonomy): Bacteria > Patescibacteriota > Minisyncoccia > UBA6257 > Colwellbacteraceae > JALOAR01. The sequence continues at coordinate 3,957 of JBAZMT010000083.1, forward strand.
CTAGCCGCATGACTAAGTAGCCGAGTGGCTAGGTACGGCATGAAGGGGCACGGGAGACCTGACCGTGCATACAGACTGATTT
>JBAZMT010000084.1:0-3988 GCA_041649615.1 Parcubacteria group bacterium
TGCAAACGGCGCTGCTGTACCCCAAGAACATGATTTGGGATGGCAAGACGAAAATGCCGCCTCACCTGCTGGCGGTTGGGTTCAACCTGCTAGAGACCTGGGAGGCGGCCATCCCGCTTCTATCGTATGAAACGCTGGCGGCTAGCGTCGGCACGGACGCTGATAGACAAGCGACGCTGGCCGCTGTGCGTGACTTGCGCGTGCTGCTGTATGAGCCGGGGGCCATGTTCCTGCGCAAGTGCGACGCCACGCTAGCCCTGCTGGAGCGCTGGAAGTGCGAGCGCGACAAGGGCGGCAACAAGTACCTGGCCTTTCTGCGCGCGCTGTACGCCACGCCCCTGCTAGTGTGTGCCCTGCCTACGACATGGCTGGGCAAGGGAGAGCCGGAATGATATACGGCGCTGAGGCCACGATCACCATAACCGTGAAGGAGCAGAACATCAAAGCATGGGAATGGCGCGGGCCAGAGGATGGCCCGGTAGCCGTGTCCTATGAGATAGAGCCGGTTATGGTTATGTGCCCGTGGCCGATGGAGCAGGTGTCCCGCGATGATACCCGGAAGATCGCCTGGTATCGGCGGATGCTCTTACGAGGAATGGAGAAATGATTAGCAAGGCGACGTTGGAATTGGCGGTAGAGGCCCTGGTGTTTGAGGAACGCCGAATGGACGCCGAACTGAAGGCCGGTCGCTTTCTTGGCTTGGAGAAGCAAGCTAATGCGCGGATAAGAAAGCTATGGGATGCAAGATGGGAATTGATCACAGTCTTGACCAATGGGCCGGAGCCTGTTCAGGAGCCAGATAAGGAATGATCGGCGCCGTGATGGTGGCCTATGGCGCCAACGCCTTACGCGAAGCGGGCTATGCCCTGGACGCGCTAGGCCAGCACATGCCCGCGCTGCCCGTGGCCGTCATCAGCGACAGGCCCGTCATGGGCGCGCGGTGGCTGCCCATGGAGCAACGCGACAAGGGCGCGCGCTGGGCAAAGCTGAACATTGACAACCTGAGCCCGTTCGATGACACGCTGTACCTGGACGCGGATACCCGCGTGCATGGCGACATATCCGCGGGCTTTGGGATATTGGCCGATGGTTGGGATATGGCCCTGGCCATCAGCGATAGACAGCGCGGCGAGCTGTGCTGGCAATGCGCTGAGGACGAACGGAGTGCCACGCGAGCAGAGACGGCCACCGAGCCGCTAGGGCTACAGGCGGGGGTGATGTTCGTGCGCAAAAGCGACAGGATTCATGAACTGTTTGCACACTGGCGCGCCGAATGGGAGCGCTGGCAAGGCCAAGATCAGGCGGCGCTATTGCGGGCCATGTATCAGGCGCCCGCGCGCGTGTGGCTGCTAGGACGTGATTGGAACGGGGGGAGACTGGTGGAACATCGTTTCGGCATGGCGAGGGCGGGGTAAGGGGGAGAGATGGCCTACAGGAAAATCATAGACGGCGAGCAGTTCGTCAAAGCCCTGGCTGCTGCTGGGGTTATCCCAGACGAATACATGGTGCGCCGGGTTATCATCGACTGCACAGTCGGTGAGGTTGTGAAAATCTACATTGAAGAATTCGGTACGGAGGAAATGCTGCATCTGATTGCGCCCGAGCTGAAAGAGGCCCAGGTAACGACCATAAGCCGCAAGGTAGGCTAATGAACGCCCACATCGTAGCCATCGAATGGGACACCGACCAAATCCTAGCGCGGTTCGTGCGCTACCTGATCGCCGGCACGGGTTGGAGCGTTTCGACCAAGCCGGACCCGCGCGCCGACGTGAACGTGTTCATGCCCTATCTATGCTGGGCGCAATACCCCGAGTTCCAGCAAGGGCACAACGTCGCCTGGTTCACGCACCGCGAAGAGGCATGGCCCGCCAAGGCTTTGATGTGGGATAACGCCGAACGCGACGCGAGCCTGCGCCTAGCCTGCGCCAAGCTGTACGTGGATGAGCTTGCCAAGCACGGACCCGCGGCACAGGTGACGGCGCCACTGGAGCGCGACAAGTTCACGATCATGCCCGATAGAGGTATCCGCAAGGCGCGCCCGCGCGTGGGCTTTAGCGGCTATGTCTACAAGACGGGCCGCAAGGGCGAGGGCATGGTCAAGCGCCTGGTTGATGAGCGCCCCAAGTGGCAGATCATCGCCTCGGGCAAGGGCTGGCCTTGCGAGTGCGGCGAGTGGACCTGGCACACCGTCCAGCGATTCTATCAAAGCCTGGATGTGTACGTGTGCTCTGCCACGGTGGAGGGCTTGCCTATGCCGCCGCTGGAAGCGCTGGCCTGTGGCTGCAAAGTGGTGATACCCAGTGGCGTGGGCCTGCTAGACGAGATACCCACGGCGCCGGGCATCGTGCGCTACACGCGCGGCGATTACGGCCAGATGCTCCAAGCTATCGAGATCGCGCTGGACACCGACGCCGACCCGGACGAGCTACGCGAGACCACGGCGAGCTACAGCCCGGAGCGCTTCGCCACCGACTTTCAGGAGGCCATCCATGCCATGGCGTGGTAAGGGGGCTGGGGTCTACGTCGTGGCCTATGGCGGCCCAGCGCGCGAGTGCGCCGACCGCTGCCTAACGTCGGTCAAACGCTACATGCCTGCCATCGGCAGAGCGTTGGTATCAGACAAGCCGCTAGGGCCCGAAACGGTTTGTCTCTGTGAGCCTGACGAGGACATAGGCGCGCGCTCCGTCAAGACGCGCATGTATGACGTGGCCCCCGCCGAGTGGGAGTACGTGCTGTACTTGGACGCCGACACCGAGCTGATCGCGCCCGTGCCATTCCTGTTCGACGTGCTGGCCGACGGATGGGACATGGCGATATGCGTGAATCCCGGCAAGTACGCGATCATCAAAAACATGGTGAGGCCCGACAACAAGGACGAATGCGCCTACACCTACGAGCAGCTAGGCACCGACCAACTACTACAGTTGCAGGGCGGGGTGATGAGCTTCCGGCGCAACGAGCGCACCGCCGCGCTATTCCACGCCTGGCACGAGGAATGGCACCGCTGGGCCAAGCGCGACCAGGGGGCGCTACTCAGGGCCATGTACGCGCATCCCGTCAAGTTGTTCATCCTGGGCGTGGAGTGGAACACCTCGACACGCTATGACCCGGTAGAGCGCAGCGCGGGCGTGTTGCACCACCAGATGGAGGCGCGCCGTTGGAAGGGCATCATCAATGGCAGGCTCGACTCGACAGAGGCATGGGGCATGATGCACCCGGACTTTGAGGACGTGAAACGATGAACGCGAAACTTGCCGCCATTCAACTGGCCATGAGCGTCGGCGGGATGCTGGACGAAACACAGATAGGCTACCTGTACGACCTGGCAGAGCAGGCGCCGGACGGCCCTGCTTGTGAGGTTGGCGTGTGGAAGGGCCGCTCATTCGTCGGCTGGGCGCAAGCGCGCAAGGGGCGCGGGCCGCTCATTGCCGTGGACTGGTGGTATCAGGACCAGGACGTAACCGAAGTGCTGGACAAGGAGCACCCCGGCAAGACGCCCGCGCAGATCGGCAACGAGCGTAAGGTATCATTCGAGGCCACGCTAGAGGCAATGGGCCTGGCCGATAACACGCGGGTGATCCAAGCCCTGTCGTGGGATGCGCCGGCGCTGCTGGATGCGCCGCTGGCGTTCTGCTTTATCGACGCCTGCCACGATGAATTTGCCATCGTCAAGGACTGCGCCGCATGGCCAGGGGTCATCATGCCCGGCGGTATCCTGAGCTTTCACGACTATGGGACATGGAAATGTCCGGCTATCAAGACGTGCGTGGACAACTGGCAAGCGGCGGCACAGTGGGAGCCGCTGGGCGTGGTGGGCTCGACCATCGCATTCAGGCGGCCACTATGACCTTCGCACACCTGGGCGACAACGTAACCATCCATGAGCCATACGTCATGCTCAAGCCAGAAATGGTAGACATAGACGATGATTCCAGGCTGGACAGTTTTGGGAAATGCGAAGGCGGGGAAGGCGTCACCATAGGCCGAT
>JBAZMT010000085.1:0-3943 GCA_041649615.1 Parcubacteria group bacterium
GCCGACGCCAGCAAGTGCGCCCGCTCCGGCAGTAAGCCCGAGCATCTTGCCAAACACAGCGCCGCCAAGAGCCGCGCCCAGTCCAGTTTCAAGTGCCGACTGAAGCGCCGCCTTGACCTTCTCCGCCCCCGTCACCTTCGGGTCAAGGGCAATCGGGAGGTCTACGGTAATGCCTTTGATCGCCGCGCCGATGCCGAGAGCGCCGAGGCCAAGAAGCCCCGCGCCATTCAGCATTGAGCCCTTACCAAGATGGTAGAACATCGCTCCCAGTTGTGGGTTCGTCACTGTGAGCGTGTTGTTCAACGCCGCAGCCGCTTTGCGGAAGGCCAGGACGGCCAGCGTCGCCGTGCCCAGTACCGTGACCAAGCCGACAAGTTGCTGTCCGCCAATCTTCCCAAGGAACTCCGCTACATGCGCCAGCGGAGTCAGGGCCATCTGAAGCGTCTTCAGGAATGCCTGGATCGCCGGGACAAGCAACTGCCCGAACGAGATCGCCAGGTCGTTCAGCACAACCTTCGTATTCTCAATCTGGTACTGCCACGAAGACGTGATCTTCTTGAAGGCTGTGTCGGCAGCCCCGGCAGAGTCCCCAACACGCTGCAAGTCCTGCGCGTACTCATCCGCCGCCGTCGAAGTCAGCGGCAGGACGGCAAGCACGGCTCTGATGTTGGAGAACAGCGACTCCATCTCAATACCGGTAGCATTGCCGTAATCAACCAGCAGTTGCAGCGACTTGGCGAAGCCATTGGCCTCCACCATCGCTCGCCCGGTCGAGTACCCCATGGCGTTGATCGCCGTCTCCAACGCCTTCGACGGGCGCAGGATCTGGAACAGCGATTGGCGAATGGCCGTAACCGCCGTGTCGGTGTCAATACCGAGACGGGTAAGTGTCGCGATGGCGGCAGAGACTTCTTCCAGGCTCGCCCCAACCGGGGCCGCGACGCCAGCGAGTCGGCCAAACTCCGTAGCCAACTCGTTCATGGTCACTTTGCCGTACAGCACCGTCTGGAAGAGAACGTCGTTGATATGCGCGGACTTCGACGCCTCCATGCCGTAGGCGTTCAGCACGGTCGTCATCATGTCGGCGACCGTGTAGACATCCGTGAGGCCCGCCGCAGCGCCCTTGGCCGACTGCTTCAAGATTTCCAGCGCGTCCGAGCCGTAGAAGACGCTCTGGTTGATCTCGTACATGGCCTGCTGCGCTTGCGTAGAGGTCATGTTGAACTGCCGCGCCAGGTTGCGGACCTCGCCACCCAGCGCCCGCAGTTCGCCCTTCGACAGATCGCCCGCTACCGCCCACGTCGCCGACAGGGCACGGTTGAAACTCAGTGCCGCATCCGTCGTCGCGTCAAACGCCTTCTTGATGGCATAGAGGCCCGTGGCGGCGATGGTGAACCGCCCCAGATTCCCCATCACGCCGTCTACTTGCTTGCCAAGCGTCTGGAAAGATCCGAGCACCCCAGCGAGGCTTCGCTGGAGTGCCGAATCGTCAACAGAAAGTGGGAGTACCGCGCCGCCGTAGTTCGGCATTGGACCTCACACGGGCTAGTGAACCTGGCCGGTTAGCGCAAAGCGGATGAGTTCTTCCTCACTCATCTCGTTCGCTGCGTACTCGACCTTGAAGAAGTCGGGGACCGTTCGTGGACGATGCTTCTTGTCCACCATGGCGTCCCACGGCATGGAGATCGCTGCTTCCCGCTCAATCAGCGGGGCGATGTTCGTGAGATAGGCGTTGAACTGCGCGAAGGTAAGGTCTAGGGCTTCGCCGATGGTCATTCCGTAGTACCGACGAAGCCCCGCGATGGAAAGATCCCAGTCTACGCTGATTAGCTGCTTACTTCGTTTCCCGAACCACCTGCCTCGGGCTCGGTCCCATTCAGGGCATACGACAGAATCCGGCCAAGCTCGTCGCCCTGGAACGACAAGTCGCCAGCCTGATCCGGCGTTGTGTCGTACCCGCCGCGCTTCAGCGACCGATACAGGATCTCACGGATCAAGGCCGACGAGAACATGTCTGCCGGATTCTTCGCGCGCATCATCTCCTTCGTTACGTCAACGCCCGTCGCCTTCTCAATCTCTACGAAGTCGTTCAGCGTCAACGGCCCAAACTCCATTCCCGCAACCGAAACGAGACTGCGCGCGTACTTCTGAAGCTCTTTCATTGCACCCCTCCACTGATAGCTGCTGCTACTTCCCCTCTCAACGTGACCCACTCCGGCAACCGGTCGAGATCCGAGTCGCGGTAGATGTGAAACGCCGGGTAGTGCGTGTCCACGACCATGTCAAAGCCAAGCACCGCTGCCCTCACCCCAAAGTGCCGATCCTCGCCCCAGAAGGTGAGGTTCGGAATGCGCTCGTAGTTGAGGCCGCGCCACAACGCCGCAATGCGGATAAGCAAGAGCCCGCCAATGAACCCAACCTTGTAGACTCCCGGCTCCCGCAGTTTCTTCTCCGTGTCGGCCTTGAAGATGTAGTCGCCGAAGTCCCACGCATTCGGACGCTCTGGCTCGTTCGGCTTCCACTTCGTCCACAAGACCTCGCCACAGACATGCTGCTGAAGCGAGTCGAGTTGCTTCAGCGTCTCTGGCTGCAAGACCTGATCGGAGTCGCAGAAGAAGATGTCGTTCTTGGCGTGTAGCGCCTTGTCGATCAGCCGATTCTTTGCGCCAAGCACCGTGTCTACGTGTGGCGTGCCCCACTGGTGGCTGTACTGCCCGCGCAGGATCGGCTTGTGTTCCGTCACCATCTCTTCGATCTCTGCGCCCGGCAGATACTTAGCGATCATCTCTCGCTCGTACCCAACCGGGTTGTGCAGGATGAACGAGTGGCAGACTTTCAGCCCGCTCGTATCCAGGCCCGCCAAGCCCCACAGCCACGCCCGCAAGACCTCTGGGTTGTCCTGGTGGACTACAGACGAGACCTGAATCACTTCTTATCCCGTTCCCCAAGCAACTCCGCCACATGGAGCATCCCGACTTCCTTCATGTGGTCACAGGGCGTAGAGAAGTCCACGTAGACCTCAACCCCTTGCTCGGCAAGCTGGTTGAAGAAGACGGTGTCTTCGCTGTGCCCCTCGGTGTGCCACTCGTCCGTCTCTTGCCAGAAGAAGGCACCAGGCGGCATGTTGCGCAATACGTCGGCCTTCATCAGGCAGAAAGACAGCGTCCCCACGTCCACTTTCTGTAGGCCATGCCACTGTGACGGGTCCACTACCCGGAATCCCTCGTCTACCCTGTTCCACGCTACAAAGAACGGCCCGAACGAGCGCCACGTATGGACGGCTCCGCAGACCACGTCCTTGTCGTAGCTAATGAACTTGTCCAGCGCATCCTCTGGCGGGATCGTGTCACTATCACACCACAGGACGTAGTCGAAGTGCATCTCTTGGTCTTGCTGCGCGAACTCCTTGTGCAGGGCGTTTCGCGCTCTGTGATGTGGCGTGTAGTGCAGCTTCGGCGCGAGCTGCCAACGGTACTTCCCGCTCACGACCCACTGCATGAGGTGGATGAACAGCACTTCATGGATGTACCCCATGCTCGGTCGCGCCAGGAAGATCAGCGGCTTCTTCTCCCCCACTTGTTCCCCCTCTTCCCCGAAAGTGGCGGGGGCCTCACGACCCCCGCCGTTACTCACTACGAAGTGGTGTAGGTCAGCGAGCCAATCCCCGACAGAGTTGCCGAGAACGTGCCCGAAGAATCGACCGACGTGGTCGGGCTAATCGTGATGACGGTCGCGCTACCAGAGAAGTAGATCGTCCCGCCCTCAGAGATGTAGAACTTCACCTCAACCTCGTCGCCGATGTTCGACCAAAGAGCGTTCCATCCCGTCGAGTTGTCGCACTGCCCCTCAACGGTTCCGGTCCAAGACTTCAAGCCGCCGACCGTCGTGCGCCAGCCGGTGTCGCCGAACCCGGTTACATCGACTTCCTCGGCGTTGACATCGA
>JBAZMT010000086.1:0-3921 GCA_041649615.1 Parcubacteria group bacterium
GCAGAACCTCGTCAAGAAGGGGCTGCGTGGGGACTACGTTAGCATTGAAGTCTGGATGGCGGCTCACAAGAGCGGGCTGGCAGATGAGTTGGGCGACGTGCTGTGGTACGTCACGGCGCTGGCGTATGAGCTGGGCTACTCGCTAGATGAGATTGCGGAGATGAACTTGGACAAGCTGGCGATGCGGAACCAGATTGGGACGATCAAGGGCGGTGAGCGCGGTGCCGGTCAGTGACAAGACAAGGGAGGCTGTGAGGCAAGCCGCGCACGACTGGTGCGAGTTCTTCCACGACGTTCCGGTTGAGGGCTCGCTGGTTGCCCACTATGCCCACCAGGGCATGGGCGGTGCGCCGGATGACTCGGCCTACAACGATCCAGAGAACTTGCTGTGGAGCTGCCCGGCGTGTCACGACCTCGTAGATGGGCGGTCGGAACATGCCCCGTGGAAGATCGTGCGCTTCAGCCGCAAGGATCGGGAGTTGGAGATTGTGGACGCGGAGCGGAGGAAGATAGATCACAGCCGGATCTTCTTCCACAACCGCGACGTGTGGCTTGATGCGGGCGAGCGGTATCCGCAGTTGGCCGATGCTGTGCGGCGCAGGAACGAGGCGGCGCTGGATGTTGCGAAGCTGCTTGCCTACTTCAGGCCAAGCAAGAAGGGGCCGCAGTTGTTCCGTGTGTGTCCCGAAGTGAAACAGATGGACAAGGCTGACTTCTGGACGTTCGTGAGTCTGCTGGGCATGACAAGCTCGGCGGCGAAGGAACTGATCCCGGTTGGCAAGTGGGCGAACGAGATTGGGATGGAGGACTCCATGCGCGGTATCGACATTGACGCGCTTGATGCTCTGCGAGGCGCGGAAGAGGATGAGCTGCCCGATCTCATGGAGTTGGCGCGCGCGAAGCCTGCTGCATTCTGGGCCGAGGTTGACAAGCGGACGAGAGAGAGGCACGGACGAAGGGCGCACTATCTCCAAGTCACTCCTGACGGGTTTGTGAAGGACCTGGGGCTTCACACAGCGGACCCTGACACGGAAGAGGCGTTCGCGCTTATCAAGGGGACTGTGACGAAACCGAACGCGCGGGTGTTGCGAGATGAGGCGGGGGCTTGACTTCATGCTCTGAGTCTCTATAATCTGTGGTAAGTTGCCGTAGATGGGTAAACGAGTGGCGCTATGCAAACCCCGCGCCATGATCGGAAAGGGTGGTGCCGGTCGTGGAGTTCACGCAGGACGAGATGGATCTTATCAGTGCGGTGCGGCAGTTGAAAGAGATCGGGCAGTCCGGGCAGTTGCTGGTTGACTTCGATGGCAAGGTAGTACAGAAGATCGAAGCCAGCCGCGTCAAGCTCTTTCAGGGCGGCAAGCCGAAGTGTTTCTTGTCAGGCTTGACATCAGGCGAGAAATAGTGTAACATCCAGTTGTTGGAGGTGTTAGCCGATAACAAGGCGCTCTCCAACAATAGAGCAAGGTAGGCGGCGAGAGGCCATCGACAAAAAGACGCCTCACAGCTTGGAGGGCTGTGGGGCGTCCGCTTTTTGAGGGGGTGCGCTGTTGCCGCAGCGTAGAGGGGTAACGAGTGGCGAGATGCCGGGTCCTCCGTCCGGTGAACTGCCTCCTTGCACGGCGGAGAGAGCGGGCTGCGTCTCCGGGCGCGGCCCGCGCTCTGCCAAGGCGGCGAGATGAAGGCAGAAGGCGCATTCCTCACCGCACTGGCTGAGAGCGCCGCGTCTGTCAATCTCTGTGCGGCCTGGCTCGCACGCCACGGCTACCAAACCCGCATCGTCCCAACCGTTGTCCGCCCCGATTCCTCTGTCCGTATGCAGTACGGAGACGGCGGGGACATTGAGATCACCAAGCGTGTTGAGGTGAAGCAGCGTTCGCTGCCCTTCACTTCGGCGTCTGACTATCCGTATCCGACAGTCCTAGTTGACGAGGTCTACAAGGTAGACCGACTCGGAATGACGGGGCTTGACGGCTACATGATCGTGAACTCTGACGGGACGGTGGCGTGTGTCGTGAAGAAGGCTACGCGGCCCCACTGGTCGGTTGAGAGCCGTTGGGATTCGTCGCAGAGCAGGCAGTGTGAGTTCTACGCCTGCCCGGTGGGGCTGTGTGAGTTCGTGAGTCTGAGCGAGTGAGGTGGGGGATGGCGTGGAGAGTTCTCTATCAAGAGAAGGTAGTTGCCGAGCGTGGCAGGGTTGAAGCGTGCTGTGGCGGACTTGTGAGCGGGCGGGAGTATCTAGTCACGATTGAGTCTAGGGATTCTGCCCCGTGCTGCGATAGGTGGCTAGGGAGCGTCATTGAGAACCCTGGGCAGGTGGAGTTCCGTCACATTCTCCCCAAGTTCTGCCCCGAGTGCGGCAGGAAGCTATGAGCAAGATGTCACACGACCCGCTGGACTACATCGTGCCCGCAACGATGGTCGCGCCGGTAATAGGAGGCACGCTGCTCATCTACTTCATTGGCGGTCCATGGCTACTTGGCCTTGCGATCATGTACCCGCTGACTGGACTCATTCTCACCTGCCCGCTGCTGCCTGATGTCACCTGGAAGACGCCGTTGTTCTTGATGTTCTTCTGGCTGCCCGCATTGCTGTTTGACTGTGTCGGGATCAAGGTTCCGTAGGAGGTGTCGTGGACCCATACGTGAAGGGGTGGCTCTTGTGCATGGTTGTCGCGGCGATGTGCGTCTCGCTCATCCCCGACATCTACAACAGCTACACGATTGAGCGTCGGGCAGAGTCAGTGTCCGACGAGCGTATCCGGGAGGTGGTTGGGGAAGAGATCGGGCCGGTGAACGAGGTTCTGACGGCTCATCAGGGCGGCTTCATGGCGGTAAACGAGCGCCTTGTTCGGCTGGAACAAGACCGGGATGGCGTGGAAGACCTGATTGAGCGGGCGCAGTGGACGGCTGACACGGCTCTGGCGAACTCAGAGGCCGTGGTCGGGCGCGTGGACGATGCGGCCAAGACGGCGAAGTCGGCGCGTGACATTGCCGACAGCGTGAACGGGCGGCTTGCATCTCTTTCGTCGCAGTCTGTGACGGTCGCTGACGTGCAGGCTGTGTCACAGCGCGTAGACACGTTGGAGAAGGCGGCTACGGCTTCTTCCGAGGTGTCGCACAACGCGCAGATCCAGGCCAACCAGGCGATTGAGATTGCCGAGACGGCTGGTAAGCCGGGTTGGTTTGTAGTGTTCGGGGCGATCTGCGGCGTCGTGGCCCTGGCCGGATGCGGCTACCTTGTGTGGAGGTGGCGGCGTGGGTAAGGCCAAGGCCGATGGCAAGCTCGTCACGCTAGTCGGCGGCGACTTCGACGGGGAGAAGTATCGCATTCCCGATGAGGCATACCGCTTAGAGCCACAAGACGGCGACGATTCGCAGGTCTACTACCGCGATCCTGACAAGCCGGATCGGTTCGTGATTGACAGCGACGACATTCGGCTGTTGCCCTACAAGGTGCGGGAGTTAGTTGAGGCGCAGGCAGCGCGTGATGCACGGCTTGACTTCTTGGAGGAGCAGGTGCGTTCGCTTGAAGAGTCCGTCCATCGTGGCGTGGTTGACGAGGATGGGGGCAAGTGGTCGTTTGCCTCAGCCATCGTCTATCTGTCTGCCGTAGCTAAGTCACGATGGATGCGCTGGCCGATCAGGAGATTCCACGGTGCATGACATAGACCGCGCCCAACTGCGTTCGCTGCAAGAAGGCCACGGCTTCCTGCGTGGCGTCTTGCAGGAAGAGGTTGAGACGCTGCGTTGCGTGCCGAAGGATCGGCAGTGCATGTCGTGTCGCAGTTGGGATGCTAGATGCGCCAAGGGCGTGAAGGTGTTGGACTCAGTAACCGGGGCTCTCCGAGCCCCGGCTGCTGACTTCGGGTGTGTGATGTGGGAGGCGAAATGAACAAGCAAGGAGTCAGTTCGCGGCCCG
>JBAZMT010000087.1:0-3862 GCA_041649615.1 Parcubacteria group bacterium
GGCGAACCGGCGCGCCCCATTTAGCTCGGCGGCCACAATCTCCTCCGGTGTCAGCAGTATCACATGACCTCCTGCACGACGCTCACTTCATCACGACTGCCTATAAGCACGAGGCGTTCGCCATCCCTCTTGTAGTCCTCGACTACGATTGGCCGCACCACCGCCAGCTTGCAGCCGGCGGGGACGTCCACCTCAAGCAGTTTGCCATCTAGGATACGCACGAAACCGAACTCGTCAAACTCATCCGTCTCGTATTGCGCACTCACCAATACCTTAGTCATGCAACCTCCTTGACCTCCACGATTGTCTGTGAAACGCCCTTCTCGTACCGAACGTGGTACTGGTCGTCGCAGTGCTCGTGTGAGTCATCTACGATGATGCCCGCGTCAACGATGCCGTCGAGTCCCGCCTTGAAGGATGCCGCAAGGTTCGTCTTGTCGCGCCTGCGGCGGTCCGGTACGACGAAGGTCACGTCCACCTTGGTGAGCGTGGGGGCCTGCCACTTCTGCCGCCGCTTCTCAACCGACGCGTAGTAGTACGTACTGAGGCGATACGCCGCGACGAACTTGGCCTTCTCCGCCCAATGCACTCTCGCGTTCGGGCTGCACTCCTTCGGCGGCAGGCCGGGGAGAGCTATTGTGAGTGTGGTGTTCATTCGTTCTCCACCCACTCACGCTGCAGGCCATCTTCCCGCGCGGTAAAGGCGCCTGATCGCAAGGCTTCCACCGTCTCAGCCGCCATTGGGTCGAAGTCCCGGACCTCGTTGCAGTAGCGGCAGGTTCCGATGTAGCGCCCCTCCGGCCAGGACATATCGAAGTGGTGGGCGCCGGTCGGACTCTTGGGGCAGGTCACAGCATCGCCTCCTGCTTCGGTGCGCCCATTGCCTGGATAACCTCCGCCACATCCTCCACCGTCCGGTTGTCCAGTGCGCCATCTTCCATGAGGTGCGCCCACACCTGCGCCGCCGTCCATTCCGGGTGCAGCCGGTGGGTGCGCTTGACGCGGACACGTTCGATTGCGTTCATCTCCTCACCGCCTTTCCGAACTTGCCTCGGGTGTACTTCTCGTTCTCATCTCTCTCTTTCTCTACTCTCTTTCTCTCTGAAGGGAGAGGAGAGGAAAGGATAGGAGAGGAAGGGAGAGGAGAGGAAAGGAGAGGGGCATGCTCGCCGCATTGCGCTCCGCTTGCATCCGGCATGCGGTCCGCATGCTCTAAGCTTTCCCTACGTTTGCGCCATGCGGCTTCAGCGGCATAACGCGCCCTGATAGTCCGTTCCTCAGCCCCGCAGACCCACGGTTGATGCTCCGCCCAGTCGTGGAGCCGGTAGGTGTCGCCCTCGAGGTCCAGCAGTTTGCAGGCCATGAGTGCATCGACGAATCGCCCCGGTTCATCCTTCCACCCACCGGCGAGCGCGATGTCTGAGGCATCCCACCCTGTGAGTAGCCCGTCCGGCCTGTCCTGTGCCGCTGTGATCCATAGGTCAATCAAGTGCCCGGTAGCGCCAGCCCCAAGTGCCACCTCGAGCTTCAGCCTCTTCCTGTGCCCCTTGAAGGACACAGACAGGCGAATGTCGGAGTTCACAGCAACCCCTCCGCTCGCGCCTGTGACAGCCTTGCGCTCATAGCGCCCTCCGTGTAGCCGAGGAGTGCGCCAAGGCCACTCACGCTGAGTTCCGGGTGCGCCTTCCGGGCATCCACAACACGCCGGAGGTTTGTTAGCTTGACGTCTCGCCGCCGCTCGCGTTCCTTGTCGGAGAGGTGGCGGCCGCGTGTAACGAGCGAGAGGCGCAGGGACAGTTCCGCCAACTGCCCCTGCATCTCAGCGTGGTCCGCGACTGCCTGCGTCACCGCCTTGTAGAGAAGGTCCAGAAGCGCCTGCCCCTTCTGCGACGTCCAGCCGCGCGGGTCCAGTGACTCGTGCAGCGCGTCCATCGTCGCGAGGATGCGCCGGGCCTCCGCTTCACGGCGCTTGCTCTCGGCCTCGAGTTTCTTGAACTCGGGCCTGTCCTCCAGGTCAGTCAACTGCCTCTCCGTTCATCAGCCGGATGATGATGTCGGCCTGCTGCTGCGAGAGATCGCCCACCGTGCCGAGCTGCCAGCCCCGCTGCTGGATGATGCCGAGCACACTGCCCTGGGCGGACTTCATGTGCTCGCCCACCTGCGCCTGCTGGTCGGGTGTGGCACTCTTGGGCTCGGTCGAGAGGCCGGTGTTGGGCTTGTCGGGCTTTGGTTCAGGCTTGCCCTTCGCCTTCTTGGGTCCGGGGCGCTGTGCTTCGACTTCCGGTGATACGCCGTCATCCTCAACCGCGTCCTCCACGTCCTGAGTGAAGATGCGGGATGCCCCGGTGCCCATCAGTGCCGCGCCGACAAACGACCGTTTCTGCGCCATCTTCGACAGCGTGTTGTCCAATCCGACCGGGTTGTCGTTGTCGATGCGGTATTGCGTGTATTCGTTCCACTTCCCGGTCGCCGTCTTGGTCGGCAGACTCTCCGGGTCGATGCCGCGCGGAATGTCCCGCTTGCTCACCCACCTGTAGCGGTAGCGGTCCTCGAATGAGTTGGCGCTGCCTTCGCACTCGGCAATCACGGTGCCGTCACCGTTGCGCAGGCGGCAGATGAAAGCGTGATAGACCCAGCCGGTAGCGAAATCGCGCTCCGACCGGACGTGCTCCATCTCGACGCCGAGGCCGCCCAAGAGTCGCAAGAGTTGGGCGCCGGGCTGGTAGAGAGACGGCTTCTTGGTGCCCTTGATGATGCCGTAGTCGGTGTCCTTGACCATGACCTCCCGGTACACCTGCATGAGTGTGTCGATGTGCAATACAAGCTGCGCAGGGCTGACTTGCCCCCTGCTCACGAGCTGGTGTGAGGTTTCGATGATGTCGCTCACAGGTTTACTTCCTCCTTGATTCGCATGAACTTCTCGTGCCATCGGTGAAGCTCCAGCGCTGAGAGTGGCGCGACGCTGTAGCCGCCGGCCTTCAGGTCCAGATGCACCCCGATGGCGCCGTACAGTTTCCGCCGGGGATAGACTGCGAGGTACAGGCCGAAGTAGGCCCCAAGTTGCAGCTCGATGTACTCGTGCCTGAGCACTCCGGTTTTCCAGTCTGCGATGACGCGCCCACTCTCTATGAACCCGATGCGGTCAGGCTTGCCGCCATAGCCGAGTGCCTCAGACACCAAGGGCAACTCGATTGCCTCGGTCTTGAAGCCCCATTCGTCCATGAAGCGTTGGGCGGCGAATAACCCGTACTGGTCGGTGGCAGGTAGGGCATCCATGTCTGCCTTCGTTGCGGGCGGCTTGGCTATCAGGGCATGAATCCGTGAGCCTCGTTCAGCCAGTACCGCCCACTCTGCCGCCTGAGCCTCGTCCTTGGGCTTGATGTCGAAGTACCGGTCCAGTACCGTCGTCACCGACGAGACCATGCGGCCGTTGACCGGGTAGAATCTAGGCATAGAACAACCACCAGCAAACCGTTGACAGGATGCCCGCCGCGATGAGCCTGCTCGCCCCTTCCCGGTGGTAGAAGGCGATGAAACCCACGAGCCCGCCGAGGATGCCGAAGAAGATGGGGAGTAGCCATGCCGCCCAGGGAATCTTCATCTGCTCGCCCTCTGGAACGGCTCGTTGACTCTCAGCACGCCGGGAACCTCGATGCCCGCGTTGCACGCCGCCGCCAGTTTCTTCGTGTCCGGCATGAGGTAGTCGCGCGGTATCAGGGCCTCGTTGACGATCTGTGGCTTCCAGTTGTCCACCCACACCATCGTTCCCACCTGAGTCTCGACCTTCTTCCCGACGTCCTGAACGATGGATGCCACCGGGACCGGGAGCGGCGTCGCCCTTCCTGCCGCCTGTGCGCGGTCA
>JBAZMT010000088.1:0-3860 GCA_041649615.1 Parcubacteria group bacterium
ACTTGAGGATTTCGCCGGGGTTCACGATGTCTCCTCGCTTTCCTCCCGGATTGCCTCTTGTGCGGCTTTCCTCGTGTAGTAGTAACCGATTCCTGGCAATGGATCGCGCCAGCAGTCTACCCGAGGATCGTACCACGCGAGCTGATAGCAGCGCCGCCCTTCCGCATCTTTAGTTTCAACGATCTTGTACTGCTTTCGGTTACTCATCGTTCCTCCTGTGCCTGGATTGTCTCTACTACCGTGGGCAGGATTTCGCCAGTTATCTTGTGAAGTAGTCCCTGCCAGCCGAACAGGCGGTCATGGGTGACGGTGAAGCGGCGGACCTCGTGTTTGCGTGGCGTGATCCAGCTTACCTCGACATCATAGACGCGCGGCTCTGACATTTCGCCTACGAAGTCCCCCGGCTTGTCCACCGTCCCCGGTGCCTGGCCCATGTTCTGAGCGGTGATGGTGGCGATGAGGGAGCCGTTGACCTTCACGTCTACGGTCAGCATTCCGCCTCCTCATCCGTCCAGCGCCCAACGTCCAGGACGAGTTCGCCCTCGTTGTATTCCTGATAGGCAGGGCGTAGCGCATAACGCCCGTCCGAGACATGAAACCCCGGCTTCTTGAGGTTGCGGGATCGGATGTAGTATGGCATGGATGTGAGGTTGCCGTCCTTCTCGGGCGCCTTCTTGATGACATCATGCCCCTGCCGCCGCAGCTCGTCGCGGATCTTCGCAAACAGCCAGGACTCAGAATACATCTTGGGCGAGTCGCCCCGTTCTACGGCGCAGGCGGTTTCGCCTAGCGTGACTTTCATCGTGCCTCCTCTCGTTCCTTGCGCAGTCGGGCGATTGTCCCCTGTGCGCTACGCATCCATGCCGCGTAATCGTCCGCGAATCGCTCCATGGTCTTGTCGTCAACCTTCGGGAGCCCGCGCGGAATGTCCGGGGCGTTCTCGATGACCTCGACAAGATCCAGAATCGCCGTCAAGTCCTTGGGCATAGTGCCTCCTTCCCGGTCTCGCCGGGTGCTCAGATTTCGCCAAGGATTGCCCGCAGGATTGCGGCCCGGTTCAGTCGCGTGAATCGCTTCCGAGAGTGCTTCGGGTGGTGCATAGGTGCCTCCTAGTTTCGCCGGGGCTAGGTGTCGCTCGTCAGTCCTGCGCGCGGGTCCGCTCCACACTGCGGATAGAGTCGGGCCAAGGTGCGGCAGGCTAGGTTGTAGTCCTCTCGACTCCACGCCGCGCGATGGTTCACCCTGGCTTGATGGTTCGCGGCGTCCGTTGCGGCGGCTTTCGCGACCTCATAGCTAGGACAGGGGCGGGATGGTTTCAGGTATGTTGGGTGCCTCATGCTTCACTCCTCGTCGATTTTCCCGCGGTGCGTGTTGATTGCCTCTGCGAATCCCGACCAGTCAACCGGGCCGCGTGGCGCGTCCCAATCGGGTTCCTCGTCGGGCGCGCTCAGGAAGAATCCATCCCAACTGACAATTTGCCCATTCTCGATTGTCGCGCTATCGAGGTTCGCCGGGGCCGCGTCTACCAGTTCTCCGAGTGGCCCCCATTCTCCGTCTGCATCGCTTACCATCAGGTCTCGCCAATGTGTCACGATTCCTCCTCGTCGATCTCGCGCAGAATGGCGCGGACTTCTTCGGCTTCGGGCAAGACCTCCATCCCGCCCGCGATCATCGTCTGATATTCTTCGGCTTCGAGCACGGGCAGCGCATCCCGCAGGGCGTCCACCATGCGCGGGGCAAGGGAGATTAGACGGGCGTTGGCTCGCCCTTCTTCTCTCATGTCTCCCCCACAAGATACGGTCCCGACGATATGCCGCCCGTCCGGACTGGCAATCCATAGATCGCGGTGCGCTGTCCGTTCGATCTCCCACGGTCCCGGCGTGTATTTCGCCATTCTGGTCTGGTTCTCTTGCATCGTAGAGCCTCCTAGCGTGTCTCGTGTGCCTTGGCGAGGGCGGCGCGGGCCGCAGGAATTGCCGCTGCCGTCAATCTGTCCCGCTCGCGAACGTCGGCCATATTGCAAGCCGCGTTCATCGCCTCCAGTGCCTCCAGCATCTCCGCCACGGCCTCCGGGTTGATGCCGTGACACATGCGCCCGCAGGTGTCGCAGATCCAGTTATCAGCGCACCCCGCAAGAAACGCGCCGTGATGCACCGATCCGCCACAACACGAGCTGATGAGCCTTTGTGTGTGCTTCGTCATTTCGCCGCCCTCCTATTCCCCGAAGTAAAAGCACCGAGCGAAGGTCAACACGCCGTCTTCGTCATCGAAGAGCGGGAGAGACGTCCAGGGAGTGCCCCAATCCTGGTATTCCAGGCGGGCATTGTCCGGCTGCCCGTAGTCGTCAAGCTCGCCGATGATGCGAAGGGCGGGTCCGCCCGTCGTTAGAAGAATCTCGAACTCTCCCGCCTTCGGAGTTTCGCCGGGCGTGTACCATCCCGAGCGTACTTGAACGGATAGCGCGCTCTCCTGGATTCGCTCGCGTACCTCGTCCGGGTCCGTGTAGGTGTCGCCGTCGATGGTGGTTTCCTCCGTTTCGCCGCTCTCCAGTGCCTCCAACGCCGCGACCATTTCCCGGATGCTGTCAAGCCAGCCGCGGGCGTTGTTTTGGCCGTGATCCTCTTCCGGTTTCGCCGTCTCTTGCCTCTTCTCGCTCATGTTGCGCTCCTTTGCCCTAGCTCTTCAGTGTCGGGCGGGCAGTCCGACAGACCCGGCGGGGCCGGGTTTCGCCTAGTTGCCTTTTCGCTTCTACGGTCCATGTAGCTGATACACGTTTCCCCCTTCCGGCTTTCGCCGCTACTTCTTCGCTTGTTTCGCCGCTCGCTCTAGTTTCGCCGTCTTTTGTTCTAGGATCTTGACTCGCTCGCTCAGGTGCCCGACGTGAGAAGCGAGCCATTCAATCGCTTCCTGGTAGCAATCGAAGCCATGTTTGTTGGCAACTTCGATGTGAGTTCGTGCCATACTGGCGAAGAGTGCCCCCTGATCCTTGCGAGGCATTAGCAGATCACCCGTCGCGATCCGTCAAGATTGAAAGCAGACCCAACGCTTCCAGCCGCTACGGTCTCACGCGGTTTCACCATTCTCTCTATCTCGTCCCATCCGTGATCGAGGACTAGGGAGGGCTCATCGCTGATGAGAGAGAGTATGGCGTCTGTTGTCTCTTCGTCCCATCCTCTGCGCACGGCATAGGCGGCAAGATGCTGTAAGGTGTAACTGTCGATGATATCGGCCGCGTTCGTCTCTCGTGCCATGTTCTCACTCTCCGTTTCGCCGCTACTCGTGCCTTGCTCTTCGTGCATCGTGTCCCCCTTGTCGATTGTGCTACGCGCGGCCTAGAACTCTGTGTCTAGCGTCTCGCACACCACATGGTCATCATGGCTCTTGAGCGCTGCGCGTATGGTCTCGTTCTCAAGAGCCACCGCCGGGTCAATCAATCGACTCGCGCACTCTGCCGCGAACTCGTTCCGTGTCACTCGCTTCCCCCTTGCCTGTTCTCGCAATGTGTCCAGAAGGATTCAATAGCGTCTGCGAAGTTGACTAGCCCATGCTCGCGATAGAATGCCGCAAGCTCTTCCTGCGCCTTCTTGATCTGTTCGAGCTTCACGGGATCGAGGTCCATGCTCTTCCTCCTCTTGATGGTAGGATGATACTCCACTCGCCTAGGCGATGTCAAGCGGGGCAGACGCTAGAGTGCAGGCGGGCTCTGCGGTATAGAGGTGTCCATTGTCTCTTCCCGTGTGATGGTGGATTGATGGGAAGCGATCCCAACTCAGAGCGCAATCCCAAGTTAGGTTGTGGTGCGTCAACGTATGCCAATGTCAAGTCTTAGGGAGCGGATTGATGGTCAGTCAGACCTCTTG
>JBAZMT010000089.1:0-3857 GCA_041649615.1 Parcubacteria group bacterium
AATCCAACGCGGGAAACGTTGCGGGTGTCGGCTGGGTAGACTGAAAAGGATGAAGGCCCGGTTGGGGGAACCGAGCCTTCAGCGACAGCCCAACGAGGAGCTATCCGTCCTTGATGTTACAGCTCCTGGTGCTGTTGTCAACACCTAGTGGCCCCGAGGGGAGTCGAACCCCTAACCCGCGGATTTAAAGGCCGTTGCTCAACCATTGAGCTTCGGGGCCGCAAATCCAATCTACTCCGCTAGAGCTAAGGGATCAAGACGGATCCACCTGGTCCAGTGTCGATCTCTTCTTCATCGAAGTCATCATTGACACAGGGGTCCTCACGAATACAACGAACGAGGCCCAGCTTCTGTTCAACTCTCCTGCCCCGTAGCTGTTCCTTGATGAGGCCCTGACGAAGTTTAATCATTTCGTCGGTCAGCGTTGTGATCATACCTGCCACAACATCAAGCTTTTTGTTCGCCTCCCCCATGCTTTTCTCAAGAGCCTCCATACGGGACGGAGCTATCTTAATCACGAGGTTTCGTTGGGTTGTCGGGGCTTCTTCATCACTCATGACTGGACTCCAACCCCCTAACACCTAACCAGACTCAAAAGTAGAAGCGCAAGGAGCCCCGGCAGCACTGAGGCGTCCGGGGCTCCTTTGGGCTGACAGAGCAGCTTACTGCTCCCCTTCTATATGTTTGGTGGCGGATTTCGTCAGGTGTCGTCATCCGACATGGCCGCTTCCAGTTGCTCCAAGGCTTCCTGCTTTTCTTTGCGGAAGTATTCTTTGATCGACTGGATGAGTTCCTCGGGCATATTTGCCTCTTTCAACTTGGTTACCCATCCTGGACGAGGTCTAGCCCCATGCGCTTCTCGCTCCCCAATTAGGATACACGGGGGGTCTGAGTAGACCCTATCTTCACCTGTTATCATGTAGGGCCACAACTCTAGGGGGCTGTCCGGACAACAGCCACAGTTGTAGGCATTCTTCACAGCCCGCAAACCTCTCGGTTAACAAGGCGTTCCGATTCCCGCTTCGTCGAGGGCCGCCGCCTACCCGGGCCCTTACGGGCCTCGGTTGGCGGTCTTACACCCTCTCCACGGGCGTTTATCGTCTCCCAGTACCTCTGGGCGACAACATCTAGGTTACGGGCAGCATTCTCGTCACGGTCGTGGACGGCCCCGCAGGGGCACTCCCAGACACGGACGTTGAGGCTCAAAGTCTCCCGCTTCGCTCCGCAAGCGGAGCATAGCTTCGAACTGGGATAGAACCGGGCCGCTAAGGCCACGTTCGATCTCGCAAGAGGAGCCTTGTATTCGAGCTGCCTCCGCAGCTCTCGGAAGGCTGCATCCGAAATGGATCTAGCGATCCGATGATTCCTCAGCATCCCTCGGACGTTGAGGTCTTCGATCCCGATGACACGGAAAGCCTTGACCAACCTGGATGTGACCCGATGCGTAGCATCCCGTCGTATCCGGGTGACCTTCCGATGCGTTCTCGCTAGTTGAAGGCGAGCTTTCTCCCTCCTCTTCGATCCCCTCTGCTTCCGTGCAAGGGATCGACTCAACCTACGAAGCTTCCGTTCTTTGGAGCGTAAAGCTCGTGGGTTCTCGATCTTCTCGCCGGTTGAGAGGGTTACGAGAGAGGCGATTCCGACGTCGACCCCAACCGTTGCTTGGGTTTCGCAAAGGTGAGGGTAGACGTACGAATCAGGGAGAACAACAGAGAAAGAGGCGAACCAATCACCGCAAGAATCCCTCGATATGACAACGGACCGGAGGTCCCCGTCGAATCGAAGGGCTTGGGCCATCTTGATCGGTTGAGCGAGCTTTGGGAGCTTGAGGTAGCGGTTGGAGATTCGGATGTGATCACCAGAGACGTAGAAAGAGTCCCTTGATTTCCCCTTCTTTTTGAACCTCGGATACTTTGTCTCCTTACGGAAGAACTTCCCGAAAGCATCTCCGAGATTTTGGATCGCCTTCTGAGGAGCCCATTTACTGACCTCCGCGGTCCAAGGGAACTCCGTCTTCTTGATGGAGTTGAATTCCTTGACGAGGGAGAAACCAGACATCCCGCGCTCGCCCT
Organism: Parcubacteria group bacterium; assembly: GCA_041649615.1. Classification (GTDB taxonomy): domain Bacteria; phylum Patescibacteriota; class Minisyncoccia; order UBA6257; family Colwellbacteraceae; genus JALOAR01. Next base: position 2,073 of record JBAZMT010000089.1, read on the forward strand.
GGGCGTACTTCGTCCGCCATCGGGCAAGAGCCCAATTCCAAGCGAACCGAGCGACCCCACAGGATCGTCGGAGATACACCTCAGCTTCGGGGCTCGGGTAGATCCGGATCTTGTGGGCGAGCTGGACCACCGGGAAATCCTAGTTAACCACGGTTTGCAGGGAGAGTCAAATCACTACCTTCCGGAAGGGCTCTGGTGCTCCTTACGTCGGTCCAGGAGAGCGTTCTCCGGAACGAAGTATGAGTCCTTCCGAAGCTTCCAGAACGCTCTCCGGACGGCTTCAGGGGCCGCCATGACCTCGTTCTTGCAGGACACCCAACTAATTCCCTGGACCCTCTCGAAGAGGGTCTGCGCTTCTTGCTGCACGTTGTCCATCACACATCTCCTTTGACTGGTTGGCCGGTTCACATAGGATGAACGCAACCGGAGACGGGGGACCGCGGGGCAGAGCTTACAGGAAGTGGTTCACGGGGCGTCATTATAGCCAGAGGCCCTTGGGGGTCAAGCCCGATTCTACATTTCTTGGCACCCATAGGTATGACGCAGCACAGCAAAGACTCAGAAGAAACTATCCCCTCAGAGATTCCCACCAGTAAAGGGGGCAGTGATCCTTACCCTGCGCATGTTACCGATAGTATCTTGTTAAATGAGGGTACTCTGTCTGGCTTGAGTGCTCGTATTATTGCCAAGCTAGAGACATTACGTATCACCGTTGATAACTACGTAGACCAACGACAGGGGGACAATGAAAAGGTGCTAGGGGTGTTGAAAGAGTTGGTGGAGAACGGTAAGGCCATCCTTCGTGAGGTGAAAGGGTACGATCAGCGTATTGTGGAGATCGAAATTCGTTTAGCAGAGGTTGAAGAACAGATACAGGACATACTGAAAAGCACCACACAGGAGTAACCAATGAGGCCGCGGATCATCATTCTCTCGGATGTGTTGGTGACAGTTCTCCCTGGCATCACAACCCTTGCCCTTGGGGTTTGGTTGTGGGATAGACCGGGGGCTGTTTTGATGATGGTGGGCCTTTGCTTCCTTGCTGTATGGGTTCGTGTTGTGAGACTCAGAAAGCAGCTCGTTGATTCCTACCCCATCGTTACGAAGTACAAGGTGCTGATCAAACACAACGGATACCACATAACAAGGCTGCAAGCTGAAGAGGCGATCTCTACCATGCTGCGCCGTTATTCAATGCACTGGCTTGATGCCGAAAAGGCGTTGACGTCGGAGTTCATCTGGGTCGAGTTCGTCCCGGGGGTCATCACGACGCCAATCACTCCTGGGACAGTGAGGAGGTTGGCCGGATTCCTTCGGGTCTGTGGGCATTACACGAAAGTTGCTTGTTTCAACGTGAATAAGCAACCAGACCTCACGGTGTCGTTAGACCACACCACGTTCACCCACGAGTTGGGGCACATCATCCTGGGTAAGGTGCTGGGTACGTGGGACGAAGCCACGCACCACAAGGTGATGGAAGAGAAGCGGTTGTAGCCTCAGTAGTGGACGGTCTGGAAGACCTCGTACATGGACACGCCAAGAGCCTGGGCTGCTTGATGCAGGGTCGTGCCTTCACGTACCCGGGTGAAGGCAGTCTTCGTGGTATCCGGTTCGTATTCCTCCACGGCTTTCTCCAAGGCGAGAATGACCCATGAGGGTTCTCCGGTGAGACAGTCGGCGACGACATGAATGATGGCAGCGGCGTCGAACTTGAATTTTCCTCCCCGTAGTCGGGTCAGATTGATGGGGCGTTGACCACCGCGGATCTTGTCCCAACCGAGCGCC
>JBAZMT010000090.1:0-3802 GCA_041649615.1 Parcubacteria group bacterium
GCTGCGCGGCTGCGCGGCGGAGTGGCGGAGCGGCTGCGCGGCGGAGTGGCGGCGGAGGGCGAAGAGGAGGAAAATATTTTTGGCAGGCGGGCGAGAAACTTCCCTCCCCCCAACCCCCTTCCAGTTTCTCGCCCGCCTGCCTTTTTTCCCACCCACCCAGCGCACGCAGCAGGACTTCCGCAGCGCTGCACTACCTGTGCTGTGAACGATCATTTTTTTCTGCCCCTTTTTTCCTTTCCCCCTCTAACCCCCTGGAAAAAAAGGGGCAGAAAAAAAAGAAAATCGAAAAAAAAAAAATACCTGCTGCCGCAGCGCCAGCAAGCTGGCGCTGCGGCAGCAGGTATTGATTTTCTGATCGCTCACAGCATAGGTGCGCATCGCTACTTCCGCCCTGCTGCAAGCGCTCTCCCTGGAGGCATTTTTCCTCCTCTTCGCCCTCCGCCGCCACTCCGCCGCGCAGCCGCTCCGCCACTCCGCCGCGCAGCCGCGCAGCCCGTAGGGCTGCCTGCGCATCCCGCAGCCCGTAGGGCTGGTCACAGGACTACCCACTCTTTTCGCCTTTCCCATCGGCTTCTGCTTGCCTGCCGTGCTGCGTTTTTTGCGCTGTTCTCCGCCGCAGGGCTGCCTCCAAGGCAGCCCTGCGGCGGTTATAGTCATTACAGAACACACTTTAGAGATTCCCACTGCCATCTATTTTTTCTCTCACGAGATTCTTGCTCGTAAAAGTTTTTCCTTTTGAGAGATTCCTGCTCAAAAGGGTTTTTACCCCGCCCGTTAGGGCGGGGTAAAAATAATTTAGAGTTGGAACAGTGTTTGCAAGTTAAGTAAAAAAACTGTGAGGTGAACCATGAAAAGCACACAAATTTACCAACTAATCCTTACCATTCAAGAGTGTTTGGATGAAATTCTCAGGATTGCGGATGAAACAAATCAATCCAATCAATCAAATCAAAAGAATTCTTTATCTGATTTCATAGATCGATCTGATCATGATCTTAATCTTAATCATGATCATGATCATGATCAAGATCAGGATCAGAAAAAAAAGTTAAGTGGAACTTATGAAAAATTCATATTGTTATGTAGGCAATATGATTATGACTATTCCCGGATTGATTTTCAATCTCAATACAGGAATATTGATTGGATTGTAAATAATTTCGGGTCTATTAGGGACCCAAACAAGTATCTTCATAAGTGTTTTGACGGTGCAAAAAAGAGTAGGATTGGATTTGAGATTGTATCCAATAATTCTGTCAATAGAGTTGCTAATCAGATTTTTGATAGGATAGAAGAAACTAATGAAGATGTCTACGGCGTTCCTAATGCAGAGATTATGGAAAAACAAAATAGATTAACACAAGCAATTTATGAAGAAGTCAAAGAAGGAATAAAACATTATCAGGACATTATTCCTACTTGGAATAAGGTAAAAGATAATAGTATAAAGAGAAAAATTGTAACAGCAGAAGCAATAAAAAGGGGGTTGTTGTAATAATAAAAATAGCCCCGCCCGTTAGGGCGGGGCTATTCCTTTTTATTCCAGCTTCTTAGGGGCTTATCTCTATAGGTTTCTTGCTTGAAAAGTTTTGTTGTTGCGTTTTGTTTACGATTTCAGTTTGTGGACTTTTCCTGGCAGAAATTTTGTTTTAGTTTCTGCTGTTTGAACAAACTGCTTTGCCGCTTTTTTGTTCGTTTTTCCTGAAAATCAGCGTTTCTTGTTTTGGCTGTTTTCAGGAAAACTTCTGGGGTTATGTTTGTGATTCGCTATGAAATTAATCCCAATTTGCAATATAACTTGCTGAGTTCGGCGTTATAGGAAGAAGTCCATTTGTCGTTTGATCAGCGATATTCGTCACTGACGGAGAAATTGCATCTAATTCTGCCATTGTCACTGTTTCCAGATTTATCGTGGCACTGTGTGCTTTTTTAATTGCAAATAGAAGCATCACGAAAATCGCGAAAGCACTGTAAGCACGATCTGATCGTGGTTTTCCATAATTTGCCAAGGCGTGATATTCGATGGCGTACTCTTTCATATCGGTTTTGTAGCCGCTATTAATCTTTGAATTCCAGAGGTAAGAAAGGTGGTCCATAATACGACCTTTTTCGTGGTTGTTTGCTGTGAGGGTCGGATATGAATAATTTCGTAGGTATGACATTCCGCCTTTCGCTGAAATCATATATACACCTTCACCTACTTTACCGCTAATATGGCTTACTGTTGGAGCGAGAAATATCTTTGCCATTTGTGGTCTCCTTTATAGTTTTTTATTGCTGGATTTTACCAGGCGGCCAAGTATGTTGACGATTTTGGTGTCGCTGGAATCCATCCAGCAGCCACCTGTTCTGCTATTGAAAGTTGGTTTGGAAAAACGACTCTAAGGTCTGACATTACTACAGAGTCGAGCATTATATGCATAGGATCTGCTGCCTTCACCTTCCATAGTATAGAAATGAAAATTGCGAAGGCGCTGTATGTGCGATCCGATCGTGCTTTTCCATAGTTCGCCAGGGCGTGATATTCGATGGCGTACGTTTTTAATTCTTTTTTGTAATCTGCACCTACCTCAATATTCCATCTTTTGGATAGGTTAGCCAAAATAGCACCTTTTTCGTGATTGTTTTGCGTTATTGTGGGGTATGTGTAGCGGCGAAGGTATGACATTCCGCCTTTCCCGGTTATGGTATATACTCCTTCACCTATTCTTCCACTCATGAAGTTTATTGTCGGTGCGAAGAATACTTTAGCCATTTCGGCCTCCTTTTTTATTGTCAACTTTGTTTACTGTTACGTAGAACTGTTGTTTGCCATTTCTGACCCGAAATGTGATTCCTGCGTGCTTTCCTGTGATTGTCGCTCCACTGTGGAGAATGTAGACAATGTGTCGCGGAAGTTTACATGCGGGTCGCTTTCTCATTTTTTCATTGAATCCGGAAGGAACTCATCGATGAGCCCCAACAGGAAGGTTAAAATTGTTCTGATTAGCGAGTATTCCATGTCTTCTGTGAGGAATGGAATATCGATTTTAGTATTGATGAACTTTGCAATTTCGTCGATTAACTCTGATGGGATTTCTTTCTGATCGTTCATTTTTGGCTTCCTTTTATATTATTTTTGGAAATTTCGGGGTATAAGTATACCAGCAGGTACGAGATTATCGAGTATTTGGGGTCTATTTCGCTTTGGTTTTGAACCCGGCTGCCGCCGCCCGCGTCTCGCCTGCCTGTGGTGTTGGGTGGTATAGGTCTGGGCTCGGACACAGGCAGGCCTCGCTTGCGGGCTTCCCTGGGTAGGAAGCGCTTTCCCTCGGTGGGCTGGTAGTCGCCGCCAGCTCCGCCCCCTCGCCGCATCCTCACCCTGCCAGCCGCTAACGCATCTGGCAGCGTTCGGAACGGCTCGGTTGCGACTGACCGCTGGCGGCGGTTCGGTGGAAAAGGTCGGCCAAAAACCCCGAAAGCCGCCCTGCGGGCATTGTCGTGTGGGGGGAAATAATGCATGCCCGCAGGGCGGCTTTCGGGGTTTTTGGCCTCAATAAAAATAGCACCGCAAAACCACCGCGTCGTGTGTGCGTGGCAGACGGCAGGCAGGCATGGCATTATAAAAGTGGGGGGAAAAAAGGCCTGCCATGCCTGCCTGCCACCTGCCACACCACACACTTAAATTATGGGGCGCTGATAAAAAGCTTGACAGCTTTTTAGGTACATATTTTTTTTGTTCCAGGAGATAACAGTGACACCTCATATTATATCAGCGCCCCTCCCAGGGGTCAGCAAAAAACCCGCAGCGACAGACAAGTGC
>JBAZMT010000091.1:0-3802 GCA_041649615.1 Parcubacteria group bacterium
GGCTGACGGAAGTGCAACGCCGCGACCGCGCCTGTCTGTTCGGCATCTATAAGACGAACGCGCGGCTGAGAGCGGCGCTGGACATGCTGCGCGTTCAGGCAACGCCGGAGATCGCCCCCGGCTGGGTGGGCATCCCCGAGACGGAGTGGAGCGGCGTGCTCATGCTCCTCGATCACGACGGACTGCTCACATCTCTCCCGCCGTCCGACATGCGCCTCGTGCCGGTCGAGCGGCTGCGCGAGATCGAGTGGAGCGCAAACGAAGACGGATGGCCTGCCTGCCCTGCATGTGGCGGGCTGGAGGGATGCGCGCACAAACCCGACTGCTGGCTCGGAGCGATATTGAAGAATGGACGAAACAATGAGTGACGCGATGGCGCAATACCAGCATGAGTACTACATTGAGCACCGCGACAGCATCCGAGCGCGTCATCGCGCCTACAACAGAGCACATAAAGAAGAGATCGCAGCGGCCAAACGTGCCTATGAGGAGCGCAACAGACAGACGATCAGGGAGCGCCAGGCCAAACACCGAGAGGCGCATCGCGAAAAGATCTCCGCACACAAACACGACTACCACCTAAGACACAAAGAAGAGAAAGCCGCCTACCAAGCTGCACACAAACCGGAGAGATGCGCCACGGAAGCCAAGAGGCGCGCAGCGAAGCACGGCGGAACCGTCGGAAATCCGGTTGCGATCAAGGAGATCTACCGCCAAGCGAGAGAGCAAGCCGACATAACATGCTACCTGTGCGGCGAGCTAATTCCCATCGGGCAACGCCATGTTGATCACGTTAAGGCCTTATCCCTTGGACTCAGGTCGGGGGGGAGTCCAAGGAGTTATCCTGCTCCCGAAGGGGGGTGGGGTAGATGGGTAGCAACGTCAGATTGACGTCCGGGGACTTGGACGTGAGATGTCTAGCCGACGGATCGGATGTCAGGACAGCTTCTCTGGTGGGTTACATCAGGGTAAGTGTTTCGCTGGCCTCGAAGAGCTGAACATGACGACAGTTGTTGCAGACGAGCATTACGAGCGGCATTCGGGACGCAGAACTCGCCAGTTCTGTCCCGATCATCTTTGCCTCCATGATGGAGACGAAGCTATTGTGCATACTGCGTCGCACGTCCCGGCCACACGCCGGGCACGTTGTCCTGATTCCCTTCGATTCGATCCACTTGCTGAGCTTCTCTTCCTGTTCCTTAGTAAACGCCATCTCTGCCTCCTTACTTCGGAGGATAGCGGAGAAAGGATTCGAGAGTCAACAAAGAGAAAGGACCCGGCATCTTTCGGAGCCTACTTCGACCTCCTCCGTTGTTCGGGTCCTTCTCCCCACGGGGTGTCAAACCACTTCCCGCAGGTATCGGATTGCCAACACCTTAGCATATATGGCAGGGCTTATCAAGGGACAATTGTCATGTCTCGCAATGAAAGTGGCGGAGGGGACGGGATTCGCACCCGTGACAGGAATCCGATACCTGCGACCGTTTTTGAGACGGTTGGTTTCGACTACTCACCCACCCCTCCGCTCTCTCCTCTAGCAGTTCGCAAGAACCGCGTCGAAGATGGCGGGATTATGCCGGTTGTTGAACCTGAATACGAACTCATTCAGGTAGGCTTGGAGGTACTTGGCGCTGATTCTGTGGTAGGTGCCGATGATCGCTCGCTTGAACAGGGACCAGAACGACTCGACGCCCATGACGTGGACGTTGCCATTGACGTAGGTCCGAGCATGGGTGACCGTCGCGTGGCGGTAGCCCTTGGCGGCGATAGCGTAGGGCGGGAACTCGTCGGTGCAGAGAAGTTCAGCGTCGGTGCGGACGAAGGCATTGAGGAGCGGGGCGAGCGTTTCAGCCTTGAGGTTGGGCACAGCCTGAGCGGCGATAGCGCCACCTCGCTCCTTGATCCCGACGACGGCGGTCTTCCCGAAGGCCCCGCGTCCGCGTTTCCCAGGGTGGTGCCCACCGATGTAGGCTTCGTCTACCTCGACGATCCCGGCGAGCTTGTCTTCAAACCCATACCCTGGCCGCATGGCCTGTCGGATCTGCATAGCGATGCGCCAAGCCGTCTTGTACGTTACCCCGATGGTGCGCTCGATCTGCTTGGCCGATACGCCCTTCTTGCTTTCGACCATCAGCCACACGGCTATGAACCACTTGCCGAGTGGTGTCCTGGAGCGGTGGAAGATCGTTCCAGCGGTCACGGAGAACTGGTAGGAGCAAGCGGAGCACTCCCACAGGTTGCGATCCTGCAACCAGTAGGGATGTTGGGCACCGCACTTGGGGCACGTAACGCCGTTGGGCCAGCGCATTCGGCGCAGGAAGACCTCGCACTTGTGCTGGGTGGAGAACTGCTTTTGAAGCTCGATGATGTCCATGATTCCTCCTTACAGGACTATCATAGCACCATCGGCGACCTGAGTCAAGGGGATAAAGCCTTCACGTTATTCCCTTAGCCAGAGGTGGAGAACATAGTCCGTGCAACCTGGCAATCGCATGTGCTCGATGCAACCTCAAGAAGAAGACAAGAACGCTGGGAGAACTCGCCGACGCGATCAAAGGAGATACATGACCACAGACAAGAAGAAGCCGCAGAAGAAGCCGCACGGCAAGATTGCCGACGGCAACTGGGCAAAGAAGTGAGCCCATCCAGTTGACTTCGTCGGTCTTCTGCCTATAATGGTGTTGTGCATCCGGGACGCTGGATGTGCTTGCTGGCCTCCTTGCAGAACGGCTGGACCGCCCCTCCACTGGCGGTTCAGCTTTTAGGGGACAATGAAAGACAAGAGGTTGCTTGACCTATTCGTGATGATGCTGCTTGCTCATGGCGGCTACATCGGCGCTTCGATACAGACCATCGTCGGGGAGCGCATCGCCGCGACCTGTCCGTCAATCTCCGGCGAACTCACGGGTATAGAGTTCATCCCCGGTGGCGTCATCTTCTCCGGGTGCGGGACTCCGGGCCAGTTCGTTGTTGGTGTCGGCACCCACGGCAGCCGAATCACAGTCACCCGCGATGAGATCTCTTTCCTAGATCCAAACGTCGGCACCATCACGACGATCACCAAAGTTGCTAGTCACCCCTGCACGATAGCTTGACATCTTGGTCGTAACGTGCTATCTATAGGGTAACGAAGAAACCGACAGAATCAGTTGGCCTTCCCCGGACAATGTCCGCGGGGGGCGTTTCTTTTGGGGGAGGTGAACATGAAGGTGGGGATCACCAGGCAAATGCACGAGAACATGCTCATGCTGATGAAGAACATGCTCGATCTCGGCGAGCTGGCGTTCAGCGGCATTGGCGGCAGCTCATCTGGGGCATTCAGGAACTACAGGTCCCAGATGATGCTCTACGTGACGAAGAAGGAAAAGGACGACATGATGGCTCTATTCCGCGAAGGGGTTGTTGAGGTCTGCCCTTGCGGAGCCTCGCTCGATGGAGGGCCACGATGGGACAAATGCCCTGACTGCGCCGGGAGCGGTTACAGGATGAAGGGGGAGCATTGAGCCTTGCGGGGAAGTTGGCACAAGGGCTCGGAGTCATTGAGTTCAAAGGCGGCGACATGCCGCGAGCGATCGACAACGTCCTGAGCGATCACGCTCAACGCCCACAGCTTACCTATGATCTAATCTACGCATACTACTACAACTCGTGGGTCTACGGGTCCGTCAAAGCCATCGCCAACTCGATCGCCGACGTTCCGATCATTGCCGTGGAGTTCAAGGGACGTACTGGAAGGCGGCCAAGATCGATCCGCGACTTCGTCCGCGACGGCAAGACCAATCGCGCCCAGGATTGGGAATCA
>JBAZMT010000092.1:0-3801 GCA_041649615.1 Parcubacteria group bacterium
TGGCCGTTGTAGCTCGCCGGGCGGCTCTTGGGGGTGTACTGCCAGTCGGGATAGAGGACCGGCTCGGCGGTCAGAGCGGACGGCGTTGCGAACAGGGTATCGCGCGGGGACTTGAGACGGACGTAGTACCAGGGCTCACGGGCGTCTTCGGGGTTACAGATCACGTCCTGTACTTCGTCGAATGGAATCGTCCGCACGCGCAGGAACCCGCCCGCATTCGTGAAGAAGACGAAGAAGAGATTCCCTTCGATCCTTAGGTCCGTGTCCCGCGCTGCCATGCTAAGGGGGGTAGAGAACTCCGCACGGTTGGCTTCATCGGCAAGGAACTCCTGCACTACAACGTCCACCGTCGGACTGACCGTCTCAACCGTCACGCCCTGGCCGAAGACGTAGCTCGTCGAGAGATCCACCGCCCGCCGAATGAGGGGGTTCTTCATGTAGAACAGGCGGGATTCAGCGACGATCTTGCGGAGGGCGTCACGGGAGAACTCGGTCTGAGTGGACCCCATGAGGCGGTCCCAGCCGCGTTCCTCTAGCTCTAGTTCAAGCTCGGCGATACGTTCGGTGAAGTTCGCTTCTGCGACGCGCAGACGCTCGGAGACCTCTTGCACAGCGAGTTGCGTTACGTTCTCTGTCACGTTCTACCCCCTCAACGTGATTACGCTGGATAGATTATCTACGTCGAATGCAAAAGAGCAAGGCCGCAGCCTTTCGGCCACGGCTTGCTAGGTTTAGGTTGCGGCGTGCTCTGCCTACGTGCCGATCTTCTCGCGGATCGCCCGCCTGATAGCATCCGTCGCGTTCGGCTGCGCTTCCAGATACGCGATCACGTCGGCGTCCGTCTCCTCGTTGAATTGCAGGTTGTATCTGCGGTACGTCGCGGTCATGTTGCCTCCCACGCCTCGCTGAACTCCTCATCTGCGAACATCTCGGCAAGCCCGGAGATCTGCTTCAGGCGCAGCACCTCATCCGGCTCCATGCCTAGCTCGCGCCCGATTTTCTCATCGCTCCAGTTGCGGCGTGCAAGCTCCTGAACGATCTCGCTCATTCCGTCTACGAGATGCTTCCCCCGCGCTCGGTTGTGGCGAATCGTTGAGGCGATCCGGTCGCTTCGATCAGTCCGGTCTGTGTTGATGACGACAACAGGGAGACGAGTCATTCCGAGCTTCTTCCCCACAAGGTGACGGTGAAATCCATCAACAACCTCGTACCCATCCTCTACCTCCCAGACGACGATTGGCTGAGTGAACCCGTCGCACGCGATCGAGCGTTCCAGCAGCTTCATCTCCGGGGGAGCGACCACATTTGGGTTGTAGTCATTCGCCATCACAAGGTCCGCTGGCACCCACTGCATCCGCGACACGGGGTGCGCAGCAATGTCGTTCAAATCACGTTCCACTGTGCCCTCCGCTTCTTCATTAGCCGTTGGTATTTCTCGTAAGCTTCGCTCTTGTGCTGTGAGAACGAGAGCCCTTTGCACCAGTAGTCGTTCCGCAGCATGGACTTGCAGATTCGCCGCCACGATGGGACCTCGCGGCCAGCTTCCTGCGCCGACGGCGCTTCATCTGGGATTCCGTTTGGATAGCCGCGAGACTGCCACCAGTGGAGGAACACCGCGATCTTGTCCTTATAGTGCTCGCTGGTCTTTGGCGGCATGGACGAGAGAAGCAGCATTACGAACGACTGCCAGGTGTGCCCCTCGGGCTTGTCGATCTTGATCCGGCCGAGGATGTTGCCTGAGCTCTGCGCGTAGAGTGCGCCCTGGTTCGCGCCATTCACTCGCGCGACAACCCGCGCCCACGTCTCGGGCTCGATCAGGTGGAACAGCCACAGCCCCTTGCGCTGATCGTCGCCATACGGCTGGCAGATGCGGGCTTGGTGAATCGTCAAGCCCGCCTTGAACATCCTGTCGTAGAGGTGGTTGTACGACTTGCCAGTCTTGCCGTTGTAGATCCAGACATCACGCGTCTGCCAGTCATAGATCGGATAGCAGTTGAAGACACCATAAGTCCCTTGGATGTAGGTGGTCCACTTCTTGCCCTCAAGAGACTGCTTGGAGCCACTTGCCACCGTGCGGTAGCGGTTCAGGCTTTCGTCCGATCTGATCCCGACAAGGCATGCCGTAAGCTGGCCCTGGCCATACCACGCACCGAACGCAGGCACGAACTCCTCGAACTCCATGCGGCGGTGGAAGAACGGGAAGAATCTCTCGTCGGTGATTGCGATCTCTGGCGGTCTCCTGATCCAGTCTGCCTCGCGCCCTGGGTCCCAGCACATCCATTGCGGCTCGTACTGGCTCACAGCGTTACGGAGGTTGAGAGGTAGCGCAACCCAGAATGGCTCTATGTATTCTGCGTAGAGGTCGAAACAGTCCCGGGTGAAGTCGATCGTCAGCTTGTACTGCCCTTCAAGATCCACGAACAGGACGCCGACCTTTCGCCCGCGACGGATCGCCTCATCCATTGCCATGTGCAGCATGACGGCGGAATCCTTGCCCCCGGAGAACGAGACGTAGACGCGCGGGAACGTGTCGAAGATCCAGCGCATCCGCTCTTGCGTGGCCGAAAACACATCGATACCTAGACCCTGCTTGCCCACTCCAACACGTCCTTCGCATCCAGTCGCTTCAATTCCCCGTCCTCTACCACGCAGTAGTAGCGATCTGTCCTCTTCCAGCTTTCTGGCGAGCTAACCTCATAGATCGTCTGCTCTTTCAATAGGTAGCCCTGACGAATTCCCCGACTCCCGACGCTGTTCGTTCCCGAGTAGTCATACATCGCGTGGTCGATCCGGCGCGAGCGCACGCAGCCAGATAGCACCTCTACCTCTGCGACCCACGCATTCTCGGGGGATCCGATGATTTCGATCCAGAGCGGGATCATACCGCCCTAGTCATCCCCGCCCAGACAATCTTCCCGGACCCCAGTTCTGCGGCATCAAGCTCAAAGCGGTTGGCTGACAGATCGAGTACGGAGTGCAGGATACAGCTTCCATGCACAAGCTGTGCCGCAGCGTCGGCGCTCTTTGCGCCACGGATGAGATACTTGATGCTTGTCCAATCGCGGGATGCGCCCAGTTCCCTATGATTCATCTCTGGCAACGCCACACATCCTTGGAGCGTACTCAGTACGCACACATCCATTTCGCCCTCCTTATAGCCCACAATCTCCACAGCAATAGGTCCCGCACTTGGGGCACAGCCCATCCGCCCGACGCCGCGCATCCATCTCCGTCTCAATCGCCCAGTAGCGATCGATCTGTTCTCGGGTCGGCTCCGGCTCCGGAGCGTATCCGCGCTTGCCGTTCGCCCGCGCATCGGCGACCAGGGCCTCGACGTCGATCCCATCGAGCAATCCGCACGTGCACCGCCCGCCCATCTTGGTAAGCTGCTCGCAGTCTTCAGCGTGCTCGCCATGCGGGAGTACACATCCATACTGGGTGTTGATGGTGCAAATCCGCCCGTCCGAGAGAGTCGCTACGGTTTCCGCGTACGCTCCGCCCATCGGGTACGCGTAGCTTTCCGCGCTCCTGATTTGCCCTTTGCCTTTGGTGTCCATGTCCACCTCCATGACATCTCTAGTATAGCGTGATACCACGCTATGTCAAGAGGACATTCGTCACCTCCTCACAAAAAAAGGGGGCCATCGCCCCCCCCCTATAAACGCAGGATGAGTCTGCGGTTTCTTTAGCCTGCTTGTCGCGTGCCTTTAGCGGGGGTTTGTGAAGGGGGTGCAACCCCCTCACGAAGAAGCCGTTAGGCGGTGTCGTTTCTTCTCTTGTACTTCTTCCTTCTTCTGTGTG
>JBAZMT010000093.1:0-3783 GCA_041649615.1 Parcubacteria group bacterium
CGGGCGCTTGCTTGCGCTCGAAGTCGTGGCGCGTCGGCGGGATACCGCGCAAGGCGCGCATGGCTACGCGCACCCGCTGGCTTAGTGTTGGTCGTATATCCATGCTACCTCAACAGTACCCCGCGCCGGTGCGCGCCGTACCACGCAAGCGCAAGGCTCATTACGTGGTCGTCGTGCATTCCCTCTGGCGCGCTATAGGTCATCAGGCCCGACGCCAACGCCTTGGACTGGTACGCCTTCAACTCTCCCGTGAGAACGGGATTCCGCAACAACTGGAGTATCTGCTGCTCGAAGGCCAGGGCCAGGGCGTCGATGATCTGCGCCTTGGTCGCGTTGGTCGTGGTGAATGGTCGCACCGGGATACCCTGCCGCTGTAGCGACTCCACTTGCGGGCCGCCGATGCTGTTGTACTCGCCTATCCACGCCTCGACATGAAAGCGCTCGTGCATGGCGCGCAGGCGCGTTAGCTGTAGGTCAAAGTTGGTTTGCACCATGCGGTCGGTGGCGGCCACCGCGCCCGCCGTGGCGTCGATGACGGTGAACACCGTGGCATCGTTGGTTCGGCCCCAGTCGATACCCCCGACGTAAGTATGTCCAGTGATGGGCGCGGCTTGCGGCTGTAGCGTCGCTAGCGTGTCGATGTTGCGAAAGACCAAGCCCTCGGATTCGATGAACTCAGCGTCCCACTCTTGCCGAAACGTGCGCTCCGAGACGCGATCCTTGGCGAGCCTGTAGGCGCGCTGGATGTTCGGCAGGGGGTTGGCGGATGTTGGCGCGTGGAATGAGGCTTGCATGTTGCCGCCCGTTAGGCCACGCTGGAACTCGGTATAAAACCAGTTCAGGCCCTTGGGCGTGGAAATGAGCAAACACCGCCCGTTGCGGTCGGCCAACGTCGGCATGATGACATCGGTATAGGTCTCTGCGCGTATCATCGCTGCTTCATCGACTATCACGAGGTCGAAGGATTCACCTCTCAAGGCTGTATCGTTGTCGGCGGAGTAGATGCCCATCCAACCGCGGCCCCACTCTACCGTCATATCGGCCTGATTGATCTTGAACGGGTCGCCTGTGAGCGCCGCCACTTGCTGACAGAACCGCCACAGCGGCCTAGCATTGCGATACGTTGGCACAATCCAGCCCACGCGAGCGCCCAGTGAAACGGCGCCCATGACGAGCGCACCGCCCAACGTTGTCTTACCCCATCGCCGCCCCATCGCTAGAACCTTGGTCCTGGCTGGGCTCCGCGCTATCGCCAGTTGGTCCGGTCGCTTCGCCAACAAGGAGGCGCATAATCTCGTCGATAGAGCGCTCCTCTTGCTGGGCAAGGCCCACGTCGAGGCGCTCCCTTGGCTTACCCCAGTCATAGGCTAGGTACAGCGTAATGGCCCATGATTCACCGCGATCCACGGCTTGGGCCAACTTGGCGTGAACGTCGGCAGAGGGCATGGCCTTGTGCAAGGCTGCCCGTATCTCGTTCTCTGTTGCCTTGGGCTTGCGCCCTGCGCCTGGCCGTGCGCCGCCTTTTCCTGCCACATTGAAACCCTTTGATTATTCGATGAAATCAAAGACTTGCGCGCCCCTGTCCCTTTATCCGCGCCCCCCGGTGTGAGCGATGCCCACATACCGGACTGAGGCACAAAAAAGCTGTGCCCTTCAGAGCACAGCTTAGCATGGGTATGTGTCGGGTATTGGCCCAACGAATGGACAGGAGTTGTCCTATTTTCGCATTAGCCCCCAGCGCACCTCGCAGACGAGTGGCAGGCATAGCTTGCGCGACAAGCTATTGAGGTCACGATATATGGTCTTGCGCCCCACGCCGAAACGCTCAACAAGCTCTTCCACGGTGTAGGTTTCCCCGGCCAGAAACAGGTCGCGCATCTGCACGAGCCGCACGGCGCGACACTCTGATTCCGTTATAGCCGCGATGTACGTCTGCGTTGCTGCCATTGCGTGTATGCTCCTATTCGCCCAAGACCTGCCGAGCTACGTATAGAACCTCGTCGCGCGCCTTCCAATAGTCCGCTGGTACACCGCAAAGCCTGCCAAGATCACCAGCCAGCAACTCCAGTACGCTCGATGCGTTGTCTGTGACCGTAATGCGCAACGCCAGCGGCTTTGGCTTGCGCCTGTACTTGGCGGGCATGACCATCGAACGGCGGCGCTTGCGGAGTCGGTCTTTCACCGTACCTGCTCCCAATTCGTAGCTACCAAGTGCTCTCCCGGGCTGTACCTCGTTTGCATCCAGAACGCCGCCGCGAGGGGGCCGCTGCCCGTTACCGTGACGCTCATAGGCTCGATAGCGTCACCACTCAGGCGCAATGTGATAACGCCATGCGGCTCCACGTCGAACACCGCGTCACCTTCCGCGTCCGTCTCCGCCATGCCCAGTAGCGCCCCATCCTCGTCATAGGCGGCCACGCAGTAGCCGGATAGCGTGGCGTCAAAGGGCCTCCAGTCTTGCCACAGCACATGGGCGCGGATCACCATGCCACCCGTCTCCTGGGCCACGGGCATGTAGGTGTTGTCGGCGCTTGCCGCACCAGTGAGAACCAACGCCAAGGCCAACGCAACCAAGACAAGCCTCATTCGTACCATGGATCTCCTTCCGTCTGAAAATGGACAAACCTATCCAACACGATGAACACTATCAGCAGGGCCAGCGCCGTGGCGCAGCCAGCGCACGCTTTGAGCGCGGACAGCGCAGCTTTCATCGCTCCTCCCTCGGCGGCACCGTCATGCGCCGCCGCTCGGCTTCGTCCAGTATGCCCGCGATGTTGCAGAGCGCGTAAACGAGCAACAGGACCGCCGCCGCGATTGCGCCGCCTAGCAGCCAAAGCCATGTCATGAGGGCACCTCCTCCAAGGGCCTTCCCTCTACCAGTGAAAAAATCCACACAATATCACCCGGTGACAGCATTAGTTGTTTCCCTCTCCCAATAACTGGAAAGCCCTGCCCGTTAAATGTTGCCGGCTCTATGCCCGCGATTCTTGCCTCCCCAGCGATAGAAGTCTTGGATTTCTTGATCCATACCATATCCCCAACGGTGCTTTTCGAGATGGTTGGATGAGGGAATATAACATCGCACGGTTGGCCACCTATCGCGCGCTGCCAGCCATCTCGAAGAAGAAGGCATTCCCTACCGTCGTCCTCTACCTGCCCGCGAAAACGCGAACCATATTTTAGGGTTGTTGCCGCAAGGTCATCCCTAGCAGCAAGCAGCCCCCATCCTCTGATTTTTGATTCAGGGACAAGGCCAATCACAGCAGACATGATTCTCAGTCTTGCCTTAATGAGACGAAGGGAGCTGCCCCTTCTCCACGCCTTTTGGCCAAGCACCTCCGCAATACGCTCGTTGGTCCAGCCCCGTATTTTGAGCGCGGCAAATGCATAAGCAGACTTATCCGCCTTCCTTATGGCATCCATCGCGGCCCTTACGTGGAACAGGGATTCTGGCGTGTCTAGATATCGAAGAAAAGTCTCGCTTAGCGCGGGATCATAGAAGGGCTTGCCTTTATCGTACGTCCCGTGGCGCAGGTGCATCGCTGGGTAATCTCCCTCAAGTGGCATGACGTAATCAGCATGTTTACCAAGCCATTTCCAAATTGCGGTGTATAGTTTAGAAAGCCTCGTTCCAACCTTGGCCTGGGCTATCTGCGGGCTGTCGCCCTCTGTCATGGCGTCACCTCCGCCGTCCGTTCCTCTATAGGCCCCAGCAGCAACAGGTTGGGCACCTTGGCCCAGTAGCGCGGCTCCTTGTGGTGCTTGGCCATGTAATGGACGATG
>JBAZMT010000094.1:0-3721 GCA_041649615.1 Parcubacteria group bacterium
GATCGACTACGGCCTACTCGGGGAAGCTGTTCACGCGGGCGTCTACGATGCGATGGATGAGCTGGGAATCGGCGCGGACAGGCCGCTCATTCTGCAAGTGGACGGGAAGACATTCGGGCGGATCGCCTTGCCGCTTGTGCAGCGTGAGAAGGTCAGGCTCGGACTGGAGGCTGTGTAATGGCGAGTGCGGGGAGATTCTGGCTAGGGCTGTCGGGCGCGGAGTCGCTGTTCGTCTCGGACGGTTTCACGATCGCCTGGGAGGATTTCGAGATCAACCGTGAGGGCCGCGTGGCGAATGGTGCGCTCGTCATCGACAACATCGCGACCAAAACACGGTTCACAATCTCATACAACACGGGCGCAGTCGGTCAGGATGCTTTGGACGCACTTCTGGCGCTCTACGCTGCGGGGGTCAGTGTGCCCCTCTCTCTCATCATTGAGGAAGAGGATTCGACGACGACGACCTACACCGTGAAGTTCCGGCCTTTCAGCCGGGTGCGGATGCTGACGAAGGACAAGTGGCTCTGGGAGCCGGTGACATTCACTCTTGAGGAGGTTTGACGATGGCTTACGTTGGACACGTGAAGCGACCGAAGGCGTCTCTATCCGCTGTCGTGATCAAGGCGGACGGGACGCGGGTTGATCTAGGGATGATTGCCGGGGAGGGCAGGAACGATCCGGCGAATCTTGAGAAGGGAAAAGCGGGGCGCGAACGCCTCGATGCGATGCTAGCGAAGGAAAAGAAGGAGGCCCACCATGGCGGCTGATGTAGTGTACGTGGTAGACAACGGACTAGCGATCACGACGGACAGGCTCCTCGATTCACCGACGCACAACCCGCCGAAGTGGGTCCACTGGGGGACAGGGACAACGGCGGCGACTGGTGCGGACACCGTCTTGGAAACCCCGGGCGCCGAAGCCCGCGCGGTCGGGACGGTCACGCAGCAGACCACGACGCACACGAACGACACTCTCCAGGTGGTCGGGACGCTGACGTGCGCCGGCGCGGGCAAGGCCATCACCGAGGCCGCGCTGTTCACGCATCTCACAAGCACGACCGGGTACCTCTACCTGAGAGCGACGTTCTCCGCGATCAACCTCAACGTGGGCGACTCGATCCAGTTCACGATCAAGGCGCAGTACACGCACCCGGCATAGCGGGGATGAGGGCGGAGACGTGGAGCGGTTGTGAGGCTCCGCCCTACCCGCGCTGATAGGAGGGCACATGCAGATCGCTCGGGAGAGGTTGAAGAAGGAGAAGGAACTCGATGCGGGGACCGTGGCGGACCTGCACCGACTCCAGCGGGAGATCGAGGTCGAGTCTCAGATCGTCAACGCGATCGAACTCGGGAACGACTTCGATCTCCTCTGGACTTCGCCGGCCGGCATCAATCCGAAGAAGAACAAGGGATGCTGTCCGATGCGACACGCGACGATGGAGCAAGAGGAGTCGTGGTGCCGGCTGCGCTTTGCCGAACTCAAGGCGCGTTTCGACGCCGGCGAGGAGTACGCCGAGATCGACGCTGTCCTGGCGTCTGAGGAAGCCGCGGGGCGCGCGACATCGAAACTTCACGACGAGCTCTCGGAGATCAAGACTCGGACGCAGCGGCAGAAGCGGGGAGAGGAAGGGACGGATCCGCAGAAGTTCGCGCGGGCCCGGGCCCACAAGGACTTCCGGCAAGCGATGTTCCGGCAGTTCTTGCGAGACAAGGGCGCCCTCGTTCCCATCACGGATGCCGAACTCAAGGCGGATCTCGAAGCGCGCACAGAGATGCTTGTGGGCTCTGTGAATGAGGTCCGCAAGGAACTCGGGCTCAAGAAGGTGAAGCTGGTCGAGACGGAGGAGTAGTGGCGGGCGCGTTCATCCAGACCACACCGACAGAATACGTGCCCGGAGGTACGGGCTCGTACTACGACATCGACTGCTCGGCCCTCGTGCCGGCCGGCGCTGTCGGCGTTGAGGTCGAGATCCACGACAATTCGGCGTCGTACGCGAGGATGTTCTTCTGCCACAAGAACGGGTCGGTCGATGACAAGTACGCGGACGTCTACACCGCCTGCATGACGTCGCAGTTCGTCGGAGTAGATGCGAACCGCGTTTTCGAGGTCAAGACGGAGTCTACGACACAGCTCGACTTCTACGTGCGCGGGTACTTCACGGAGCACTACGTGTTCCGCACAGACCAGCAGAACGTCAGCACGGCCACGACGGGCTCCTATGTTGACGTCGACGCTTCGAGCTACTGCCCGAGCGCCGTGGCGGTTCTCCTCAACATGGTCTCTACCTCGGCGTACTACGGAGTCGTTCACAAGAACGGATCTTCCGACGATCGCACAGCGAGTTCGGACCACTACTACAACAACGGGATCGGTGAGATCGTCGGGGTCGACGCGTCTGTGATCTTTGAGCAGAAGATCGAGAACGCTGTTGTGGACCTGTTCATCGTCGGGTACTACGCGCCGCCGGCGGGCGCGACGGGCTGCGCCGTCGTGATGCACACGAACGCGACCGATCGCTCGATCTCGACCACGGGATCCTATCAGGATCTCGCGGCTCTTCCGGCCGGTGCTCTGTACGGGTTCTATTCAGCAAACGCGACAAGCGCGACAGAGTACGCGAACTGGATGAGGGCCAATGGATCCTCCGACGATCTCTACAACACGACCGGCAGCAACATCTACGGGTATACCCACTCAGTCTTCGTTATCGCGTGCGACGGCAGCTACCTCGTCGAGCAGAAGATCGAGGCTGCGTACACCGACACCTACGAGATCGGCTACGGGATCGACGAGGCGTACACGTTCGCGAAAACGCTGACAGGGACAGTCACCGCGACGGGGATCTCTGTCACGCGCGGGGCAGGCAAAGTCCTGACAGGGACCGCGACAGCCACGGGCGCGACGGTCCAGCGCGGGATGGGGAGAACGATCGCCGCGCAGTCCGAAGTGGTCGGGACAATCACGATGGGGTACTGGCTCTCGAAAGTCCTGACAGGAACGGTGGAAGTCGTCGGGACGATCGGCCGCGCGTTCCTCAAGACCGTCGCCACGGCGACGTCCGAAGTCGTCGGCTCTGTGGTCAGAGGGTCGCGGCGCACGCTCGCCGGGACAGCCGGCGCCGAGGGCGCCGTGAGCCGCGCAACGTCCCGCGAGATCCTCGCGACGGCCGGCACCCTGCCCGTGGTGGTCCGGGGCGTCGGGAAGCTCCTCTCGGCCACGTCGCAAGCTGAGGGGACGGTGAGCTTCGCCTACACCTGGGCGAAGACGCTGGTCGGGGAAGTAGGCACCGTCGCAGTTCTCAAGCGTGACGTCGCGCGCTCGATCCTCGGGACAGTCTCGGCCGAGGGCGCGGTGGCGCGTCACGTCTCGCGCGACGTTGTCGGCACCGTCGGCGTCGAGGGCTCGGTCCAGCGAGCTATCGAGAAGATCGTCGGGCCCGCGGTGTCCGAAGTAGTCGGGACGATCGCGTACTTCAAGACGTGGGTCGAGGAGTACGCGGGAGGCGTTGAGGTCGTCGGCAGCATCCAGAAGCTCGTCATGCGGAACCTCGCAGGAGCGGTGAACGTCGTCGGAGACTTCGAGACGTTCCTCTACGACATCGTCTACGCGATGAATCAGACCTTCCGGCGCATCTACGCCAAGGTGCGGATCACGTACACGGATCCCTACTTCTCTGCCGGTGTCGCCACGTCTGCCGACGCCGTTGGCGACTACACCTACA
>JBAZMT010000095.1:0-3713 GCA_041649615.1 Parcubacteria group bacterium
GTCCGTCGGCGGCAAAGGCTCTCGTGGACCGTTTTTGCCGGTTCGGGGGCACGGTTCTGGACCCTTGTGCAGGATATGGTGGGCGGCTTCTCGGAACCCTTCTGTCGGCCTCCCAGGCACATTACGTAGGCATCGATCCCTCTACTCAAACCATTGAAGGGCTGCACCGCTTACATCAGTGGGTCGAGTCCTTCGTTCCAGTGGTTCAGGGACGCACGACCTTGGTGAACGCCCCAGCGGAGGATGTGGATTTTCCAGTCGACGTTGACATGGTCTTGACCTCCCCTCCCTACTGGAAGCGCGAGATCTACTCCTCTGAGCCGACGCAGTCCGCTGAACGCTACCCCGTCTATGATGCTTGGCTCCAGAATTTCTGGCGGAGAATCATCACCAAGAGCAGTGCCGTGCTCCGTCCGGGGGGCTGGTTAGTCCTGAACGTGGATGATTTCTCGTTGAGTGGGCAGGACTACAGACTCATCGACGACACTTTGGCCATTGTGGCTGACCTGGGGTATGGAAAGGCACAGCAGTACAGGTACCAGTTGCCACGCGATGACTTCGAGGTGGTCCTGTGTTGGTCGAAGGGGCCTACCGTGGGCGTAGAGCCAATCTTGGCAACCCCAGTGCAAGTAACCTCGTGTTCCGCTTGCGGAAGGACCACACCGCTTGCAGGGCTTCACGGGGGGCTCTGTGTGCAATGCCTTTCGCCGAAGGGTCACGTAGTCGTCTGTAAAGGTTGTGGCGAGGCTTTTCACACGACACGACGCAGTGAATTTCACAACCCTGCCTGTTATGCTCGCTATAGGCGAAAGTTGGCACGGGAAGCTCACCCACCAAGCATGGTGCGGACCTTCACTTGTCGGTTATGTGGGAACCAGTGGACGACTGCACAGAAGGGATCCTTTCACTTTTGCCCTGAGTGCGCAGACAAGCGGGAAGTAGCCGGGCGCTCCAAGCACTGTGAGTACAGACATTGTGAAAGCCCCAAGTTCGTGGACACTTCACCGAAGAACAGCATGAGCTATTGCTGCCCCGAGCATCGGCGACGGGAGAAGCTGTTTCGGCTGGGAAAGGTTACGAGTGTGGACCAGTTCCGTGGACCCAACCGACATTGATCTGCAAGGAACCATGCACCTCTCCTGGAAGCTAGCCCTGGCCGAGGAATTCAAGCAGCCCTACTTCAGGCAGCTTTCAGACTTCGTGGCTCAGGAGCGGACCACGAAGGTTGTGTACCCGCCGGCCGGACAAGTGCTGCGGGCGTTCGCGGTGACCCCCCTGGACCAGGTGCGGGTGGTGATCTTGGGTCAGGACCCTTACCACGGTCCCGGACAAGCCCATGGCTTGGCTTTCTCGGTTCCCCCTGGGGTAGCCCTCCCCCCTAGTCTGCGGAACGTCTACGCGGAGCTGAGGGCTGATCTCGGGGCATGTCCCGAGACGGGAGACTTGACCCGGTGGGCGGAGCAAGGTGTTCTTCTGCTCAACACTACGCTGACGGTTCGCCAGGGAGAGCCGGCTTCGCACCAAGGGCAAGGGTGGGAGCAGTTCACGAACGCCGTCATCAAGATCCTCAACGCTCGTGAGAAACCCATGGTTTTTCTGCTGTGGGGGCGGTTCGCTCAGACGAAGGCGGCCTTCATCGATACGTCTCGGCACGTCGTCCTCATGGCGGCCCATCCCAGTCCCCTGTCGGCAACTGGGTTTTTTGGCTCAAAGCCCTTTTCCAAGGCCAACGTGGCCCTGGTGGAGACGGGGCAGGAGCCGGTGGTCTGGGCGTGAGATAGGGCTTCTTCAATAAAGCTCTATTGGAAATCCTCTAGTGTCGGGGTTACCCCCGCACCAGAGGAGATTCAGATGCCGATTCAGATCACATACCGCAAGGGCGAGTTTCGTACGTTCATTGCTGCTCGTACTTTTGCACTGGGTAACACCGGCCAAAGTATCGCCAAGGGGCAGGACCTTCGATTCGATGGTTCGACCGTTGACATTGGCGGGGACACGTTCGTCATGCCACAGCTCAAGGGAGCTGTGGCGCAGGGGTGGCTCGTTCTGGAGGAACAATTCGACGCTGAGGATACGTCGTCTGAGATCCCTCGTACAGCCAACATTCAGGTGCGTCATGCCACTCAGGGTGGGAATCCGATGCGTCCTCACGATGTGCCTCGGACAACCATGACGGCTGCGGAGACGGATGAACGTGAGGTGGGGGACGTTCAAGCTCATGCTTCCAGCACGAATGAGAGGAATGCAGGGTATCGGCGAGGGGATCCTGTCAATGCTGCCGAACTACAGGATGGAGTTCCGGTACGGACATTGAAGACGGCTGCGGGGGAGAAGGCCAAGCAAACTCGGACCGTCTTGACCGCGGGTTCTGTGGGCCAGGCGCTTCGAGACGCCGAGAGTGTCACCATCGATCCTGGACGTGGGATGTCCGAGGCTGAAATGCTGGAACGCATGTCGGAAGAGGACCAGGAAAGGTATTTGGCCAAGAAGGAGGCCAGGCGGGCGCAGTACGTTGACGATGCTCCTGCCCGAGTGGTTGGCAAGGTCAAGAAGTCTTCAGAATCGGCGACCCGCGAGGGGGTCACAGCTACAGTGACTTCAGGACGGGGAGTAGAGATTGCTGATTTGTCGGGGATGGATTCGGGGAAGTCTCAGGTCCAGGAGTTTGAACAAGACGGCATCAAGTTCACGACGACCAATGGGCCGAAGCGTCAAGATCAGCCCCATCCACGGTCAGCCGAGGCTCAACAGCCAGTCATGTTGAGGGATGGGACGGCGGAGGTGCGTCGGCAGGTAGCCCAGCAGCTTTGCCCAGACTTTCCCGCCAATTATGACTTTGCCGCTTCTCCGAAGAAGAAGCTGGCCCGTCTTCAAGCGGATTACGAGGATCGGCCGGATGTGTTGAAGGCGGTATTTGCGGCGGAAACCGATGCCTTCAAGGCGCTTCTGATCCAGGAATTCGCCGATCAGCTCCGGGCTTAGTCCTCTTGTGCCGGGCCTATGGTGGTATGGACCAAGGCCACACGAAGGAAGCATCGGGCATCCTGGTTTACCTCACTGAGGAGCTGGGGGATGCCCGGCTTCGGTGCACGCAGCTCAAGCAGCTTGTGACCAAGGCTGTTGAGCTGGTAGAGAAGTCCGGGAATCGGGACCACTTCTACGAGATGGCTGGGGATGTCATTTACGGCATCCCCGACCTGCTTTTTCGTCTCGACAAGGCCTTGGACGCAGCGTCACTGGCGGCGTCCAAGTTGGACTACGAGGAGATCAAGCAGGGGCTGCGTCCCGAGAAAGTGGATGAACTCGAAGAGGCAATGAAGGACGTGCGCCTTCGCTATGTCAACCGACGGTCGGAAAAGGATCTCCCCATGAAGCCCAAGCAAGCCGCTGAAGTCATCGATCGCATCGCCAATGAGTACGAGGTCACGGGGAACCTGCCGGTTGCCTCGATGGGACGTCTCATTGCCGTTCTGGAAGGTCAAGACCGGGTAGCTTCACAGGAAGCTGGAGTGGGTCAGCTCCGAGCGATAGCGGAGGCTCTACGGGGGGAGACATCGGCCAACCGTTTACAGGTGGCCCAGACCCTTAGAGGGATTCTGGCGGAGCACCTGGATGTTGAAGTCGGATCGGATGGTAAAGAAGCGGGTAGCCTTCAGACCGCAAAGAGTGATGCTGCTCAACGGTTTGACTTTGAGATGGCAGTGCTGCGGAAG
>JBAZMT010000096.1:0-3705 GCA_041649615.1 Parcubacteria group bacterium
ACTGCGGCAACGGCGATGGCGCTGAACGCCATTCCCGGTGAGAGACCGGGGCCGCGCACAGACATGGGCAACACGTACCGCACTATCCCTTCAAGCTACTTCCGTAGTCCGCGCGGGCGCATCCAGGCGTTGCGTCGCGGGGACCGAGCTGTGCCACCTGATCCGTGGGAGGACATTCGTTTCAACGGCGAGGTGTACTTGCCGTGGCGGGTGGCGCGGAGGCTGCTTGAAGAGGGGCGAGGGCCGGAAGAGGTTGTTGCGATACTGCGTCGCAGGTTCCGTGTTCCGGGGTGGAAGGCGAGGGAGATTGTGGGTGTATGGCAAGCGCGAGCAAGGCGAAAGGCGCTGGTTTCGAGCGAGAACTGGTGAACGAGGCCAAGGCGCTCGGCCTTGACGCTAAGAGGGCCTGGGGATCTAACGGGGAGGCTTTGGGTGAAGCCTGCACGGTGGATCTGGTAGTGAGCGGGATGAGGGTCCAGGCCAAGCGGCGTCGTGCCTTGCCGAACTATCTGGAAATACCGGATGGTTGCGACGCGGTGGCGTTTCGAGAGGACCGAGGGGAAACGCTGGTGTTGATGCGGTGGGGGGATGTGCTGGCGCGGCTGCGTGCGGAGTTGTAGGCAATAGGCCATCAAGT
The DNA here is from genome assembly GCA_041649615.1 of Parcubacteria group bacterium. GTDB lineage: Bacteria > Patescibacteriota > Minisyncoccia > UBA6257 > Colwellbacteraceae > JALOAR01. Next base: position 638 of record JBAZMT010000096.1, read on the forward strand.
GTTGACACTTTGCCTACAGTCGTACCCGTAATGGGTACGGTCGTACCCAAAATGGGTACACCTTGATCTATCCACCATCCTATCCTGACTTGGAGACCTCATGTTTGACTGGATCGCCAATCTCGGCAACCTGCCAGAGACGATTGCTACGCTTGCTGTCTTCACGGTATGTCTGATTCTGGTGTTGAGGTACTTGTCGAAGAACGTGGTTGAGCCCTTCAAGGTACTGGTGGGCAACCACATGAAGCATCTTGCCGACGACCAGAAGGCGGACAGGGACGAGCGGATTGCGATGCGAGGGGCGATTGAGAGGCAGACAGAGGCTTTGGATCGGCAGACGGAGCAGTTCCGGGATCTGTGCGGGCGGTTGAAGGGTTAGAGCGAGCTATTGAGTCCTGACAGGCCGTGGATGACGAGGATGAGTCCGGCGATGACGGCTACTGCCATCAGGATACCGATAGCGACCTTGCTCTCCGTGGGGCGTTCCTTCTTGTCCATGATGGGATCATAGCATGAGACGGCGCAGAAGTGAAGCATTCGGGGGCGACTTAGAATCGACTGGGCGCAGAGCGTCTACGGTGCGCGCAACACACAGAACAACTGTGACGATCAAGAGCTTCCTCGCCTCAGTGCGGGGCGTCCTCCGGCGAGTAGCCAGTCTAGTAGCCGGAAGTGGCGATAGCCAGGGCTGGCAACCGGTTCTAGTCTTCGCGTAGACAGATCCGGCAATGAATCCGGCAATCGTTGCCTGATTCGGCTTCCGAATCCCGCCGGATTGGCGGGATTCTTGGCGCGATAGGGGATTGCGGTCGCCCGCAGCCGAGCTATCCCGACAACAAGTGCGGGCTACGCGCGTAGCATCCGTTGACAGGAACGCAACAGGACGAGAGTGCAATTCTCTCCGCCTCCACCAGTACGGTTCCGTAGTCCAGCGGCAGGACGCCCGGTTGTCAGCCGGGTAGCGCGGGTTCAATTCCCGCCGGGACCGCCAGATATGAGACTTGCGGAGGATTGTCGGTGATGCGCGCCACGCTTGTCCCTCCCGCAGCAGTCCATCAGCTCGCCCGCCAAGCGCGGGAGGAGTAACGGGAGCGTTCTACGCTCCCAGCAAAGATTCCGCAGTCTGTTCGCAGCAGCAGTCGGGGGTGGTATGTGGGCCATTAGTTATGGTCGTCGTCTCCTCTCCGTTGTCGAAGTCGGCCAGCCGTATGAGAGCGGTGGCCGATTCTGCATTGACATTGTGACGGAGGCGGGGGAGAGGGTAGTGGCGAGGTACACGGTGGCGCACTCAGCGGACGCGGCGTTTGTCGCGTTCCGTCAGTACGCGGTGCGTGGGGGGATGACAAACTCCAACAAGCATCTGTTCATCTGGCCGGTTGAGTTGAGGGCGGAAGAGTTGAGCCAGAGGGAGCTTCAGGAGTTTGCGAAGCTGACGGGGGTGGAATGACACAGTATGGGTGGGTATGTCCGCTGTGCGGGAAGGTGAACGCGCCGTGGGTGGCGTCGTGTGACTGTGTCAAGAAGCCAGGGAAGTCGCACATCGGGAACCCGATTACTGGCACGATTACGTATCTTGGCGACACCCCATACACCTTCACGGCAACCAGCACCGCGAACAAGGAGCAGCCGCTATGAGACTCGTCTTCCAGTGTGTCTCTGTGATCCCTGGCTGCGTGGTGTTTGCCGCTGACGGCGCGGGCCTTGTGCTCGACAACGTGGACGTTAGCGAGTTCGTTGAGGGGTACTACTACGAGGTGGGACTACATGCTGATCGGGACAAAGAAGGCAATCAACTCTCGTTTGGAGACATTGGAGAAGTGCCTCGTCCAGAGGAAGCGGGACATGCTTCATGCTGCGGAGGAGGGGGGCCAGCGGGGCATCTCTGCCGAAGCGATGCGGTATGCTGCCGACCAGATGGCGTGGGCGGTTGTGAAGATCGGTGAGATGAAAGAGCGGATTGGGAAGGACGAGAAGGACGAGTAGTGGGGTCGAAGGTCCAAGACTTCCTTCTAGCTCTTCGTGACAACCCGGAGGCGTTCTTCCGGCTCTTGCGGGACCAGATTGGGATACGGCTGAGTCTGCAAGGCGAGTGGGGGACGTGGGACATCGAAGAGCAAGTCATCCGCGCCCTGTTTGACACACCGCGCACGAACGAGGTCTACGTGCGCGCTGGCAATGCGACCTCCAAAACTCATTGCGCTGGCGTGGCTGGGAATGCTTACCTGTTCTGCCGCCAACCAAGTTACGTGATGTACCTCTCGACCAAGAAAGAGCAGGCGAAAGCCCAAGCCTGGTCGCAGTTTCTCGGAACTTACAACCGAATCCGTAACTGGTGCGGCAGAAACGGGATCGCGATTCCCGAAGCGATGGTGGAACGCGCCGAGTTGAGAAACGACTGGTGGGCGCGGGTGTACGCGGGCCAGGGGCGCGGGGAGAAGGACAAGGCGACTGGCTGGTCTGGCTTCCACAACAAGTACCAGCTCTTCGTGGTAGATGAAGCGCCGGGCATTCCTGATAACGTCCATGAGATGATTACGGGGAACGTGACTGGTTCCCATAACGTGATCCTCGGACAAGGGAACCCGCTGGTGCGCGTGGGCTGGTGGTATCAAGGCCAGCAGCATCCGATCCCGCCTCATCGCAAGGTTTTCAAGAGCAGTTCCAAGGACTCGCCGAACTACAAGCACCGCGTATGGGCGGAGAAGATCAGGGAAGAGACTGGCGAGTATCCAGACAGCCCATTCATCAAGCGCCTGTCTGATGGCACGGTGGAGTTCGATGAGCTGATTCCTGGCCTTGCGAGTTACGAGTGGATCAGCCGCATTGAAGCCGATCCGCAGACGCGGCCCGGCACGCCGTATCACGACGGGCACGTACTGGGCGAGTTCCCGCAGGGCTCTGAGTGGGGCCTGATTCCGTGGTCCGACATCCAGATTGCCGCTGAGAAGAGCCAGGGCTGGCAGAAGTGCATTGAGGCGCTGGGCTACGAAGACTGGCGCACGCTGATGGCGGCGGTCGGGCGGAACGAAGCCATTGCCCAGATCATGCAGTACGCCGAGGCGCACGAC
>JBAZMT010000097.1:0-3657 GCA_041649615.1 Parcubacteria group bacterium
CCGAAGCAGAGACGACCCGTAGTAGCGTTTGTTCAGGCTCCAACCAGACTCAATGAGACAGGCCGATGCCCGGACAACGCCGTCTTCCTCTTTGATACCAGATTCACTGAGCGAGACTGCGAGCGACAGATCCTCCCGCAGACCAACGCTCTCTACGACTTCAGCGGCCACCGTGGCGGTGGCCTGATCGGTGGCCTCGTTCACTGTGTGCTCCTTCGCTTGAACAACGCCGTCTGATGGCCTGCCGGGCCTTTCGACCCGGCAGGTCTTTGTGGGGTAGGCCATACCCCGCGAGGGGGGTGAGATGTGGGCGCGATGCCCAGTTGGAATGAATCTCTACAGGGAGTAGGTCCCGTATTTCTCGGTCACTACGAGGTAGACGCAACGACAGTTTGGATGCCGTGGGAGCATTGGTTCAGTCCCCTTCGGGAAGAACTGGCCGTGATAAGGCTCGCAACGAGAACACGGCCACTCGCCCTCTGGCTGCGTCATGTACTGATACCCAGTGACCCAGTCAGCCCCGGCAAACCGCCCGGTCATCGCGGCATGGTAGGCGCGGGATGTCTCAGCCCGGATCGTCGCCTCGGCCCTCGCCACAGCCGACTTCCAGACCGTCCCCTCTGTCTGTAGCCCCGCGCCGATCATCCGATCCGCAATGGAGCGCGTCGATTCCTTGTTCAGCAGCCCGCGCACCAGCTCGCCACGAATCCGCGCCTCAATCGCCCTCGTCTGCGCGTCGGCAAACGGAATGGCGTTCGTCTTCAGCGCGTCAAGCATCTGCATCCCGACTTCGGGAAGCGCCTGGCCCATGTGCGTAGCTACAGCTTCAGCCGCTGAGAGGCCACTACTCCACCCCGCGTCAATCGCGGTTGAAAGAATGCCCCTTGTGCTTGATCCTAGCTGCCGCCAGAGCATCGCCGTGCCTGCCAGCGCCACAGACGCATCTCGGATGAGAGCCGCCGCTGACAAGCCCCGGTACTTCTTCTCCTTCTCCACCAGCTCGCCCAGCAGCTTCTCTACGTCGCGCCTAGACAGGCCGAGCAGGCGCATCAGTTCTCTCAGTTCGCGCTCGCTCACCCGCTCCGCGTCGCCATAGTGCGACAAGACGATTCGCTGAAGCGTCGGATTGGGCATTACGGGTTCTTCGGCGTCTGCGCCCCAATCGCCTTGTTCATCATGTCGCGCTCCATGTCCTTCGTCGGGTTGCGCCACTGTTGCCCGCCCGTGCCGGACTGACTCACCCCAGGCTCTTCGCCGGGAGCCGTCACGTCCATGCCAGTAGCCGCACCCCACGGAGGCCAGCGACCCTCATCCGTCAACTTCAGCTCTTCCTCTTCCGGGTCAAGGCCCATCTTCTCCATCGCCGTCTGCCAGGAGATCGCACCGACGATGTACGGCTCCATCCACGCCCGCACTTCCTTCTCAGAGTCGCGGGACACAATGGGATAGAAGAAGACCTTGAACTCGCCTTCCGGCTTCACAACGCGCTTCACCAGATGGCGCAACGCATCCTGCATTGAGTTGCGGATGTCGTTGAAGCGACGAATAGCCGGGGCCTCAGCAACAAGCGTCGCGGAGTAGTTTGAGTCGCTGGAATCCTCAAACACCATGAAGTAGGGGAGCCCTGCGCCAGTAGGAATCGCCAGCGACAGCGCCCGCCCCTGGTCGCGCCAGTTCATCCTCGCCGCTGGGTGATCCGGCACGCCCCACTCTTCCTTGTTGCTGGCCGTGACAACCGCCCCAGGCGGCGGCAGAGAAGCGAAGTCATTCCGCCGCGCCGTGATCTGCTCCGTCGTCCACGGCCCCTTGCGGATGATCGGCAAGGAGGCAATGATCTGCGCCGTCACTGACTGGGCATTCAGATACTTGCGGTACTTGCCCATTGCCGACAGCACCGGCTCTAAGATCCCGTGCCCGCGCTGTTGCCCAAAGGTCAAGATCCGCAGGTGGATCAGATCGTCCGGGTCCCACGTCTTCCCGTGGTAGTCATCCCGCCCATGGAAGCGCAGTACCCGTTCCGGGTCGCCCTTGGCGGTGTCAATGTCCCCAACTTGCGTCGCTGGCAAGTGCCTGATCTGCGGAGTGGAGTACCAGTTGTCGTTCTCAAACACCCAGAAGAAGTGCTCGCCGCGCACAAGGAGCATTCGTACCGCGTCGGCAAACTTCTCCCCGAAGGCGTTCTCCTCGCAGAAGTCATCCCACCGCTCCCTGTCGCTCTCGTCATCGAACTTCACTGAGTAGCCGTCGCCCAGAATGTACGAGGCATAGGTCTCCACGATGTTCCGGCCCAGCGGGTCGAAGCGATACGCCTTGTACGCCTCCTCCATCTGGTCGTAGCGGTCTACGTTCAGTTCCTCGTCCTGCCCACCGCCCATCTTCGACCAGCCATTCTGGAACCGCCCGCCAACAATCTCATGGTTCGAGAGGCTGTAGTCGGCCTCCCGAAGGAACGGAACTTGTCGCCACAGGTCGGCGGCACGGTCAAGAATCGACATCTAGGCTCCTATTTCTTCCGCAGCAGCGTCGTCAGTAGGCCGAGCATGAGCAGGATGGCAACTCCACAGCCAACCATCCCCAGCACATACGCGAACCCCAGCAGAATGTCATGCAGTGCAGCCATATCCCCTCACAGTCTCTTCCCGCACTCGGGGCAGAACTTTGTCTTTCGATCTACGATGCGTGCCCCGCCAGGCCCGCTGGACAAAGTAATCGTCCTGCCCCTGTACTTGTCACAGCACTCTTCTACCCACATGTCAACGGTGACACGAAGCTGCTTGGCGGGAGGAAGGCTCTTCATCCCTGGCAGACAGCCCATGTCGTCAGCCCACACAATGTCTTCGTGAAGGCGCTCCCACGTCATCCCTCTCCCCCTTCTTGACGCAGCCTCACCAATCGGTGAGAGTGCCATACTGCCGCTTGAACCTCGGCAACTGGTCCCCGATAGAGTCAGGCGAGTAGTCACCATAGTCTTGGACCCACTTCGCAATCCTCAGACTGTCGAAGCGGTCGGGAGACTTGGCGGGCTTCGGCACCTTGACCTTGTTGCCTGCGGTATATGCCCACTGTATCGAACCGAGTTGCTGTTTCAGCGTCTCGTCATCCGGTATCTCAATCGCTTGGTCAACGAAGTCCTGCCGCAGCAGCCACGCCATCTCAGAGTTCAGATCCGCATACTCTTGTCGGTCGTCGGCGTCATCCGCAGGCACACCACCACGGTACTCCAAGACATCCACGCCCCGCTCTTGCAGAATCGCCACCGGGGCCACCCCGACTCCCGGCTTGTCAATCCCACACGCCCAAATCTCATAGTCCTTCAGCGTCTCAATGATCTGCGGCGGGAGCGTCACCGCCGCCGTCCCGTCCACGATCCGCTGCTCCAAGACCTTCGGCCCAGCCAGGACGGTGATTACGCTTAGGTTCCCGCCACCATCAGCAACGTCCACGCCAATCGCCAGTCTGTTGAAGTCGGGAAGCGTGATGGCAATGTCGTGCGCCTCGGCGTACTGCATGATCTGGGCAATGGCTTCGTTCCGCCCGACCGCCGCCATCAGCGTGCGCCAGTCTTCGTAGCCCAGCGCCTCAATGCACTTCTGCCAGCCCTGGCTCTTCTCGGCGGCAATCTGAATGTCGGACCACGGAATCAGGCCCCACTCAGAG
>JBAZMT010000098.1:0-3625 GCA_041649615.1 Parcubacteria group bacterium
GCTGGGCCATTATCAACGAGATTGCTATCGGCCACACGATTGACCTACCGGGCAAGCTGGCGCGGTTCTCCATGGCAGAGATCGAGAACATCCTGTTCATCAGCGCCGACAAGAACGGTACTCGCCGTCTTGTCTTCCAGCCGACCGCTGGCATTGAGGCGGGGTCGCGCAATCCGGTGTTGGCGAAAGCGGGTGAGTGCGAGTTCAGCTACGCAGCACTTCGGGCGTTGTTCAGCAAGAAGGAGGGGAAGTGAAAGTAGAACAGTATTCGAGCGCACCGCTTGAGGCGGGAATCTACGAGTTGCGGTTGGCCGAGATCGATCCCAACCAGACCTCCACGAAAGAAGAGCCGATGATCCTCTTGAAGTGGGAGGGAGGAGAATCGGGGGCGCAGGTGTGGGACAGACTGGTCGTCTCATCTGCCGCTGCGTGGAAACTGGCGCAGTTGTGGGTGGCTCTTGGTGGTTCGGCAGACGATGAGGTGGGTGATTTGTCTGCCTTCTCTACCGCCCTTGTCTCTAAGGCAAGAGAGAAAGGCACAGTGTTTGCCAAGGTCTTCATTGACGAGTACCAAGGGAAGAGGCGGAACAAAATCCAGGAATACATCACGGACGAGACGGGACAGATTCTGCGTGATGCGCAGGGCAAGTCACCGTTCTAGGCAGTATGAGATGTGCGCGGCCCGAAAACTATACGAAGGCGGGCTTGGTTGGTAGAACCCCATCAGCGAGTCAAGGTCGGGCGGTCGGGCCGCGCCGCGACCTAGAGGAGGAGGGAACGATGCCACACATAATGCCGAGCGATAACGTTGCCGCGGCAATCAGGGCAGCAAACAAGCGAGACGTGGAGAATCTTGAGCGCAGTATCCGTGCCGCGGCGCTCGAAGAGGCGGCGAAGGTGTGCGATCAGTCAGAAGCGGATGCGCAGGCAGACTACACGATCGCCATGCGACATCGCGTGGAGGAGGACGCTGGACGCTTCTCGGTCCAGGCGAGAACGGCGCGGGCGCTTGCAGCCGCGATCCGCTCACTGAAGGAGCCCCGATGCACTACCGACGCCTAGACAAGGACACCGCTGCGGACTAAGGAGGGCGGGATGAGGCAGATTACTGATGCGCTTCCGAGATGCTGTACTTGCAAATTCTTCATCGTCATTCTAGGCGGGGCTGGCATCTGTTGTGTGCATGGGCCGACCGACTGCCCATCAGCTAACGGAATCGACATGGCGTGCGCCAAGTATGAGTTCGGGAGCAATGAACTGAATCAGTAGACAAGGACAACGCATGGGCGTAACCGTCGGCATCGTCAACTACAACCTGGCTCGTTTCCTCCCCCGCGCCATTGAGTCGGCTCTTGGAGCAGAGGAAGTGATCCTCATCGATGATCGCTCCACTGACAAGAGCGTCGAGGTCGCTCTGCGTTACCCAAAGGTCAAGATCGTAGTCCACAAGCAGAACAGTGGCTCGGCAGTGATGGGGTGGAACGAACTCATTACCAAGGCATCGCAAGAGTGGCTAATGCTCCTGTCGGCAGACGATGAGTTGACGCCGCAGACGCTCGGCATGATCGAGCACTATGGCGAGTATGCTGACTGGCTGTGGGGGCAGTTGGAGTTGATCGATGAAAACTCTAGGCCAACTGGGATGTGGAAGTACGATGGGTGGCCGACGACGGTTGCTGGATGCAAGGCGTACATGAGAGATCATCTACAACTCTATCCAACGATGATCGCCGCTTTTCGTGTTGAATGGCTGCACAAGAACAAACTGCACGCAGTCAGCTTCAAAACGACCCAAGGCTTTGCTGACACGATCACAGGATGGGAGTGGCTGAAGGCCGAGCCACGATTGGTGTTCGTGCCCGAAGTCTTTGCGCGGTATCGGAGATGGGGTGGGTCGGAATCCAAGACAGCGGACGCGAGTGCCTACAAGGCCAAGTTCGCTGAGATACTGAGGGGTGAGGCGTGAAGATGGAACATGACTTTCTTGCGGCCAAGGTGCGCACGCATCAAGGCCACCTCGGCTCTCTAGCGAGGAAGTTGATCTCTGACATCAGTAAGCGTGCAGAGAACCACGATGCCTCGCGTATGTGCGAACCAGAGTTTGAGGAGGCTGCCCGCCTAGCAAAGACGGCTGCTCAATTCGGAATCGACAGCGAAGAGTACAGGGAGGCGAGAGCAAACAGCCAGTCAATCAGGAAACACTGGCAAGTCAACACGCATCACCCGGAGCACTTCTCTGATCTCGGCCAGATGGGTTGGCTGGACATCATTGAGATGGTGCTGGACTGGTCGGCTGCCGTGGACACGTATGGCTTGTCAACGTTCGCGGAATCCGTAGAGAGGAACTTGCGAGCATATCCGTTTTCCGAGGGGCAGACCTGGCTGATTCGGCAGGTAGCGGAGTGGGTGTCTCATACGGAGGAGGACAATAGCCGATGAAGGTTCTTGTTACCGGCTCTGCCGGAGTGATTGGTCAGTCTCTCGTCCCGTTCCTGCGTGAACGAGGGCATGAGGTTGTCGGCTTCGACATTCGGAACGATCTGACGCAGGACGTGACGGATGAGGCGGCAATTTGGAGGGCGTTCGAGGATGGTCCTCACATCTGCATTCACATGGCCGCTCAAGTAGGACGTATCACTGGAGAAGAGCATCCTCACATGAGCGTTCGATCGAACATGATTGGGACGCTGAATGTGGCGCGAGCGTGCAACGATCATTGTTGCTTCCTTATCAACTTCTCCACGTCCGAGGTCTACGGCCACAACAGCGTCCTTGGCCAGCCAGACATCCTGGCACAGAACGGAATCTACGGACTGACGAAGCTCGGAGCCGAGGGCATCGTGAAGCACTATGTTGACACCTACATACTGCGGGCTGTCTCCATTCGCCCCTTCATGTGCTATGGCCCTCACGAAACGCCCAATGGCGTCTACCGCTCTGCTGTCTCCAACTTCATTGCGGCAGCTCATCGGGGTGAGCCGTTCGTGGCACACGCAGGATGTAGCAGATCATGGTGTTTTATCAGCGACTTCTGCGAAGGGCTGGCCCTTGTCCTCGACAACCTCGACCAGTTCCATGGCTACGAGGCGTTCCCAATCGGCACAGAGGAGTACCGCTCGATGCAAGAGTGCGCCGAGATCGTGAAGAAGGTCGTCGGGGGAGAGTACACGGTCCAGGAGCCGCCGAAGCACCTTCTGTCTACCGTAAAGCAAGCCGACTTCTCGCGGATCAAGGGGCTAGGATTCCAGCCGAAGGTCGGGTTGGAGGAAGGAATAAGACGGACGTGGGAGTGGATGGTGAAGGCGGGAGTGCTGGAGTAGGAGGGGCAGAATGATCTTGGCAATCGCAATTTGTGCGGCTGTATTCTGGGTTGTAGCGGGGACCGCGTCGTTCATCTATTGGTGGACAAGCGAATTCGACGCGACAGTTGGAACGATCATCTTCGGAACCGCCATCGGCTGTTTGCTTGGCCCGCTTGCATTTCCCGTAGGATGGATGATACATGCCAGAGACGGCGGTAGAGAGATCATCGTATTCAGAGCGCGCATGAAAAAGTGATGTTCCTAGCGGCCATGCCAGGTCGGCGATCGACGGAGAGGTAACAGGTGGCGAATGAGCGAAGAGA
>JBAZMT010000099.1:0-3591 GCA_041649615.1 Parcubacteria group bacterium
AGTTACAGCCGCCAAGCGCGGTTAGCGCCAGAGCGACTGCAAGAAACACGAGGAGTCGCTTCTTCATCTAGCCTCCTCAAAACAGAAACGGGGCAAGAAGCGGTTCCTTGCGCCCGTTTTCGCGCGCTGCGTAACGCATGATGCGTAATGCAGCATCAGTCTCATGGAGCCCGAAGGGTTCCGCCTGTTATTATACTCTATGGGGTGATGTCAGTCAAGTACGAGAGGCGGCGGCGGACAACTCACACCGCCGCTCTCGTTTGGGGTGAGGGGGAGATATGCGGCCTGTGCCGCACGATTGCTCAACCACCGGATGCTGATGTCAACGATCTTCTCCGCTGCGTGGCCGTCTCCGAATAGGGAATCGTCTCTTGCGGGAACAGAGGCACTCAACATAAAGCTAACGGCACGGCATAACTCTCTGGGCTTGGCAAGGACGGACCACCCGCTCTCAACAAGCTCGATGTGCTCAGTCTCATTGCGCAGAACGACACAAGGCACACCAGACCAGTATGCTTCACGCTGCAAGCCGCCTGAGTCAGTGAGGATGATCGTTGCATCGGCGACTAGGCGCATCATGTCGAGATAGGGCAGTGGCGGGATCACACGAATAGATATCCGTCGGCCAGCCAGTGCCTTTGCTGTACGGGGATGGGCAGGGAAGATCACAGGGATAGGCAGCTCTTCCAGGTTGCTAACAATCTCATCGAGGCAATTGCCCATGTTCTCTGCCCGATGGATTGTGGAGACGGCATATTCAGGTGGCAAGCCAAGATCAAGCGCCACTGGCATCTTAGCGACGTTGCCAATGAAAGCATCCTTCATCACGTCGCCAACCTGGAAGATCGACTCAGTCCAGAATCCTTCTCTTACGAGGTTCGTTGTCGCTGTGTCTGTTGTGGTAAAGAGTAGAGCAGAGACATGGTCTGATAGGACGCGGTTGATCTCTTCGGGCATGTCTTTGCGATAGCTTCTGAGCCCGGCTTCAATGTGTGCTACAGGGATGTTGAGCTTTGCCGCTGCGAGCGCCCCGGCTAAGGTCGAGTTTGTGTCGCCGTAGACGATGACAAGATCGGGACGAGTGATGGTGAACGTCTCTTCTATGCCCGCGAGCATCCGTGCGGTCTGCCATCCATGCGGACCAGAGCCTATGCCAAGATTGACCGTCGGTGTGGGCAGATCAAGGTCATGAAAGAAGATACCCGACATCTCGTCATCGTAGTGCTGCCCCGTATGGACGATTGAGTGTTCAATCGGATACGTGGCTAGTGCCGCGACCATTGGCGCGAGCTTCACGAATTGCGGGCGAGCGCCGACGATGCTAGAGAGCAACATAGCCAGTAAGTATGTTCTTCCAGAATCCGCCGATCTCACTCAGAAAGAGGTCGATTCCGTGCCCTGCGCCATGCGTCATCCCCTGGATCGCTTTGGTCACCCCACCCTCCTAGCTGATATACGCCGGATCTGTGGCCTGCGTCCCGGCAATGGCCGTGTCCGCAGTGCAGTTCGTAAACACCTGCGATGCGCCGCCGTTCACCATCGAGGCCCCGCCAGCATAGATCCCCGTCGCCCAGTCCTCAAACAGATTCTCTCCTGTGCAGACAACAACGGCTCCGTTGCTGGCGTGCATTCCGTATCCTGTCCCCGCCACGCCATTGCGAACAACCTTGTTGTCGATGAAGCTTCCGGCTGACCCGTACCATGGCGCGAATCCGTAGCTGGATACCTCAATCCAGTTGCGCTGAAGAGAGAAACTGCTGTTCTTCGCCAGATAGACGCCGCGTCCAGTGGACGTGACAATGAGGGAATCCGTCATCGTGAAGCTGGGACACGCCTCACCGAGGACTCCGTAACTCTCAAAGGCATCGAGGTACAACCCGGCGAGCGTGACGTTATTCTTCCCATACAACTCGATAGCGTAGTTCAGTGCGTTGTTGTCCTGAATCTTGGCGAGCCCAGCGACCACGTATTCTGACGTGTTATCCGGGTTCGTGTCCCAGTCGGTCGCGCCGCTCGAAATCGTCAGCACGCACGGGTTGGCGTCCGTGCTCGAAATGACGGTGCGCCGCTGCCCGGCCCCTATCCCGTCGAAGATCCACACTTCGGCCCCCGCCCAGAAGTTCGTCGCCCATGATGTTCCGCTCGCAAGAGTGATCGTTGCCGCTGCTCCCGCCCCTGCCGTCCCCGTTGTGTAAAGCGCGTTGTCTGACGTGTCCATCGCCTTGATCGTCAGCGAGCCGGGGATCGTCAGTCCGGCTAGTGACAGGGTAGACGTGATCTGGAATGTCCCCTTGCCAACAGCAATCACGCAAGCGTGTGCAATGTATGGGCAGTTCGTGATGAAGTGGTTGATCGCGCCCTGGACTGTCAGCTTGGGCGAGCCAGAAGAACCATCGTCGCCGTCGTCACCGGCTGCATCGACATAGATCGTTGTGGCCGCCGCTGTCTTGCCAACCTTCGCGTCAAGCTGTGTCTGGATTGCACTCGTAACACCGTCGAGATAGGAAACCTCGATCGGCGAGATCGTCGCGCCAGCGATGAGATTGTTCCCGTTCAGGTCCAGGTCTGATGTCAGCGACCCGCCAAGCGGACCAGTTGGCCCGGTCGGGCCTGTCTTCCCGGTGGAACCCGTTGTCCCCGTAGGTCCGGTCGGCCCTGTAGTTCCAGCGCCCGTTGTCCCCGTCGGCCCTGTCGGCCCCGTAATTCCTGTGGACCCAGTCTGGCCGGTCACTCCATCGCCACCGGCCGCCCCGGTAGGGCCTGTCGGGCCGGTTGCGCCCGTGGCCGATGCAGAACCAGCAGGCCCTGTTGCTCCTTGCGGTCCCGTAGGGCCAGTAACCCCGTCAGAACCTGTCGGGCCGGTCGGCCCGGTCGCCCCGCTTCCACTCCCGCCAGCCGATCCCGCCAGATGCCAAACCCCGCCTGCATCACAGATCAACGACACGATCTTGTTCGCATCGTCCAGGGAGTAGTCCGACCCGTCAGCAGTAACAATGTTGTCCGACCCGTGCTTGATAACAACGGTACGCGCCCCATCCGCCGCCGAAAGATAGACAATGTCTCCAGCGTTGCCGCCAGAGATCGCTGTCAACTCGTCTGACGCCGCATCCTCGTAGGTGTCTACCGTATGGAACGACTGAATGGGCGTGATTGCACCACCAGAGGAAATGGTCAGCTCGGTGGGGGAGTCGAGAATGAACTTCCCCTTCAGCCGTAGGTCGGTATAGACATCTCTAATTGCCATGCGTAGCTCCCTGCATTACCTTTTCCTCAAAGAAGCGGTAGTTGTTCTGATAGTGTGGGTCGTTTGGGTGGAGTTTCAGGGCCTCTCCCGAGTACAAACGCCCCTCTTCATATCTCCGTTGCTTCCAGAGACAGCGGGAAAGAAGCTCGTACACTTTCGATGGGTCAGTCTGCGAGAAGCCCGATTCCTTCGTAATCTCTAGCACGAAGCGTAGACAGCCAGCAGCAAGGTCAAATCTGCCGCGAGAGAAGTAGGACTCAGCCAGCGCGTACCACCAGTAGCGGTTGTCGGGACGGCAAGAGCAGGCTCGATAGAGCCAGGATTCATATTCGTGGATGATCCCTTTT
>JBAZMT010000100.1:0-3583 GCA_041649615.1 Parcubacteria group bacterium
GTCCAGGCCGAGCGCTGAGAGTTCGGGCACATCGCACAGTGTTTGGGCCGCGATCGCTGCGTTTCTATCGAGGAGTTGTCGCGCCGCATCGAGGGCACGCCGGGTGGAATCACTCAGCATCGGCGGACTCCTGCGCGGCCGGTTGCCACCCCTTGCACCCAAAGTCTGGCTTTACCCCGAGACTGGTGAACTTCCAGTAATGGCAGGTTGCGAACACCTGCTCGCTCCCATTGGCGTACTCGCACTCGTTGATGGTGCAGTGCTTGCACGTCTCGCACCGCCGCGCCTTGATGGCGGCGAGTTCGGCCTTGAGGCGGGTGTTCTCGGCGCGTAGCTCATCGGCGTCGTTGACTGGTGGTATGTGTCCCTGTGTCGGGCGGTCAAAGTGCAAGTACCGCCCCACCTCGCCCAGATCATAATAGGGATTGGGTCTGTCGCCGTTCATGCGTCCTCCTCGTGTTGCTCCTCAAAGCACGTACACAGGTCAGTCCCCCGGCGCAGCGCCAGGATGTATTCGCCCACGGGTTCGCCACGCATTTCGCACACCCCCGCCTGGTAATGGATGCACTCGCCACAAGTCCCGATCATGGATAGTCCCTCGGACAGGCTAGCCAGAAACAGTCGGTCTCCCTCTCCCCTTGCCTCCAACTCTTCGATGCGTGCGTCCTGCTCCTTGATGTGTGTCGCCATCTGTGTGATGGCGTCGGCCAGGTCTCGGAAGTCGTCGTAGATACCGCCAATGCCGCCCAGGCGAAGCGCCTCTTGCGCGGCGGCATCCTCGTGACAGGCGGCGACAATGGCGGATGCGGCTTCGTCTGGTCCTATCTCCGCGACGGGTACGCCACGTACGTGTGCCACGTTGTCGCCATCGGGGCCAAAGATAACGGTGTGCCCCTTCCCATCATGCGTGATGGACCGGTTGTCGCCGTATACTCGCAACCCTGTCAGAAATTGTAGTACCACGTCGTCGGCCATCACTCCTCCCTCTCCTCGAATCTCCCGCACGCCTGCCAGCCCGTTCGCCAGTCTGTGGCAGCGCTTACCGTCTCACGCGTCAGGTCGCATTTGTAGTACGTCTTGGCAAACCGCCGCGCTACCAGGTGTCGGCACTGGCCGCAGGTGTGTTCCGGGTCGCGGCCATACGATTCGTGCATGACGCGCAGCCGCCAGGGGCGCTTGTCGATCAAGCCCACATCAAAGCCGCCGAGTTGGGGCATCACGCCTCCTCCGGCGGGGGCGGGTAGATCATCTCGGCCCAGTGGGTAACGTGGTGTACAAACTTCCAGTCAAAGTCAAGGTACACCGCCCCGCATTCGAAGAAGGTTGCGGTGCCAAGCAGCACGCCCGTTTCGGCATCGTTAATGAAAAGGGGCACGCATCCTGTCGGCGGCGTCTCGCTCACCGGATGCCACGTCACGTCAGGCATGATCGTTCTCCCTCTCTACCCGCGCAAACCAGCACCACGGATTGTCCTCCCACGGGTATTTGCGGAAGCGGCGGTTCCAGTAGCGTACAAGTGGCGCCGTGTCCCATCCCGGTTCGTATTCGACCCCCGACATATCCAGCCCCATGTCGATGCACTGGCCGTAGGTGATATCATCGATGCGCATCACCCCCGCCTCGCACACGACGGGGCGGAAGCGGACGGCTCGGCGGGGCATGGTGGAGGCGGGGTTCCACTCGCATATCTCGCCCCACTGTGGGTCGGTGGCACGATAGACAGTACGCAGTCCAGTGAATAGCCATGCCTCCTTGCACACCAGCACGTCGCCGGGGACGCCAAGGGGGTTGGCGTCTTTGATAACCGTGTATAGTACAAGGTCATCGTAATACTCGCCCGCGCGTCGCCACTCCCAGGTGCCGTCCTCATCATCATTGATGCGAGTTGGCTGCGGCACCACCGGTCTCACCACGAACAGCGCGCTCGTCTCGGCCAGGCGGCGGGCCTCATGATCGAAAAGAGTGATGATGTGCTCGCTCACGTGGCTCCCTTCTGCATAAACGCTAGCAGCGACTTGTCCTGCTTGCGCAAGTTACAGGTCGCACACACCCAAGCTAGATTATCAACCGTGTGGGTCCCACCTTTTGAGAGCGGCATGACGTGATCAAAGTGGCCCTCATCAATCCGTTTGCCGCAATACGGACAGATGCCCCCATACTCAGCACGGATAGCCCCCAACTCCTGGGCAGTCACAGGGTCCACTGTAGCTGCTTTCTGCTTGGCGCGACGACGGGCTTGTGCTGCGCGATGCATGTCGGGGTTCTTTCTTCGCCGCTTGGCGGTAGAAGCCCTCACCCTCTCGGGGTTCTCTGCCCGCCACTTGGCGCAGTATGCCCTCACCCTCTCGGGGTTCTCTTCTCGCCACGCCCTCATCTTTTCGCGATTCTTTGCCCGCCACTTAGCAGCAGAAGCCCTCGATTTTTCACGGTTCTCTTCTCGCCACTTGGTGGCAGAGGCCCTCGCCTTCTCGGGGTTCTCTGCCTGCCACGCTACCTGGGAAGCCCTCACCCTCTCGGGGTTCTCTGCCCGCCACTTGGCGGCAGAAGCGCGCACCTTCTCGGAGTTTTCCGCATAGTACTTTGCGTTGTCTGCCGCCCTCTTCTCCCGATGCCCCGCCCTCCACTTTGCATCCACGGCCCTGCTACACGTTCTGCACATTGACAGAAGCCTATCCCATGCGCGCGTATTTTTGCGAAAGTCTGCCAGTGGTAGCCACCGTTTGCAGCGGCTGCACCGCTTCATCTCTACCCCGCCCATAATCCGATGCAAGACACGCTCACGTTCAGCCATGGCTATCCTCCCCTCGTTGCCAGGCAACTTCTTCATGACGATGCTCGGCGTAGCACACGTCGCAGAACGGCCCGTCACCGCACTCCTCGCAATAGTGCATCGCTGAGTCGGGGCCGGTGATGGCGCGGCCACAGATGCAACAGTCGAAGGTAACGCGGTTAGGACGCATCGGCGGCCTCCTTGATGATAGCGACAATGCCCTCAAGGACGGCGGCCGGGAGGTCGTCAAAGTACGTATCCTGAATGTCGCACAGCAGGTCTTCGCGGTGCCCTGCCTGGACTGACCAGTCCTCCCACTCGACATGCTCGATGGGCTCGGACAGGGCAAAGTAGACGTTCACTCTTCGCCCTCCTTCAACTCCTGCCCGCAGAAGGGGCAGAAGCGGATGTGGCAGGCGCTACGCCCCAAGTACAACCGCCAGCGCCCGCCCTTTCGTTGCGGCTTCCAAATGTGGATGCCGGACGGCATCGCCTCGCACCGATGCGTCTCGTTTGCCATGTGTCCCCTCCCTACAGCGTCCCCTCCCACACTACCGCCGCATCCTCCCCAGCGTGCAGCCGCCACGTCTCACCATCGCAGCTCGGCACCAGCCCCTTGCGCCATAACGACGCACACGCTAACATGCCGGCATGGTGCTCGTTGGGCGCATCGGGCGCGAACAGCGAGTAGATGTAGGCCCCCACGCTGTCCCCCACGCTGTCCCACACGCTGTCCCCCACGCTGGCCCACACGCTGTCCCCCACGCTGTCCCACACGCTGTCCCCCACGCTGTCCCACACGCTGTCCCACAC
>JBAZMT010000101.1:0-3577 GCA_041649615.1 Parcubacteria group bacterium
TCCGACGGGGTCGTGCTCGTGCACAAGACTTGTGAGGGCTGCGGAACCTCTTTCGAGGTTCCTCACGCGTATCGTGAGCGTTCCTTCTGCTCCATGTCTTGTGGCAACGTCTACATCAACACTGATCCCCAAGTGAAGGCCCATCGGACACAGGGTGTCCGTAAGACGTACCAGGTTAGGATGCAGGACTTGCGAGTCAAGCAGGCCGGCGTTTGCTCTTCACTGGCTTTCCGTTTGGGCCGTAAGCCGAATCGTAAGGAATGGTCCAGAGCCTGCAAGGACGAGGGGATTACTTCTCGGATCGGGCCTACTTTGAAGTTCGGTTTTCGGGCGTTCTCCGAGGTTTTGGCAGCGGGAGCGGTGTACAACCACAAGGTAGACAAGGTAGAAGACCTCCCGGGGAAGCACACTGTCTACAACATCACTGTGGATGACTTTCACACGGTGGCGTTGGTTTCCTCGACACGGGTGAAGCGGGGGAACAAATGCTATACAGGTGTGTATGTAGGGAACTGTGGGGAAGTAAATTTGCACGACAAGGAGAGCTGTAACCTAGCGGAAGTTTTCCCTGCTAAGTTCGACGGCAGCGTGGATGCTACGGTCATTTTCAAACTGGTTACCAGGTATGGTTTGCGTCAGCGCATGAGCCCACTGAGTGATCCTGAGTCCGACCAGGTTCAGCGATCGAACATGCGGGTTGGGGTAGGTCTCGGGGGTATTTGTGACTTCGAGTACACGAAGGAGTTGCTTGCCAAATGGTATTCGATCGTCCGAGCGGAGGCAGATTCATACGCTGACGAGTTGGGAGTGAATCGCCCGATTGCAGTAACAACCGTCAAGCCCAGCGGGACCATAAGTCTTCTTACCGGGTCAAGCCCTGGGATCCATGCTCCGTTTGCCCCCTTCTATATCCGGCGGACTCGTATCGCGGACAACGATCCTATGGTTGGGGCTCTTCAGGAGGCCGGTGTTCCGTGGGAGTACGACGCCTACGATCAGACGAAGCATACGTTGGTCTTTGAGTTCCCGATGAAGGCTCCTCATACTCGGGTTACGGTGCAGTCCGAACGGGCCCGGGATCAGTTCGAGCGCCAAGCTCAGATTCAGCATTGGTGGTCGGACAATGCTGTCTCAGCAACTCTCTCGTTCGATCCGAACACTGAGAGGGAGGAAATGGCAGGACTGCTGAAGGAGTACGTGCCACAATTCAAGAGCACCTCGATGCTGGCGAAGACTCATGGGTATACCCAGGCTCCTTACGAGCAGATTGACGTTGATGAGTACGCCCGTAGGGTTTCACAGATCGATGCAGAGCACCCGCTTACTCACGGGGGTGACTTCGAAATCGACGAGTGCGCTAGCGGGGCGTGTCCCCTCCGATAGAGTATCCTGGACACCGGGCCCGTGACTGGTGTATGACTGGGCCATGGGCTCCGATTCCAGCGTTGATCGGGTCCGGTACCTCGAAGCCAAGATTCGAGAGGCCCGGCACCTTTACTACAATGAACGCCCTGTTGTCACTGACGAGGTCTATGACGCCTGGCGGGACGAGCTAGCGGAACTCCACGCGGCGTCCAAGGAGGTCACCGACATCGGGGCCCCCACGACGGGTGAGTGGCCCAAGGTCGAACACGGTTTCGTCATGGGGTCACTCGACAAGGTCAACCTCGTCGAGGAGATGACTGATTGGGTGTTGGGTCTAGCCCGACACGGCGTACCCCTCCAGCCGGTCGAGCCTTTGCTGGTGACGGAGAAGCTTGATGGTATTTCGATCCATCTACGCTACGCGAAGGGAGCCTTCTCGCAGGCTGTTACTCGGGGGGACGGCTTAGTCGGGGAAGATATTAGCCGCAACGTAGTGCAGATGCAGGGTGTTCCGGGACGCATTGACAAGAGCTTTACGGGTTCAATGCGGGGTGAGATCGTCATCTTCCGCGAGCAGTTTCAGACTCACTTCCAGCAGACCTATGCCAATACCCGAAATGCGGCCAGTGGCATCGCTCGGCGTTCTGATGGCGTCGGCTGCAACCACCTCACGGTCATGCTCTACCAGGTAGTGGATGCCCCCTTTGAGACGGAAGGGGAGCAGTTCGAGTGGCTGGAGAAGCAGGGTTTCAAGGTCCCCAACTGGTATGTAACGGCTATGGCCCCCGGGGTGAAGACGCCCCAAGACCTCTGGTTGGACTACCAGCAATCCAAGCGGGACGCCCTTCCCTACGACATCGATGGCCTTGTAGTTCGGCTGGATCACCTGGGCAAGCAGGTAGCTATGGGGGAAACGCATGGGCGCCCTCATGGCGCCGTAGCGTTCAAGTTCGCTCCCATCACTCGGGAGACGGTGCTTCGGAAGGTTGAGTGGCAGGTTGGGGGTACGGGTCGGATCACGCCCGTGGCGTTCTTTGACCCCGTGAATTTGGTTGGAGCCTCGGTTGCGCAGTCGAGCCTCTACAACCTCCGTTACATCCGGGACCTGGGCCTGACCATCGGCTCTCGAATCATCGTGGCCCGGGCGAACGATGTCATTCCCCGCGTTGCCGCTTGCGTGCATCCCTCAACGTCCCCGATGAACGCTCCGAGGGAATGCCCCGCTTGCGGTGCCAGCTTGGAGATGGGTGGGGAGTACTTGGTCTGTCCGAACATCGCCGGCTGCCCTGCACAACGGGTCGGCCGCATTCAGCGCTACGTCAAGGCCCTGGATATCAAGGAGTGGGGCGAAGCTCTCATCGAGCGCTTGGTGGAGGCCGAGTTGGTATCCACACCGGCGGACCTCTATCGCCTCTCTGAGGACACTCTCGCGGGGGTGGACCGGATGGGGATCAAGTCGGCTCAAACGGTACTCAAAACCCTGTGGGCCAAGAACCCCGTCCCCTTGGACGAGTTGTTGGGGGCCCTGAGCATTCCGGGGATCGCGGCGGCGACAATCCGGATGGTCATGGATCATGGGATCGATACCTGGTACGACCTCCAGGATACGCCCCAGCGGGTTTTTGAGCATGTGCCTGGATTGGGTCCCGTGAAAGCCGAAAGCCTCTACAAGTGGCTCTCAGGGCCCGGGAAGGGGATGGTCCTCGATCTTCTGTCGGCCGGGGTTGAGATTCAACGGAAGATCGTGGGCTCTCTGACCGGCCAGTCGTTCTGTTTCACCGGGACGATGAAGACCAAACGGAAGGTATTGGAGGAGATGGTCACGATTCGGGGCGGGGTCGTGAAGCCGTCGGTGTCAAAGGGGCTGACCTACCTCGTGTTAGCGGATTCTTCGTCGGGATCGACGAAGGCTCAAGCGGCGAAGAAGTACGGCACTGAGTGCATCTCTGAAGACGACTTCCTCAAGTTAGTTCAATGACTATCCTCACCGGTCAAGTGATGAAGGTGCGGCGCCAGATCGAAAACTGGTGCGTGTTCGACTTCCGTACTGAGCAGATCAATGTGTCTGTGGCGGGCAACCTGTGTGGTTTGGAGCAGGTGGTGCCTGGGGTGCATTTGACGCTGTTCGCTGAGCAGACGAAACATCCGAAGTACGGCATTCAGTTCGTCCCCTATGGTTGGGATCCCCCTGAGCGGGCCGACAAGATGGAGA
>JBAZMT010000102.1:0-3536 GCA_041649615.1 Parcubacteria group bacterium
ATATTGTAATCCGTCCCATCTTCACCGAGTTCCTCAAAATCACCAGAGAAGAATTTGTCTCTTGCTTCTTTTTCAGATTTCGCGGTGACTCTTGCTGTGCCGGTGCCATTGAATGAGTAGCTGATGATGAATTGCATGTTCTTCTTCATAAACGATATTATGGCTAACGTAACAGGTTATTTAGAGAATTAAGAGCTAGTTCTCTCGCTTAATTTATTGAGCGGTGGTAGATAGTTCAACGGCGAGCAGAATTAGAGTGAATCGAGTTTTTTAGTTTCACGCACGATTTCTAGACTCCGCTTGATCCCCCCGATAAATGCCTTCTGTTCCTTGATGCTCCACAGGGGATCGTTTGATGTCCCCTGTGTCATTTCCTTCAGGTGTTCTTTCTCGACGACGAGGTTTATTTTTAGCTCGCAAATGATAGAGCTAAAGAGAGAGGATGAGTTCATGGTTCCTTTATAGTGTTTGAGGAGTTTGTCGTTTCCTCTGTGACTTAGGCTTCGAGAATCGCAACAATGGCATCTTCCAATTCGTAGTAGCTTTTCCCGTTGATACCCATCTTCAATCGAGGTTCAATAAGCTCCTCGATGATTCTGATGGCTGCCTTACGATGAGGGTGATCAGCGTTTGAGGAGTCTATCGTTTTTTTCGCGACTAAGACTTTGGTATATGTCCGCTCAAAATCTTTGTCGCCTTGGTGCATTTTATCCCAGAAGATCTCGAAAGCTTCAGTCCTATCTTCGGCTGTGATAATTTCGGCATGATGGATGGTGACGAGAAAATTCTTGAGTTTCATAGTTAAGAGCATTGATAGAGGATGAAGCCGCATGGTGCCATGCGAAAATCTTGTACGAAGTTTTTGAGTAGAGACTCCCGCTCCTCTTCTTCCATCCCCTCGAATTTTTTGGCTTTGAGATCGGCAATAAGTTTCAGCATGTCTTCTGTTGCAATCTCGCAGTATCCGCCTCCATCCCCATTTTCATAGGACAAATACGTGAAGCGCTTCTTAACCTCCTCATGTGAATGCCAGACATTGAAGCTTGGGTCATCATTGGTCTCAATGTTTGTGACCAGGTATGCTCTGATTGACATAGGTATTATGACTAACTTAAGTTAAACGTATTTGAGAGATGACTGAAGGGCTATTCGTTTACTTAGTGGCACATGGTTCTTGATTTCTGCCTTTTTCTTTGCCTCGTGCTTCTTCTGGATATTCCTGGCTACGTACTCAGCGGCTCCTTTCGCTTCCTCTATGGCATATTCTAGCCCATAGATGCCATAGCGCGATTCGTCCCCTACTTTGTACCAGTAGACTTCGCCGCTGAGATATTGGTTCCACGTTTTGATGAGTCCGAGTGCCAGTTTTCTCGCGGACGTTCGGAGTCTGGCCTCGGTTTTCTTGACGAAGACGAGACCAAGTTGTGAGACATCCCACTGGCGGTCTGGAAAGTTACCTTCTTGTGAGAGGGCAAATGAGACGCCGGAGTGGATGTAGGCTTCAAGACCAAAGACGTGATACTCCTTGAGGATTTGAATCGCGTCTGCATCCTTTTCGTCATATTCGTTGATCCCTTTATTTGCGACGGCAGCGCAGATCTGTTGGCTGAATCCTTCGCGCTCTACGCTGAATTGTTGGTGGAACGCAACGAGGAAGAGTTCTTCGTTTCTCCAGTCATTTGGGGATTCATCGCATTCATCCTGGTAGATGTTGATTTTGATACCTTGATGAGTGAATGTTTCTATTGCTTCGTTAAACATAGATTTACGCGTGATTTAGTTAACTTCGAGACTTCCAGCGACAGCTTCGTTGCTTGTGAGATAGTGGTACTCTTTTTCCAGTGTACGATAGAGCTTCTTGGCTTCATCACGTGCGTCGTCACCGTTGTACATAGATTTTTGTCATTCTGGGCATACAAGTTTAGGGATGTCGAGGGACTGTTCCAAGACGCCCTGGATCTGGAGTTGCACGTGATACTTCAGATCATCGCTTTTTGCATCTAGGATTCCTTGAGCATCTGATCGTGTGGCGCCAAGAAGCATTTCGATGCACGTGGTTAGCGCTTCGTCGCGTTTTTCTTCTGTAGGAATGTATCTCATAGTTTAGAATGATTCTGGGATGCAGTATTCTATTTCCCAGTCTTTTCCCCACTCTTGGATTAGGTAGACCTCGATCAATGTCGCGATCTGGTTATGGTCCCAAGGTTCTTCCTGATCAAGCCATTCCTGATATGAATTACTGTAGAAAGAAGAAAATCCATCTCTGCTCGTATATTGCTCTTTTACAGCGTTATACATTAGGTCCGTGTCTACTTTTCCTTTGAGTAGCTCGATGTCGTCCTCGTCGATCAGTGCGAATATGCGATCTGTACCGAAGTTGTATTCTCGGGGGGATTTGAGTGCTACAAATTCGAGATCAATCTTCAGGAGTTTAGCGATGAGATCCGTGTATTCTTCGGAATAGTTGATTCGCTCTGCTCCCCAATCAATCTCATCCCTGAGCTTCTCTGCCTCTTCGTCGCTGAGTTCTTCGTCGATAAGTGAGCGCTCCAGCTGGTCATCGTGGAAACTCTCGTAGAATCCGCTGAAAGGGATCCCTGCTTCTACTTTCATAGATTTTAGCTTAATTAGGTTAATTGGTTGTTTAGAAAAATTAGGAGCCAGAGCCTGTTCAGCTCCAGCTCCTAGGTGATTGTATCGGGTAATTAGATATGACTCAAGCGTTAGGAGCCTGAGTATCATCACCCTAATCTCCGAAAAGAACCCATGATGCACAGGCTCTAAGAGCCTGAAGCCCCTATAGTCTCATAGAGCATCCGAAGCATCCGCGCCAAGCAGGTATAGCCGCAGGTGTAGCAATGGAACAGGCTCGCTCCATCCTCAAAGGCGATGTAGCCCTCTCCCCGACATTGAGGGCAGGGAGGATGTGAAGTCTTCTTGACCATATGGGTGTTATTAATCTTGATCAATCTTTCCACACTGATATCCTGATTCGTACTCATCGTACAACAGATCTTCGAGCCCTGGAAGATCTAGCATGGGTTTGGAGCAAATGGGACAATTTGCTGAATCTTTTTTTGACAGAACGATATCCTTACGGTGATCAGGGCAAATGTAGTACATAGCTTTGATTAGAAAAAAGGGAGAGCAGCTAGATGGCTGCGCTCCCTAGTTCCTGAGCTTCTGTGGCACGACGGATCTTTTGAGGACCAAGCACCCAGACCCAAGCTCCCTGTTCGTTCTTGTTCATGTTGACGAAGAACTCGCCCTTATTGGGGACTGAGACGCTCAAATCCGGGGTCCGCTTCTTAGATGAGTTAAATGCTTTGAGATGCAAGCGGTTAGCCATCTCGAAGAAATCTTTAAGCGTGAAGGTTTTGTCTTCAGGCTTCTGATCTACTTTAGCTTTGGACATAGTAAGGTGTTGGATCTTGATTAAGTGTTCAAGACCTCGCGGTTGCTTATCTCTAGACCATCGGAGATAAGCAACTGGTGAGACTTTGAATCCGAAAGAAACACATGGCGCTCGTGCTACT
>JBAZMT010000103.1:0-3492 GCA_041649615.1 Parcubacteria group bacterium
TCCCACGATCCTCCCTTCAAGCCGGGGAAGGTCGCGGGCTTACCCTCATACGTATTCCAGTCAAGTTGACACCGCTTGCGCGGGATTGCCGCCTTGAACAACGGTATCAGGATGTCAAAGATCGCCCCGAAACTAACGCAACAAACACGGGCCTGGACAGTAATACCCAACTTGTTCGGTCGCCACGGGTGGACCTTCCCGGTCACAAGAATGTCCTCCATCACGCCAGCATAGGATTTCCCGCCCCGGTTCCCAGACAAAAACCCGCGCTTTTCGCGGGCTTTCATCGCATGGAACTCTTTCTGGCGAGGGTAAGGCTCGTAGAACCGCAACCCCTCTTCCTGAAGCTGCCGTATCTTCTCGGCCTTAATCTGTGCAAGCGTATATTGTGGCTGGCCGCCTACCGTCACTAATACCCCCTGAAAATCCCCTGGACCGTTATCGGGTAATACGTGGTAAACGCCGTATCAGCCGTCGAGTCAACAGCCCTGAGCGTAACGCTGATCTCATCGCCATACAGCGTATCGTTCGCAGTCAATGTAAACGACAGTGTACAGGGGATGGAAGCCGCCGAAGCCGTGGTTGTCCACAACTGGAAATTGGCCGCAGAAGTCGTCAAGGTCGCCTTAACCGAATCGTCATTGCCGAAGCCATGAACAATCGGCGACGCAGCGCCGACGATAATGCGGAACTTCCCGGACCGAAGCCACGGTGCATTGGCAATAATCGGGATCGTCTTGTCATAGTAGTTGCGCCCATCATCCGTCGTATCAATTCCGGTAGCCCCAACCGTATCGACGTTGACCTTGAAATAGTCCTGGGTGTGCCAATCAACCTTACGGGCATCACCGGCTATGACAGCCCCAACCACAATGACAAATGACGCCATCGCGAGCAAAATGAGCCGTGACATCAGTATTTCTCCACTACGCGATAGTTGATGGCGATACGGAAGGTCTGATCCTCATCAGCCGAGAACTCAAGAACCGAATCCTTGATGATGGTGCGGAAGAACAACTTATTGTAAAACAGCGTATCAAGTACCCCAGACGCGAAGTTCTTCCTGACAATTTCCGTCGAATCCAACGCACCATTAGTACCGAAGGTGTCGGTAAATACGACCCGCTCGGCGTGACCGTCCATGCTCGTGACCGCCTGCGAAATCAAGATGACCGAATCGTTGCAGGAATCACAGATGGTAAACCCGGTCAACTCATACGCCAACTGAAGCGACTTTGCGGCCAGATCAAGTCCGATGGTATCGGACGACAGAGTATCAATAAACTGGCGCGTCGCACTTGAGTCGATTGTGTACGTCGCCTCGCTTGCGGTTGAACTTGTTCCCGCCGGACGAGCAATATGGTGCTTGATTCCAGCGGCATACACACCCACCGCAAAGAGCGCGGCAGCAATGAAAATTAACCTTTTCAAGACTCTTCCCCCACTTCTTCAAACTGTGTTTCACGTGAAACATTAACTCGCCTATCCTTCAACTCCTGCTCCATGCGCTCAAGTTCAGCAAACGAACGACCAGACAGACCGTCGCCAGAATTGACCACAATCTTGTCAGCCTTGAATATCTTCAACGCCTCAACAGGCTTAAGAGCAGCCGCAGAAATCTTTTCCAATAGCCTCGCCTGAGCTTCACGAATCGGCAAACGCTCTGACTTCCAGCTGTCGCCAGTCTTTTCAGTCGATCCAACAGAATACCTAATCTCATAATGGCGTTCGCCACGCTCAAGAGCGTCCTCAAGTTCCTGCAACTGACCATCATAAAACCTAATCTCCGCCGCCGCCGAAATCTCAGCCCGACGTATAGCCGTTACCGCTATCGCCTCAAGCTCGGCTACCGTTCCAGGTCCGAACGAAGAAGCGCGGGTAGTCAAAACATTGTCAAGACGACGATCACCCCACCCGAACGCCTTCTTAACAACCTCCCGCGCCTCTTCCCCGGACACCCCCTGACCAACTAAAGCGAAGTATCGCTTTGCGCCCTTTTCATTCTCTTCGTGGTTGACGCGAGCGAAGTATGCCTTACGCTCTAACTGGTCTTTTCTCTCCCCCGTAGCCCCCAAAATCCCCCCGGATTCCGTTAAACAGACGTAAAAATGCCCGCAAATCTATGCGGGCCACCGAAGTATGCACACACACCCCGGAAAAATTCCGAACAAGCCCTAATTATCCATATGAAGCGGCAGATTTATCAGTCTGGCCGCAAACGCCTCCAAAAGCTGCCCAACACGCACCGCAGTCGGCGCATACGACCCATTCTGAGTCTCTACCTCTTCAACAATCCGACCCGCAAACTCGGATACAAGATCACCAAGTTTACCGTCTGACGGTTTCTGACTTATCAATCTCGGCATTTAGCCTCCAAAATAAAGGGCCGGGGGTCTACCCCCGACCCATTCGCACGAGGAGTGGCCCGCCTTAGCGGGAGATTCAACCCTTCGGGATAATCGCCACAACGCTGCGCTGGTTAGCCAACACATACTTCCGCTTCCCGTACTCAAACCCGTGTATCCGACCACCCGAACTCAACCCGGTAGCCACCTTATCCCCCGGAGCTATACAAGCATCCACATCCGACCCAACCGCGACAACCTTAAAGAACACAAACACATTCTCCTTAGCCGTCTCAGGCAATACCAACCCACTCCGCGACTCATCATCCCACTGGACCAACAAAACATTGTCCCACAACGGCTCAGGATGAACCTCAACTACGTTGTCAAGCGTTATCGGCTTAACCATTTTCAATACTCCTGTGCAAAACTGTGCATATACGCATAAGGCTCTCTATAGACGCAACAATATGCGGGAGGGTAGGTTCCATATATCTCAACCCGGTCCCCTGTTTCTTTCCCCCGTGCCCCCCTATCGGAGCGCTTCCCGTTCATGGCGCTCCCAATCCTCGATACGCCAGCAATTGACTGCGATCCTGGAAGGCAGACTTCGGCGCTGTACCACAATGCTATATCCTGGTTGCATACCCTCGACTATCGACAACAGCACCATTTGTGTGTTGTTTAGCCTGCAGGTTGGTCTCTCGACGTGGTCTGATCTGTATCTATGCTCAGCCCCGTTACGTAGCCTGTTGCGTATCCCGTACTGTCTCAAGTCCTGCCTGCGCGTCTCCCTGTCGTCATTCCATACCATCCTTGCCCAGGCTGGCAGATTCTCCGATACTGCATACTTGCTTACATTGCCTATCCAGTATCGATACAGTCGATACCCTACATACTCACAACCGTATTGTGCATTGTCTTGCATACCCTGTCAACTTTCGTTTTTTTTTAAATATGTTCTATTATATAGAACCTACCAAGTAACACCCTCGTATATTCAGGGTGCCCCAAAATAGTTGAAAAAAGTTAAAGATTTGACTTGGCATGGCCGACATATACATTATATTAGGATCGTAACAAGGGATGAAAGGAGTTTCTTATGCGGAATTACACTGTCAGCTATGAAATCGGCTATGAGATAGTC
>JBAZMT010000104.1:0-3485 GCA_041649615.1 Parcubacteria group bacterium
TTGCAGAAGCCCGCTGCATTCTGCTAGACTATGTTCATGTTCTATGGCGTGGTCTACCGGATCCGATGCCTAGCAAACGGTAAATGTTACCACGGGCAGACGGTCAACCCCCAAGAGAGGTGGCCACATCACTTGCGTAGGGATAGTCACTGCCATGCTCTGCGTAGTGCTATCGCTAAGTACGGACAAGACCAGTTCGTGTTCGAGATCGTAGCAGAAGCCTCTTCAAAGGAGGAACTGAACGCGCTCGAAATTAAGTGGGTGGCCACCTCGATGTCTCCGGTTGGGTACAACCTGAAGGAAGGTGGGGCTAACGGGACACCTTCGGCTGAAACTCGTAACAGACTTTCAGTCTCAAACCGGGAAGCCCAGAACCGTCCGGAGGTCAAGGCTAAGAACAGCGCTAGTGTGAAAAGGGCTATGGCTCGACCTGACGTGAAAGCCAGACACCGAGCCGCTGTTAAGGAGGCCCAGAATCGTCCGGGTGTGCGAGAACGAAAACGAGCTACCATGCTTGAAGTCCACGCTCGCCCAGGAGAGAAAGCTAAGAGAAGTGAGGCCATACGGGCCTCCTGGGCGGGATACTCTGAGGAGGCCCGTGCCGAACGCATTCTTCGTCAGAAGGCTGCATACACGGAGGATTTTCGACGGCACTTGAGTGAGAGGTTTGTTGAGATCCTGGCCAAACCAGAGGTTAAGGCCAAACACAAGGCAGGCATCAAAGCGTCAATGACCCCCGAGCGTTTGGCTGCTCATAGTGTGAGGATGAAGGAGTTGTTTTCTCGACCAGGGGTACGAGAAGCTCGCGGTACTGTTATTGCTGAGGTGTTGCGCAAGCCCGAGGTGAAAGCGAAACAGAGGGCAGCTATAACCGAGGCGTTGAGTCGTCCTGATGTGAGACGCAGGCTGGTTAGACGTCGAAGGAAGAACGAGACTGAGGTGGCTTGGGCTGCTCGCCTTGATCGGATGGATCGCGAGGATTCCGAGGATTCCGGTGTATAGAGATCCATGGGATGGCAGGACCTTCTCCAGACACCTGATGAGACGATCGTTTGCCCTTGGTTTGGCGGACGAGAGCTTCGTACGTGGTCCCGGACCTTCCGTCTGGAGGGGCGTCTCCCCCGTGCGTCTGGCTGGTACGAGTTCCGCATCGGCGGGGGCCGCAAGGCAACGCTGAAGGGGCCAGCAGAGCCCAATTTCGAGGCCTTGCGGGTCAAGCTGCGGGGTTACCTCGTCGGGGACCGCCTTGTCCTGGATGATGTTCGGCTGGAGATCAACCCGGCCAAGATCATTGAAGCTACCGAGGAGGTGCACTTCGTCGAGCCTGGGTTGGACTGGCTCGTCCGGGCCGTGGTGGGGCGAGCCTACGAGGGCGGCCCCCTCGTCTTCGAGTCCCAGGACATGCCGCTCGGTCCCGAGCCAGAGGTCGAGCAGGCGTACCTAGACCAGGCGGAAAGCCTGGAAACCATCAAGGGTGTTACGCCCTCTTTGGAGGCCATCTTCCGACTGGAGGTTTGGCGCCGGGCCGAAGCTGAAAAGCGTAGAGTCGAGCTGGAACGACTCCGTCGAGAAGAGGAAGAGCGGTTGGCCCGTGAGGCTGCGTGGCTCGAAATGACGGAGAAGCTGGGGGACGCCATCGGGCGTCGGCAGATGGCCCAGGTGGACTTCGTGGAGGCCGCCCGAGCAGCTCTGGCGGTCGGTGGGGCTACCTACCGGGCATCTCGGCCGGGTTACAACCGGGGCGAGATGATCGTCCAGTTCCGCCACTTAAACCGCAACTTTGAGTGCATTTGTGACCAACAGCTCCGGATTGTTGACGCTGGCGTGTGTTTGACCGATCACGACACCGGAGTTCGTGGTGATACATGGTTCACGCTAGAAAGCTTGCCCTCAGTCATTACGGAGGCCGACAGGGCAGGGGTTCTCGTCGTCTTCCGTCACGTCCACTGAGGAGTGTCATGTCCATTGAAACCGGTGTTCTTCTGGACCAGAACTACCAACCCCTCTTCTGGCACGAACCTGCCGGTAGGGGGCCAGGGTACCTACCTGACAGCCGTACCCTGTGGGATGTCCTCTGGGAGAACAGAGCCCGGGTCTGGGGGTTCGCTCACAGCCACCCTGGGTCCGGACGCACTCGTCCGTCCTTAGAGGACGTAACCACATTCGCAGCGGTCGAAGCTGCTATCGGTCGTCGGCTCGTGTGGCCCATCATCACTTCGAACACCGTGTGCTTCTTCATGTGGTCGGGATTCAACCGATTGAGCTACACAGAGTTCGAGTTTCCTGCCGACAGTGAGGCTGACCCCTGCAAGCTGACGCCATGGTATTGGGAGCTTCGTCGTCGGTCCTACGAGGTGCCCTATGGCTGAAGGCTACAAGCCGATCGGCAAGTCTGGCCGGAACTTCATGAAGAAGCTCTGGCGTGAGTCAGGGACGAAGCTCAGTCTCAAGCAGTGGGCGGCTCAGCAGCCCATCGGGGAAATCGCCCACGTCTGGATCAATTTCAAGCGCCGGCCTCGTGCGTCGGTGTAATAGAGAGAGGAGATCACATCATGGACGCCAAGGTCGTCATCACTTACGCAGGGACCACCGGGGACCTCCCGACCCCCATGGACTACGACGCCTCGGACGCCGACATCCGGCGTTGGGCAACGGAGTCCGTGCAGACCGGATCGGTGGCGGGTATCGCCGCAGATCCGACCGCAGACCTCTCGGACTTCATCATCGACCGTAGCCCGGCCAACGAAGAGCGGCCCACGCCGCTCATCTTGGTCAGGCCGAAGACGGCCTTCGGAGTTTAGCTCTTGACTTTGGGCACCGCATCGGTTATCCCGTTGTGGTGCCCAAAGAACGAACGAGAGCCGAGTGGTTGGCTTCCATCACGAATCATGTGGAGGTGACCCCTTCGTTAAGGGGTGTCCTAGACGGACTTCTTCTTTCGGATGGGAGCTACCAACGGAAAGGTGATCGTCCCACAGCTCTTTTGCGTCTAACTCAACACTCACGCAGACGAGGTTGGTTAGACATGCTTGTTCGAGACTTGCATTCAAATGGGATCGAGTCTTTCATCGGCGAGGTTACGAAAAAGGTGTCGTGGTTGGAGGGGCGGTTTATGCCCGAAAGAAGGTACGATCTACTACGTAGTCTGAACTACGCTGAGTTCGTACCGGAGCGCGTTAGGTGGTATCCAAACGGTATCAAGGCCGTACCTCCTGATCTTAGGTTGACCCCTGTTGTGTTGACCCATTGGTTCTGTGGAGACGGCAGAGGTGGAGATCAAAAGGGAACTCTTGGTTTCTGTACCGATGGCTTTTCTATCTCAGATGTAGACTTTCTGGTGTATCGTCTGAGCGAGGACCTGGGGATCACTACTTTGAGAACGCTTAACCACAGAGGCCACCCTCAAATTCTGGTGTCTCGGCGGGATGAGGCCGTGAGGTTAGCAGATTGCGTGTCCCCTTACCTGCCGGAGTGTTGTGTGTACA
>JBAZMT010000105.1:0-3479 GCA_041649615.1 Parcubacteria group bacterium
GCACCGCCTTCTTCCCGATCGTCTCGATGAATGCGCCGAGCCTATCGACGTTCTCATGCTCGACAATCTCGAAGACCTCGCTGCCGACATGCACCCGATCCTTGATCGCGATGCTCTGCCCGCCTTCCCAGTAGATTCGGACATCGCCAATCGGCTCTTTCCCCGACCCGAACTTGACCATGCGCTCGCGGTCTTCCTTGGTCAGGGAGGCCACACGGCACTTCACAGACGAGTACGTCGGTGTCGGAGAGTACGTCGAGGTTATGGTCTCGTTGTACCCGCTCGTCGAGGACGACGGTCTGTGGATGTTCGCCGTGTGGATGAGGCCGATCATGCGATGGTAGTCACCTCCCAACCGCCACGGGCAAGCCGAGAATAGAGATCCGACAGAAGCTCATTGTCGGATTTGAAGGTCGCCTTCGCGGTGCTCAAGGAGTAGTCCTTTACGCCCTTCATTACCCGGTATCTCTCGTCGATTCTCATCAACTCGCGGACAACCATCTCGCGGATGATCTCACTGAGTTCCTTTGGGATCGCCCGATGCGTAGCGCCCGCCGTGTCTGAGTACCCGCCTATGTAGACGAGCACCGCGATCTTCTCCGAGATCACCTCGGGCTCAAAGCTCCTCAGATACGTTCTGTCGTCTCCTGGGACCTTGACGTATCGGTCGTACACGAAGAACTCCTCATCCGTTTCGCTCAGGGCAGTCCCATCCCATGTCAGGGACGTGACGCTCATAATCGGCGGATGAGCTACCTGCAAGATCCCGAGACCGTCAAACGTCTCTGTCACCGTAGCTTCATCGAACCCGTACCGTTCACGGTTGCAGTAAGCCGCCGCTTCTGACAACGCAGTAGTGATCATGTCAGTCACGCTCAGGCCATAGGAAGTGACCCCCTCCGTGAGCGCAATGCCAGTTCTCTGCTGAATCTCAGAAGCGGTCGGCCATGCCATCGCATCCTCCTACGGAACGGGCCGAACAGGAGCCGCCCAACCGACAATCTCCGCGCCGAACAGCGCAGTCTTGCCATTCGTTACCTTGTACTGGAACTTCACATACCGCTCCATGTACGAGAGATCGAACGTGTGCAGCGTGTTCTTCTCGGTAACGTCAATAGCCTCATCCGCAGCGAGGACGTCCGTGAACGTCCCATCGGACGTATCGCATGTCGTGACCTGTACTGTAAGCACGTTGGTCGCGGCAGCCATCTCGCCCACGTTGACGAGCAGAACGCCGTTGCGGCACCCGCCAAGATCCAGAGCGGACGACAGATGCTCATCCCCATCTCCCGTGATCTCGATCGTGGTCAGCCCAGTGACTGCCTTCATTACGCCAGTGAAGTCTCTCTCCATGATTCACCCCCTGCCTAAGCAGTCTTGACGCCAGTAAGGAACTGGAACGACTCGACCCGTCGCGGGCCGCCATCAACTTCGTGAACCGCAATGAGTTGCACCTGGAGCTTACGGGACAGCGTGTACGGATCGACGAGGATCTCCAGGCCCGGGCCATCAGCGATGACGTAGTCCGGTCGATACCCAGCGAGGACCATATACGTCTCCACCGCGGGGCTGCCCAGCGTGATCGGGATCTGCGAGCTAGTGAACACCGGCAGACCGAGGACGCGATCCGGTGGAGTCATCGTCAGATCGATGACGTAGTCATACGTGCCGACGCCCGTCTTGTGCTTCTGGATGTACGTCAGGACGTTCGGGTGCATGATCCAGCAGCTATTCACCGCGCTGACTGGAATGTTGCGTGCGAGCAACGCTCCGCGGCAGTCCAGCAACTCATCGAAGTCCGGTGTACCGACAGTGCCCGTGGTGTACGAACTCATTCCCGGCCACAGCTTCAGCCCCGTCGGCTGAAGGCCGCCACTCCCTTGGAGGAATGCCAGGTCTTCGGCAAGCGCCATCTGCTCGATGATGTCCGTTCGGACGATCTGCTCGACCGACTGCGCCGCGTGCTCAATGAGGTTCTTGCGAATCTCAACCGCAGCAGCAAGCGGGCGGAGAGTCAGCGTCATCTCGCCGAACGTCACAGCGGATGCCGTGATGTCGGAAGTCGGAGCGTCACCGACCCAGTACGCGGTGGTGTTCCCGGTTTTCTTCGGGACCTGAATCTGCTTCCCCGCATTCGGGATGATCTGTGCGCCCATGCGCCGCATCACCGTCTGCGCCGACCACTGACCGATGAGTTCGTTCAGCGTGATCGTTGGGACGAGGAAGCCACCCGCAATCTGCGTCGAGATGTTCATGTCCTTGATGCGCGTCTCATCCGGCGAGTAGCCCTTGATGACATCGCGCTCAAGCTCGTTGCCAATCTCCGATCCCTTCGTCGGCACATCTCCGAAGAGGACGTACTGTGCCGCTCTGGCGATCGAGAAGTTCTTGAGGTCGTCCTGTGTCCACTGCTTCGTGTGGATCGACGCCCCAAGACCAGGAAACTCCTTCTCGCGGGTCAATGCGCCAGCGGGAGACACTGCCTGGAGCTTCGTCGGGTCCTTCATCGCCACCCCGAGCTTCTTCAGCATCTCCATCGCCTTGGCGACGTCCTGATCTACTTCCTTTGTCTCTGCTGGAGCCGGATCGGCGGTAGCCGTCGCGGTCCCCTCCAACGTCTTCTGGGCCGAGGCAACGATCGTGTCGAACGTCGCCTTGTCTATTCCAAGCTCTTTCAAAAGCTCATCCATGCCTACACCTCCGATTTCTTGCTGATTACCCGCAACGACATGACGGCAAGGTCCCGCTGAACTTTCGCCAGATCAGCCTTCAGCGGAACGATCAGGGCATCGATGTGCCCGCTCGCTTCCGCCTTGGAGATGATCCCGGCCTCGAAGGCCACCAGGATCTTCTCTGGCGTGTCGTAAACGGCCTGCTTGCCATCCACCGTGCTCCCCGCCTCATTGGTACTTGCGGCAGGCTCAACCGCCTTCTCGTCAGGTTCATGTTCCTTAGTCAGATCTATCCCGACCGGATAGGTCTTCTCGTGCTCTGCCGCTTCAAACATGCTCTTGAGCAGGCTCGAAGGGCCGCTGAAGATCATCTCTCCAGCAGCCCGTAGGTATTCCTTCACCCCGTCCGTCCGTAGGGCGTCGGGATTCGCCGGGATATTCACGACGCTGTGCTCCAAGAGTTCCCACGCCAGGAAGTCGTAGGACCACGAATCCTTCTTCGGCTCCCATCTCTTCGGGACGAACCCGATGGACACGCAGTTCAGGACGTGGTTCTTCCACAGCCCATAGAACTTCTGCCCATCCGTGTCAGGCTCGTCCGTCAGCCATTGCCATTTGGCTACGGCGTGGTTCTTGTACTGCGTCAGTTTCTCCGTGAAGCCGATTGGGAACTCGCGGTACATGTGCATGGGCATCACGATCGGATGCTTGCGATAGCTCTCCGAGACGATCATCCCATCGGTATGGACCGTGTCGCCATCGCGGTCTTCGCCGGCGCTTGTGATGACGGCTGTGCTGGTTGGTCTC
>JBAZMT010000106.1:0-3420 GCA_041649615.1 Parcubacteria group bacterium
GTGTCCACTACTGCGAGCCAGCCGTCCATGTCACAGCCCCTTCACGAGCGTGCCGAAGTGGTCCCACACGGCGCTGCCGACGGTCTTCGCGGCGGTCTCGACCGGCACCGGGGCCCCGGTGTCGTAGCCGGTGAACGTAAAGGCCTTGAGCTTCTCGGTCTCGGGCGTCTTGCCGCAGAGCGCGACCCCGAAGGCGTCCCCCTGCGACGACAGCGACTGGAAGAACTCGAGAGCCTTCTTCGCGCGCTTGTGGTGCCCCAAGAACCATACCGGCACGACACCCGTAGGCTTCGCGGCCTCCCCGACCTTGCGCGGCAGCGACGGCTCCATGCCCTGCGTCGCGATGACGTTGCCGTTCTCGTCAGTCTGCGGCGGCTGGGCTTCGGGCGGCGTGTTCTTCGAGGCGCCGTCGACCACATCGCAGGGCGTGGCCAGGAGCGGCGTCACATCGTCCTTGAGGTAACCGACGCCCAGCGGCGTACCGTGCTCAAGGATGAACGTGCGCTGCTTCTCGTCCCTCTGCGGCGAAGCCATCGCGATGCAACCGCGGACGAGATACCAGCGCCCCGAAACAGCGTCTGCAACAGGCACGGCGGCTCTCGCGTCGAACTTGACGACCTTCACGACGGCGATGGATTTCACCGCGGCGATGACGTCCTCGAGCGTGAGCGGTGGCGGGGGCGCTGGCTCCTGTGCGGCAGAGATCTTCGCCTGCACGTCCTCGAGCGTAACCCGCGCCACCTCGACACGGAGGCGGTCGAGGTCGCGGATATTATGGAACCTGTCGCCCTGGCCGGAGAACCGCGCCGCGTACTCCCTGAGCACCGGCTCGGCAGCGGTCTTCATCCACGCCGCGATGCCGTCGGTCCGATGCGCCGTCAGATCGGCGACGGTTTTCATGATGGCGTCGAAGTCAGCCTCCAGCGGCTCGGGCGGCGTGAGCATGACGATGTCTGAAGAGGCGCCAACGTCGAGAACCTGAAGGATGAGCTGCTTCATCTGCTGGCGGTTGAGCCCGGCGAGGTCTCGCTGAAACATCTCGACAGCGAGCGCCGTCACTTGCTCCGACGTCCACCCAGCTCGCTGCTGCGCTTTCTGGAGCGCCTCGATCTGATCCTTCGTCGGTGACTCGAAGACCTGCGCTGGCGCCGTGATGACCACGGGCGGATGTGGCTCGCCGAGCTGGGTGAGAAACCCGTCAGCCTCGGCGGCGGTGATGTCGGTGATGGCACGACCTGTGAGCGAGTAGATCCACGCGCAGACCTGCTCGTAGTTCCAGCCTCGATTCCGCTTGGCGAGCTCGCCCATCTTCTCGATCTGAAACATCGTCACCGAGTTGATGGGCTCTGGCCGCGGAGGGTCCGCAGCCGGCGCCTGCGCGGCGGTGCTCACCGAGGGAGGGGTGTCCCCGGCGACAGCGGCAGGCGCCGGCTGCGGCGCGAGTGGAGGCAGTGCGGGCATCGCGGCGAGCTCGTTGCGCACGAGCCGCAGCTCGGAGTCGGTGAGGTCGCCCAGCGTCAGCTCATTCGAGAACCGCTTCTCGATCCACGTCTGAAGCTGCTCTGCGTCCCACCCGAGCCGGCGAGCCTCGGAGGTGACCGCCTGGAAGCGCACGAGCCGCTGGTCATCCAGCTCCTGCTCGGCCACTGTCGGAACAGGAGGTGGGACCGGCACCGACGTGACGGGCACCGGCTGCGGGTTGCCCAGATGTGGTTTGTCCGAACACACATCACCGCCCGGAGGCAGCAGGGTAATACCCGCAGGAGGCGTCACGGTCACAGGAGGCGTTGTCGGTGTCGGCCCCGTAAGGAAAAGCTGCAGCGCGCCCTTGGCGATAGAGATGCACTTGTCGGCCTCGGCCGGCGTCAGCGCTTGCCAGGACTTCCCGAAGATCTTCTGCGGCTCGGTGTCGAGCGACTGGTTGAACTGCTTGCAGAACTGCCCCCACCACGTCGTCTGCTCGAGCGTCGGATGCGGCGTCTCGACCTTCGAGTAGACGCTCATGTCGCGGAGCCCGAGGCAGTGGCGAAGCTGCGAGCAGATCGAGTAGCGCATTCCGAAGCAGGAGCCCCAGTTCTGCGGCACCGTGCGCCAATCGATTTCGCGGAGACCAGCGGCGCGTGCCTTCTCAACCTCGGCCTCGAACTTCGCGAACTGGGCGTGGTGGTAGCGCATTTGCTGCTTCCACACCTCCATGCGGTCGGGCCGGATGGGGAGGATGAGGCGGCGGAATGCGGGCGCGTCGTTTCGTCCCTTGGGCTTCTCGATCGTGTTGACCATGACGGCCCGAGCCGGCGGCCAGCCCAGCGGCTCCATGACGGTCTGCCACACGTAGAAGAGCGCCAT
Source organism: Parcubacteria group bacterium (assembly GCA_041649615.1). Classification (GTDB taxonomy): domain Bacteria; phylum Patescibacteriota; class Minisyncoccia; order UBA6257; family Colwellbacteraceae; genus JALOAR01. The sequence goes on from JBAZMT010000106.1 coordinate 2,347, forward strand.
CATCTGGTCATCCTGCCACCAGGCCTCCTCCCACTCCGGCGAGGCGTTGCGCGTGGTCTTGTGGTCCGGGAGGACGACGCAGACGGCGCCATCAACGGGGTCGATGACACGGAAGACGACGTCATAACGTACCGAGACCGGAAAATCGCCCTGCGGCGGCAGCGCGTAGATGTCTTTCTCGACGAAGAGGATGTCTTCTTGCGGCGGGTCCATGACCTTGACGGCCTCGATAGTGATGTGCTGCCCCTGCGGCGCCTGCACGTAGCCAGCGATGTAGGCGATGACGAGGTTCTGCGCGGCCTGGGCGAACCCGTGAAGCTCCTGCGGCCAAGTGGCGGTCGCGCCGCGCTCCTGCGCGTCGGCGAGCTGCTTCCGAGTCCAGTCCTGCACGACTTGGCAGACGCGAAGCGCCTGCGAGCGGTCGCGGGTCCTGTACCAGAACGCCATCGCGGCGTGGAAGAGGATGCCCACGACGAGAGCCTGCGTCCGCGCCGGCTCGAACCCCAAGAGCCGGGTCATGAGCGCGAGGTAGAGGCACTTCTTGACGCGGTTGTAGAAGGAGGAACCCCAGAAGGTGGGCCCGCCGCCGGCATCGAGCCCGGCCTGCTTCAGGATCACCTCGACGGGGGCGAACCCGTCTTCGATGCGAACGATGTCACGATCATCAGAGGCTCTGGAGTTTTCCATCGTACTCGTCTCCATACTTGGGTTCTGTCAAAAGCGCGGCGTCAATCATTGACACCATGCCGTCAGTCATGCGCTTGAAGCGCGGGTCACCAAGCCGTTCTGCTGTAGCTCCAAGGTCTAGCAGAAAGCGTTTCAGTGTTCTACACAAATCGTATGCGTCCCAGTCTTTTTTTGTTGGGAACAAGATCAGTGCGAACCACGGCGCCATCGTCTCTCGGTCCGTGAACAGCTCGTAATGCGGCCTCGGGCGGCGCAGCATATTGAAGATCTGTGCTGTGAGCCGCTTGAACCGCTCGGCGCCGATAGGCTCAGTCATGGTTGCTCCCTATCGCTTTCGGCTTCGGCAGCTTCCTGTCGAGCAGCTTGGCGCGGGCGCGGCACAGCTCG
>JBAZMT010000107.1:0-3349 GCA_041649615.1 Parcubacteria group bacterium
CAGATGTCAAACGGATACGAGTAGTTGATACCATCGGGAACGCGAACGAAGCCGTCCAGCTCAGTGTAGACACGTCCGCTGAACAAACCCTTGAAGCCCGAGAGCATGTTGTTCGTTGTCACTGTGTACTGTCTTACGTTCTGAACAAAGACGAGGTTCCACGGAAACCAGTAGGCGCGGCCTTCGTGCCCAGGCCATGCCCTGACTCGCATGTAGAGGAAGCGGGCATCTGGGCCGAACTTGGGAGCTGCGGCGATGATGATGAGGCGGAATACCTCTGCGGCGTCAGTCGGAGAGAGGATGCGGCTGAAGAGCGGTCCTACCATTTCCCATGTCCAAGGGCCAATAGCGACACTTGCGTCAACGCTTCCGGTGTAGTCGTAGAGGAACAGGGTGCATTGTAGGTTGGCGGGCACGTCAGTCCAGTCTGCGAGGGCGGGGGAGGACAGTAGCAGAAGAATGGCACACGCGATGGTTTTCTTAGCTCTCATGGCGCGAGTCTAGCATGAAGTGGCAGAGAAGTGAAGTGGATAGTGGAGGACACCTGTCTCGCTTATCCCCTTACGGCAGCAAGCCGATTGATGAGAATCCCGAAATGGGGGCTTCTGGACGCAATCCAAAAGCGTCCCCGTGGTACCGTTGTCTGTTCTGTATACTGAAGGCAACTACTGCGGTATGGAGGGGACTCATGCTGACGGGCGAGCCGACTGGTCCAACTGGTCCAGAGAAGTTCCCAAGGACGATCAGTCTCTATCTCCAAGACCGCCATTCCATCGAAGAGCTTGCTGGGGCTACAGGAAGCGCCAGCCCAGCAGAACTTGTGGACATAGCATTGTCCGCTCTTGAATGGGTGGTGAAGAATAGACGTGAAGGGAACAGGATCATCGCCATGAGGGAGATTCCTGAAGGAACGCAGGCAAACGAATTGCTGGTCGACCTCAAGGATCAATATGGCGAGTGACAGTCAGGGAACTACTCACCACAAGACCCTACAGACCAGGATTGGAACGAGCGCGTCTGTCTCTGCTACTCCCTTGGTGCGGGAGAACAGGGTAAGAACAACGGCTCCCGAAGAACTCGTTGGTGTGTTGAAGTCCGTTGTCAAAGCTCTATGGTTCATGTCGATTTCGTCCATAGGGATAATCATCTTGTCTGGATTCCGCCTGTGGGGCTTCTCCCTGGATCGCTCAATCATCATCGCAATTGTGGGCGGGGTGTCTCTGCAGTATGTAGCCGCGATTGTCTCTCCTCTCGTTCGCGGCATCTCTGAAATGGTCATTGCGCAGATACGCTCGCGACAATCCTAGCAGCTAGCGAAGACCATCCCGACTAGCGCCTCTTGATCCTTGAGGTTCGACTGTCGGAACGCGAACTCGTCAAGGTATTCTTGAAGGTACTTGGCGTTGACGTGATGGTAGACGCCCATGAGCCCGCGCTTGAAGAGGCCCCAAGCGTTCTCGACGCGGTTGACGTGGACGTTGCCGCGTGCGTACTCGCTGTGTCCGTACCATCCATGGGTGACGCTGTAGCGGGGCGCTTGCTCTCTCAGGAAATCGAACCGGTGTGCGGCGTCGGTGTAGAACGCCTTGACCTTGCCGAGATTCGTGGTGCAGACGCGCTGGATCTCTTCCTTGGCTAGGCGCTCAAGGACGATCATGCGCAGTGTGCCGTAGGTGCGCGAGGCCATGCCGAGAACGTCCTTCGCGTTGTAGGTGACGTTGCCCGTGGCTCTTCCGCCGTCGGCTTTGATAACAGCCTCGTCGATCTCCACACGGCCCTCGATGCGCATTCCAACGAGGTTGTTCTGGATAGCGAGGCGAATGCGGCGGGTCATGTACCAGGCTGTCTTGTAGGTGCATCCTAGCTCGCGCTGGATCTGCTTGGACGAGACGCCCTTTGGGGAGTGGCAGACCAACCAGACGGCCATGAGCCAGCGGGGCAGGTCCATGTGGGTCTTGTGGAAGACGGTTCCCGACGTAACGGAGAACTGGTAGCGGCACTCACACTGCCATTGGTGCCTGGATTCCATGTAAGTGACGCGCTTCGAGCCACAGCGGGGGCAAGTCACGCCGTCCGGCCAGCGGTGCGAGGCGAGGTACTGCTCGCAGGATTCTTGCGTAGCGAACTGCCTTCGTGCTTCGACCAGGCTTGTGATCTTGTCCATGCGGGTCACCTCAGGAGTATTCTATAACTAACTATCAAACTAGTCAAGAGGAGGGGGGTCTTGGTCAAGACGAGAGTTGTCCTTGCCTATCGCGAGCGAACTAGCGGTGCGGTCGCCCGCGTCATAGCTAACTAGACATCGAGAGCATCGACTTTGTGGGTTAGGAGCTACAGGCCACTGCGGTGGACTGATGCTGCTCGCGGGCTAATTGATCGCATTCGTGGTCAACGTCTATCTTCTTCATCGTACCACCTTGGCTTCTAGTAAGCAGTAACGTTACTGCTCACTCGCTAGTGCTCTCTGCTGCATTTTGCCTTGCGCTACCCGAGTCCTTGAGTATCGGCACGGCTGCAAAGTGGTGTACGTAGGCGCAGTACCCGCATATGAGCTGGAACTGAGGTATGACCTGTCCGCCAAGCCTGACATTGCCGTCTGCGAATTCTGGTGAGGCGATCATGTTCCCTAGATGCCAGTCGTTGTGACCGCAGAACGGGCACGAAGAGCGATTCGAATGGCTATTCAGCCACTCCGTGAACTTCTGCTTCTGCTCTTCTGTCAGTGACATGTCCTTCGCGTGAGTATAGCTTGTCCCTGCTCTACCTGTTGACTACCCAGAGGCTGCCATGACGCAGTGTGGTATCCTCTAGGGGTGGCGATGAAGAAGAAGCCGAACAGCAGAGCGGGGATGGTGGAGGCGATCAACCGACCATTGGGATTCTACGTTCTTGCGCTGCTCATCGTCGAGTCATTCCTCGTGGCTGCACTCGGGTTGGGTCCGTCCGACTTTCGGGGCGCTGTCATTTGCCTTGGCGTAGCCATGTTCTTGTCGGTGGTTGCAGTAGTGACAATTCTGGTTGCGTTCAGGCCAGAGAACATGGCTCTTTCCGAAGATAGCTATCAGGAGCGTTTCCGTATCAGCGTGGGGGCGCATGAGTCCGTGTCCGTGAAATCGGCAGTTGTGGAATCGAATCAGAAGTTGGACGGCTCGCCTTAGTACGAGATCGAAGCCGCCGCGTGCCTCAATCTCGGACAACAACCCCTGCTGCCGTAACGGGATAAGCAGGACACCTGTCCTGCTTATCCCTTGGGGGCGTTCTGGAATCGATTGTGTGAGGAACGCTAGTGGTGCGAGCAAACACACAACAAGTGTGACATTCAAGAACACCATCCTCGCCTTTGTGCGGG
>JBAZMT010000108.1:0-3325 GCA_041649615.1 Parcubacteria group bacterium
GCCCCAGTGAAGTCACCGCTACGGAGAGCCCGGACGATAGGCGTATCGAACATTGCCCGGAAGGCTTCTTCCTGGGCACGTACCGCATCCTCTGCCGCCTGGCAAGCGTCTTCGCTGGCACTCGTCGCAGCACTGGCGGCCTCTTCGGCTTGGCGGTTGGCCTCATCCTGCAACTCGGCGTTCGTCTTGCCAAGCGTGTAGTCGCCAATCCCGGCGTAGAATGTACGCAGCTTGTCGTACTGCTCCTGCGTCATCGACTCGACAGCCCACTGGGTATTGAAGACGCGCTCTAGGCGCTCCTTCATGTCGCCGGTTCCGGCGATAGCCTCATACCCTGCGAGGATGCCTTCGATATCGCCAACGTCTCTTGCAGCAGTAATGCTCTTGCCGATCGTCGCCAAAAGGCTGTTGATCCCAGAGACAAAGCCGCTAATGTTGACTGAGGAAAGTTTGTTGGCGAAGGACTCGACCGCACTCTCTGCACTACTGAAAGCCGAAGCGAGCGCACGTGCATTGTCCTCAGACAGATTGAGCGCAACCTGGAAAAACTGTTGGGCGCTGACCCCCTCATCCATCTCGCCCGACAGCTCATTCATCTTCTGGTAGAAGTAAATGACTGCCGACTTGAAATCGGTCTGGGTGAGTGCCGACTCTCTCAGCTTGGTAATGAACGTGTCAAGGTCAATCTGCCCGGTAGAGAACTCCGCACTCAGAGTCTTCCATGCTTCGGCAAGCGGGTTGGCAACATCGCCGAGACGAATACCAACGTCCTCGATGTCAGTAACTAGAGCGAGCAGCGCCTCTTTGAATTTGGAGTAGGACGGATTCTCCGCAAGCTCAAGCAGGGACTTACCAAGAGATTCGAGACCCTGCTGGGCTGCGATCTGCTCCTCCATCGTCCCGGTCTTGAACTTCGTCGCCAGACCGGCAATCTGACTGGCCCATGTCGCGTCCGCTACTTCAACAAAGGCGTTGAGTTCGTCAGAAAAGGCACGAATGGCAACGGCGCTCTTCCAGCCAGCAGCTTCGGCAATCTCTGCCTTGTCGGCCCAGTAATCGACGACGGCGTTGATCTCTTCCCACTTCTTCGTCGCCTCTTCGCCTGTGAGGTTCCCAGCCTTCAACTGGTCCCACATGCGCGTGAAGCTGTAGCGAGCCATGTCAATCTCGCTGGCTACATCCTTCACAATGGCTGGTGCGCCACTCAGCTTGGCGAGGGCGCGGTACTGGTTGGCAAAGTCGTCAATGGCAGTAGAGAGAGTATCAGGAGAAGTTGCTGCATCCTCGAAGTCTGTGCGCAGCTTCCGAATGCGATTACCGAAGTCATCTACCGTGACTTCGGTCTCGTACATCGCGTCCACGATGCCGTAGAGCTGTTGAACCAGGAAGTTGCGCTCTTTCCCCTTGAACGAACTCAGGTACTCGTTAGCCTCGATGAGGTCTTCGACAACGGCGAGGATCGAACTCTGCTCCCAGCCCTTTGACGCTTCTCTGATGCTGTCAGCAATCTTGAAGGGCAGGAGTTCTCGGATGTTGATTTGTTCGACTGCGGCCTTCGTGCGCTCTTTTTCAATCTCTTCTTTGCTCTTGGGAATAGTGAACGCAGCCGCTAGAGCCGCGGCGGCTTCCTCTGCGGCCTGCTTCCCTTTGACAATCTCGGCGGCGATGTAGATGCCAATCGTGGCAGTGAAGAGGCCGACACCGATCCCGGCAGCAACGGCTCTTCCGAATGTCGCCCCAAGCATCTTGGCAAAGATGGCTCCGCCGAGGGAAGATCCAAGCCCGGTTTCCAGCGCAGTCTTCAGCTTTGCTTTGGCCCTCTCGATCCCAGTTACCTTGGGGTCGAGATAGATGGGAAGATCGACCGTTAGCCCTTTGATGGCAGCGCCAATGCCAAGAGCGCCGAGACCAACTAGAGGAGCGAACAAACCACGCAGCGCATATGGCAGTCCCATTGTTCCTGCCATGCTCGCCATCATTACTGAAAGTGATGCACTGATCTTGCCAATCTGTGTGACAAGCTGGCTGACATTCATGGCCAGGAGTGTCTTGAAAGCTTTGACAAGCCCTACTACCGCAAGCGTAGCCGTTCCAAGCACCGTGACGAGGCCTACAAGCTGCTGCCCGCCAATCTGCCCCAGGAACTCTGCTACGTGAGCCAGCGGGGTCAAGAGCGCCTGCACCGTCTTCAGGAATCCGCTGATTGCTGGGACAAGGAGTTGGCCGATTGAGACGGCAAGGTCGTTCAGAATGACCTTCAGTTTCTGAATCTGATACAGCCACGACGATGTGATCTTCTTGAATGCTGTGTCGGCTGCCCCTGCCGAGTTCCCGACACGCTGCAAGTCGTCCGCGTATTCACTCGCCGCCGTCGAGGTCAAAGGCAAAATGGCAAGCACAGCACGGATGTTGGAGAACAGCGTCTCCATCTCCACCCCAGCCGACTCGCCATAGTCAACGAGAGCCTGCAGCGACTTCGCAAAGCCCAGCGTTTCGACCATCGAGCGCCCGGTCGAATAACCAAGCGAGGTGATGGCCGTCTTGAGCGCCTTCGACGGACGCAGAATCTGGAACAGCGACTGACGAATAGCCGTGACTGCCGTGTCTGTGTCGATACCAAGACGGGTCAGCGTAGCGATAGCGGCAGAGACTTCTTCTAGGCTCGCCCCAACCGGGGCCGCAACGCCAGCGAGTCGGCCAAACTCAGACGCCAACTCGTTCATTTCTATTTTGCCGTATAGAACAGTTTGAAACAGGACATCATTGACATGAGCAGATTCTGTAGCCGCCATGCCATATGCGTTCAGCACGGTCGTCATCATGTCAGCGACCGTGTAGACATCCGTCATGCCCGCCGCTGCGCCCTTGGCAGACTCTTTCAAGATCACGAGAGCGTCTGCCCCGTAGAACACGCTCTGGTTGATCTCGTACATCGCGTGCTGGGCCTCGGTCGCCGTCATGTTGAACTGACGAGCGAGCGAGCGGACTTCCCCACCCAAGGCACGCAACTCGCCCCGAGACAGATCACCGGCAACGGCCCATGTCGCCTTCAACTGTTGGTTGAAGCTCAGGGCCGCGCCGGTCGTCGCATCAAACGCCTTCTTCAAGGCATAGAGCCCCGTGGCGGCAATGGTGAACCGGCCAAGATTCGCCATTACACCGTCTACCTGGCTGCCGAAAGCCTTGAATGAACTGAGCGTCCCCGTAAGGGACCGCTTCAGCGCACTATCATCAATGCTAAGTGGAAGTACGGCACCGCCGTAATCGGCCATGTAACCTCACACGGGGCTTAGACCTGACCAGTCTTTGTGAAGCGCAGGAGTTC
>JBAZMT010000109.1:0-3324 GCA_041649615.1 Parcubacteria group bacterium
TCTACTGCTGTTCTTTACCGCACTCACACTCTCCGTCTACCTGCACCATAGCGCCGGCATCATTGCCATGAGCGGCGTCGTGCGCGCTGATCTGACTGTTGCGCGGTTCATCGGCGTCTTTCTGCCCAAATTCGAAATCCTGCACCGCTTCCTCTCGGTCCTCCTCAACATCGGCGAACACATGCGCTCGCTCCATGAGCAATTGGGGAAAGCGCTGGTAGCCGGTGAGCGCCTGATCATCTTTCTTCTGGTCGCCACACTGGTTCTGCTGTGTACGGCACCGGCCGTTCTGGGTATCTCAGCTTCTACCTTTTCCGAAACACTTGCGCGTGAACTGATCCCCTGGCGGATCTGAGCAACAGGGTCACCGCATGTCGTCATTCCAGAAGTGTCAGCAGCTGCATCACACCAATACCACAGAGAATGACGAGTAACTGCAACACGGCTCGGGAGAGACGCGTTTCCTTATGGAGCTCCGGCATCAGATCCGCTCCGGCGATGTACAGGAAATTCCCCGCCGCAATCGGTAGAAGAAAGCTCGCCAAGGCAGGAACAGTCGTCGTCGCGGCGAAGATCGCGATCGCTCCGATAAACGCGACGCACGCTGAGAGAAGATTGAAGAACATGGCTCTGCGAACAGAGAACCCACTGAAGAGCAGGATCGCAAAATCACCAATTTCCTGCGGGATCTCGTGAAGGATGACGGCGACGGTGGTGGCGACGCCTATCTGTGCGTCGATGAGGTAGCTTCCGGCAATGAGAGCACCGTCAATGAAATTATGAATCCCATCACCGATCAGGTTCATAATGCCCACGGGATGCACGTGCATGGAGTCTCTGGGGAGGGCGGAGCAATGGCAGTGGCGCCAGTGCACGACCTTTTCGATAACGAAGGAGAGCAGAATGCCCGCGAGAACCAGAAGCAAAGGGGGAAACACGGAGGAGGGTTCCGCGAGTATTTCCGGAAAAATGTGGAGGAACACATCGCCCAGCAGTGCCCCTGCAGAGAAGCCCACGAGCAGTAAGAGGGATTGGCGGATGAGCCGCTCTTGCAGCGCAAACAAGGTGATCCCTGCAAGCGAGACGAGGCTTACGAAGAGCACGCTCAGCATGCTGAGAAGAAAAGGAGAGATGGTGGTCATAGGTGGCAGTATCTCAGAAAGGCACTCCGGTAGGGAAGAGATCACGCTCGGTCTTGCGCGCTTCCTGATACCAGGCGTCGGATTCCGCCAGGTACCCGTTCCGACTGTAGCGTTCTGTGAAGTCGCGCAGGCGCTCCTCGAGGCTCACCACTTCGTCGATTTTCACGCGCTTGTCAGCATAGTAGAGGAGTTTCTGCTCGATCGTCACGCGCCGGCTCCCCGCGAGCGCCTGCCCTTCCGAAGCTCCTTGCGATGCGGAGCGGATGAGGGTCAGTCCGTGCACCCGTACAATCTCCCCCAGTTCGGGGTATCCTTGCCCGGTCAGAAACTGCGCGGCCGCGGCCTCGTGCCTGAGGCCCGGATACTGCGCTTTCACCTCCGCCCACGTACGCTCGTGAAGCGGGTTGCTTTCCCCCGCGATGTGTCCCGCACCCCGGTGGAAATCGACGAAGCGCAGCAAATCGTGCACCCACCCCGCCGCGCGCAGCGCCCCCAGCCGGACGATGCAGCCGCGCTGCTGGTACGCCTCCGCGAGCCGTACCGCCGTCTGCGCCACCTGGTCGCAGTGACGACCGATCAGATGGGGGAGGTGGAATTCCTCCCGCCATGCACTCACCTGATCCAGGGACGGCAGGGCGATATCATCAAACGAGACCTGCAGCATCCGGCCTTCTCCGTTCGGTCCTTCTTCGAGCGCGACTGAGATGTCCCCGTCATCCCTGCCATCGGGCGGGAGGCGGTCCGCCCATTCGATGCAGCGAATGCCACGATGCTGCTCTGATGCACTCACTAGATGCAGAGCTTCTTTCGGCGTCAGACGGTAGAGATCGATGTGCAGCAACTCCCCGTGGTGCTGTGTCTTGTAGCGCTGTTCCAGAGCATACGTGGGACTCGTGAGCTTCTGGGTGATACCGAGTGCCTCGCCAAAGCCCTGCAGGAATGTGGTCTTGCCGCTGCCCAGACTTCCCGTGAGCAGAATCGTCACCGGGAAACGGTAGAGCGTGTCAACGAGAGATGCACCGTCCAACCGAGTAGTCTTGGCGTCTGGAAGCCAAAGATGGGTAGAATCGACCATTGACGAAATTATAGCAAAATGCTATTATAGACACAGACAAAAACAGACACCTTATGACCTCTCTCGTCTCGAGAAAAACGCTCGGCTTTCGTGCCACTCCGCTGCATCGAACCGTGGAGCCGCACGCATTCCACTACCTTGCACAGCGCACCTCGTTCTGGGTGGCCGTGCTCTCCGTTTTGGCATTTGTGACCGGAAACATGATCGGACAGCATGGGTGGCAGGTATTCTGGAAGTCAGTGATGGGACGTGACGATGATAGCCTGATCGTCTACACGGGCACAGTCACGCCGATCGCACTCGTCCCCGATTATGTGCGCTGGAGCCGCTACGGAGGCAATCCTCAGGAGCACACCTTCCGCGCGGTACCCGCCGATCTTCTCATTCCGCTCCCCGCCTATTCATCTTCCCTGCAGAAAGAAACCGCTCGCGCAATCTACTCCGTCAGCTACATGGGCTCTTACACGACGGGCAGCGAGAACTCGGGGAGCCATCCGGCCGTGGATATCCGCGTGCCCATCGGTACGCCCATCCGCGCCATTGCGAGCGGTATCGTGAGTGAAGTGAAGACGGCAACCGGATTCGGCAATACCATTGTCATCCGCCATCCGAATATCCCCGATCCCGCGAATCCCGCCCAGACCACCGTGCTCTTCAGCAACTACGCGCACTTGAGCACCATGTTCGTGCAGCCGGGTGACATCATTGAGAAAGGGGAGCAGATCGCCCTCTCGGGCATGACGGGCGACGCCACCGGTCCGCACCTGCACTTCCAGATCGACCGTAGTGACGCGCCGTGGCATCCGTACTGGCCATTCACGACCGAGGAACTGCGCTCAGCCGGATACTCCACGACCGAAGCGATCAATCGGGGATTCCACGTGGACCGTGGTACAGCGTTCACGGTGAATCCGCTCCTGTACGTGCAAGCCAGCTACGCGCCGGTGAACACCATCGTGGATGCGGCACCGCAGAGGAGCGCAAGATCCTCCTCCACTTCCAGCGTCTCAAGTCAGACATGGCTTGCGCGCGTACAATCGCGCATCGCCCAGCGCAAGGCGACGCGTTTGGCTGCACGGGCAACTGTTGTAGCGACGAACGAGGCGT
>JBAZMT010000110.1:0-3265 GCA_041649615.1 Parcubacteria group bacterium
ACGGTGAGAGCATGAGTGTGGGGGAAAGGATCGGCTTGGAATTGCGCTCAGCCATCGATCAGCGTGCGCTCGAGAAGGTATTGACCTGAGCATCAGGCTGCCTTTTCCACGGCGGCATGTTCTGCCGCTCTGTTCTTTGATGTCATTTTTTGGATGAGTCGCTGAGCATCTTCGGCGCTCAGAGAAGATGCGAAAGCGCGCTGCACAATCGTCTGCAGTTGCGTTTCCACTGTTTGTTGAATGGCATCACGTTGTACGGGAGGGATGCTCTGCAATAGACCATGCGCTTCTTTCGAACGTTCTGGGTCGTCATTGTCGCCGGCGATGAGATGATATGCTTTAGACAGCTGCAGCAGTGGCGCTCCACCCCCTTCGATCTCTGGATACGTGGCACTCAATCGTTGCCGTAATTGGTCGATTCCGTCTGTGACCTGTTGGTAGACCGTACAGATCGGGTTATCAAGCTCCAAATCCGCCAGTGCTTCGATGGCCGCTTGATAGGTCTCTGCGGAGACGCCTTGATTCATACGCGCAGTGTATTCTTTACAAAAACGAATTCAACAGCACAATATGCTATCCATTTGCCGCTGTGAGGCATTTTTCCACGGAGCGGAGACGCATGCATCACTCATCCACTGCAGGCGTGGATTGATGAGAAGGCGTGGGTGGGATGATCGCACTAATCGCCTTGCGTACTTTGTTGGCCGCCACTTGTGCCGCGATGAATTCGCCGCGATGGTAGTGTCCGTCACGAACCAATTTCTGCGCATGCTCCGTGCGGAGCTGATCGAGTTGCTGGTTGAGTATTGTGTGGTAGGCATCGGCTGTCAGTACGCGATGACTGGCGGGCCTGGCAGTGCAGGCAAGCATCCGGTGGTAGAGACCTCCCAGTGGTCCATTCACATGCGTGAGTACCCCGTCGATCTCGGGGAGCTTGGCATCGATGGGAGAGGTGGGAGAGCGGCGGGATTTCATAGAGAGGCCCATGATAGGCATTGTGCGGTTTCCGTCAAAGAAAAGATTGAAATGATATGCCTGTTCGTGCCGAATGGGCCTTCATCTAAGTCAAAACTTCGGGCATCAGAAACGTTCTTCAGTGCGTTTGGGTGATTGTGCGAAACAATGCTGGAGAAGATGGCGGCTTCCTGTAGCATAGGCGGCGGTCTGGGGCTGTAGCTCAGTTGGTAGAGCACCTGCTTTGCAAGCAGGGGGTCAGGGGTTCGAATCCCCTCAGCTCCACCATCCGGCTTCGTCCGGCTGCTTCGTAGCCGAGATTACGCCGAGATTGCTCTGCAATAAGCCAAAGCCGGATGCCACGGCGTAATTCGAACAAAAGTGAGAACGAAGACGGGCAGTTCGAACGTCGTGCAGTTTTGCCCACCATTACGTGCGCGTCCAAACCGACCCGCCAACTCGCTCATGTCATTCAATGAGTTCAGTAGGAACATCATCCATTGAGCCTCGAATCAACCTCCTTTCTTTGCCGACACGAACTATTCGATCTCTTTGCTCGTTAGAAATTCCGTCAATAATGATTGTACCCACATTCGGACACTCAATGATTGATCGATCATCTATTCCTGTTAATACATCTGACAATTGTCTCCTGCACTCTTGAATGTGCTGCGTATTTCGATTTGTTAATTCGATTCTTCTCTGAAGCTCTTCCTCTGATCCGCGCGTCTTCGGAGTTCGAAGTCCCCGCGGGATATCAGCTTCCGTCATTGATAATATTATTCTTACCATAGTGTGGAGTACTATACTCCACCTTAAAGTAAATCAAATCCTTGTATCTGTGCATACTCCCGACCCGAGAGGTCGGCGCCACCTTATGAAAGGGGCTCCCAAAGACCCCGAAAATTGCTACACTGGCCGCTGTCAGACTGAAGTGCTCCACCAATAATTATCATCTCAAACTTTTTCAGTCGAGCAAGCGTGCTTCAAACTCAATCGCACTTTTTCCACGTTTCGCTCCGTTCCTGTCAGGAGTAAATTCTGAATATGCTCAAGTTAGGTACATTCTGGATCAATTTTTTGAAGAGTTTGACTCTTTACGTCTCGCTGTTGGCTGTAAGTTTTCTCTTCGTTGACTGGTTCTCCCTAGGAGTGAGACAGGTTGAATATTTGGTACGTTCCTTATTTGTTCTCCCTGGATTCATTATCACTTTTCCTTTTTTATCGAATTGTTGGCTTGGGTCATTTATGAATGGACCAGGAGCACCTTCATGGTGTCCATCGTTGTATGGGCGCATCGGTATTATGATCATTGTTAGCGCGATAGCTTATGCACTCATATTCGCTTGGATTGCTCAAGGAAACTTATGGCGCAAGCTCATAAAATTATTGGGCAAAATTCCTTTTGGTAAGGATATTCGGAAGCAATAAGTTGTCCTGCATTTCCCAAAAAAAGTTGGAGCAGTTGGAATATTCCGTAAGCTCTGTGATCCGACTTCGACGAAGTTGTACGCTACTGTCGGCAATCCGACATTGCGTATTCATGGCATGTCCAACATGGTGTCTGGCTGTGCCTGTGGCAGCAGCATGCGGATGGGCGTGAGGAAGAAGTCGAGCGTCCCCGTGAGCGTCGCCACAGAGAAGAAGAAGATGAAGACGGCGGTGAGGATGACCAGGTTGTAGACGCCGCCGACGTAGTCCATCCAGTCTGCAGCGCCGAGCATTTCCCCTACGCGCTCGCGATAGACAATGAGTGCGATGGAGCCTGCAATGCCGATGAGGGCGAGGAAGCTCGACAGGTTAGGCAATGGCACGATCCAGTTCCTGCTTCACGCTCTCCTTGGGCTTGGCGCCGATGAACGAGGACACGGGTTGGCCGTCCTTGAAGATGATGAAGGTGGGGATGCTCATGATATTGAACTTGCCGGGCGTCTCCGGATTCTCGTCCACGTTCACTTTCACGATTTTGGCTTTGCCTTCGTACTCCGCAGCAAGCTCATCCACGATCGGTCCCATCATCTTGCACGGTCCGCACCACGGCGCCCAGAAATCCACGAGCACGGGAACGGGGGACTTGAGTACTTCGGTTTCGAAACTGGAGTCAGTGACTGCTTGGGACATGCAGAGTGGGGGACGGAATTGAGTAGAGAAAGGATAACGCACGCCGTGCTCCGTGTCACGGGTAAAGACGTATTTCATTCTTCCGTTTTGCCCTTCGAGAGGATGTCTTTCGTGATTTTCTTTCCGATCTCCACGGCTGGTTGCCCATAGGGATCCAACCGGTAGAGCTTGCCGAGGAAGATCACTTCAG
>JBAZMT010000111.1:0-3264 GCA_041649615.1 Parcubacteria group bacterium
AAACGGGCGCAAGGAACCGCTTCTTGCCCCGTTTCTGTTTTGAGGAGGCTAGATGAAGAAGCGACTCCTCGTGTTTCTTGCAGTCGCTCTGGCGCTAACCGCGCTTGGCGGCTGTAACTGGTGGGCCGTCGCGCCCACGCTCACTCCGCTCACACAGAGCGTTGAGATTGATACGACTGTCGGATCGGCGACCGCAACCTGGACGCTGGCCGGAGTCGGTAGTGTTCTTGTTGACTTTGGAGACGGTGAGAGGGAGCAGTACAAGCTGGATCGTGGCGTAGCCGTAACAGTGACACATGAGTACACCACGATTGGAACCTACACCGTCATTGCTTCTCAAGGTGGGAATAGAGACACAGCACAGGTCACGATCACATGCGAACAGCCTGTGGTCTACGTCCCATTCTGGTGGAATGGCTGGATTGTAGATGAGGAAGAGACCATCCACTTCCAGGTAGACCATCGAGAGATCGGGTGTGACGCCGGTACGGGCGTCTATCAGTATCAAACTGGCGTTGTTCCTGGCGCTGGCACGACTGAGGTCCGCCTGTTCGCCTGGGACGCTGACGGCAACCCTATCGGCGTCTTTGACTTCCGTAAGCCGCTTGGGGACCAGGGCGTATGGGGCGAGTGGGTCGCGCTGCCAGCCGACGAAGTGGAAAACTACGTGCTGTCGGTGTTCATGAACTACTACGACCTCGATACACCCAAGCTTCCGCTTGCGCCTCGTGCCGCGCCGCTCTCCTGTCCAGACGACATCGAGTGGACGGAAGGGCCTGACGGCCTGAACCCTGGCGACCATAACTACGAGTACCACAACAAGTTCCTTCTCGAAGCACGTAACGAGTACACGCCAGCGGGGCAGGAGCCTAGTCGTGGGTGGCGGATTTGGTACACGAACAACGGATGTGACTAGAAGGGGGTGAGGATGAAACTCATTGGGTCAATCATCAGCATCGTCATCGCCGCTGGCTTTGGGTATCTCAAGATCCGCAAGGCCATCAAGGGTGACGGAACGGTAGAAGAGAAGAAGGCGGCTGTCAAGTCCGCGCTCGAAAACGTCCTTGAGAAGATGCAAGCCTATGCGGTGAGTACAGACGCGACTTGGGACGACTCCCTCGTTGATGTCTTCGCCGATCAGCTTGAGGCGCTTGCGGATCTGCTCGTGAGCGAACTTAGCAAGTGAAGGAGTGTGTTGTATGAAGAGGCTGATTCTTAGTCTGCTCGCGGTCTGTATCGTGAGCGCGGTTGCATGGGCTGGTGGCCCGCTGTTGAACTTCGGCATTGAGCCCACGGCGGGCGCTACGGCGTCGTTCGGCTTCGGCTGGGACTTCGATTCCTGGGCGATTATCGGTGCCAAGGATGCCTTCACATGGGAAGGCATCTGGTCCGTTTCTGCCCTGTGGACGCCGAGTGTCGGCTGGGCTGATGTCCGTGTTGGGCCAAAACTGGAACTCTACCTAGACGAGTTCGGCCTTCAGTACCGCGACATGGTGCTGATCCTCGGTGTCGAGCACTTCTGGGGCATGGTCGGTGTGTACGGACAGCTTGAGATCGGGGCGACGGGTACGTTTGCTCCCGCGATCGGGCTTGAGTTGCACTTCGATCTTCCGGTAGCGGCTGACTAGTGACGTGACAACGGGAGGCGGCTAGTCCGCCTCCCACCTGTCCTCGGAATCGGAGGGGGATCTGAAGACAAGTGGCACTACGATTAAGCTAATCCGCGACATCATTGACATTGCCGTGATTGATGAGCCCGCGAGCCTAGAGGAAATCTACCTTGTCCCGATCGAGACGCACAACGGCGCGGAGGAGTTCAACGAGATCCTGTTCGATAGCTGGATGGACTGGGCGCTTGATACACCCCAGGCACGGCTTCTCTTCCCTGGCGACCTCTTAGAGTGCGCTACACGGTCAAGTATCGGGGACGTGTTCCACCAAAAGCTATCTCCCGGCGAACAGATAAAGGACATGATCGAGCGGTTGAAGCCTGTCAGTGACAAGATTTACGGCCTGACTGCGGGGAATCATGAGTGGCGCGTGACGAAGGAATCGGACATTGAGCCAGTAGAACTCATTGCCACGGCGCTTGGCGTACCGTACTTCCGTGATGGCCAAGGCATCCTCAAGGTGCGAGTCGGATCGAAAGAGAACGCGAAGCCAGCGGCTTACATCATTCACTTCGGCCACGGCGGGTCGAATGCCGGAACAAACGGTGGACGGCTCAATGCCGCCGAGAAGATGGCTGATGTGGTAGAGAACTCAGACGTAGTGATTTACGGCCACACGCACGGCAAGGCAGCGTCTGAGCAGCAACGGCTGATCTTCGATGCCTACAACAACCATGTGCGCGAGGACAAGCGGTACGTTGTCCTGGCAGGGTCTATGCTTGGCTATGCTGGCTATGTGAAGCGCAAGTCCAAGCGTCCACTGCCCGTTGGCTGTCCGCGCATTAGGCTTGACGGCAGGAAAAAGGATGTCCACGTAACGATCTAGGGGGATTGATGCCCCGCAAGAAACACGAGGTACTTGACCTAGACTACAACGTACTCCGCTCCCGTGACTGGGTAGCAACCGATTCCAGTAGCGGAGAGTTCCTTGTGATCCCGCTCAAAGACAAGCGTGACAAGATTGCGGCAATCAGCATGAACGACGGCGTAATCAGGATCTTCGTGGAGGTGGAGAAGTGACGTGCGTGGTGGGGCTTCTCTGCGACAACCGAGTGATCTTCGGGGCCGATAGCGCAGGAACGAGAGAGGACACGTTAGACCAGCATCGGTACAGAACGAGCAAGTCGTTCACGAACGGCCCCTACGTCTTCGGCTGTGCTGGATCGTTCCGCATGATGCAGATTGTCGAGCATTGCTTTGAGCCGCCAGAGCCTGAATGGGACAGGCTGGAACGATTCATGGCCCGCGAGTTCCCCGCTGCACTGCGCGAATCGATGAAAGAGCACGGCTGGCTTGAGCAACTGGACGAGCGCGACATGGCGACAGGCGGGGAATTGCTTGTTTCAGTCGGCGGAAGGATGTTCCTCGTCCAACAGGACTTCAGCGCGATTGAGCCAGACCGTGACTATCACGCCATCGGGTGTGGTGGCCCTTTTGCCCTTGGGTCGTTACACGCAACGGCGGCACTTGACCCGCCGCTTGATGCCAAGGAACGTGTCCGCCTAGCCTTAGAGTCTGCCCAAGAGTTTAGTGCCGCAGTCAGAGAGCCGTTCTTCATCGAAGAGTATGATGTGCCGAAGCTGAAGGTGATTCT
>JBAZMT010000112.1:0-3246 GCA_041649615.1 Parcubacteria group bacterium
TGACAACCGGCTGCACGATGAAGCTGCCGTCAGGGTGACGCGCGGTGTTGTGGCCTCCCTCGGCAAGCGGGTTGATCAAGAGCGGCGCCGGCCAGGTCATAGCGCCCCACGACTTTCCGCTGCCGGGGTAACCATAGACCCCGATACGGAGAAACATCGGCTGCCCCGCGCCCATCTGCTGAAGACCGGCCGGTACTTGCAACGTCACAGCGACACCTCAATGTCATCGAACACTACCGGGACGCGCTGCTTGAACTCCGCGAGCAGAGGCACCATGACCTCGCGCATTTGCGGATGCGCCCGCCCCGAGGTCCGGAGCTTGAAAATGTGCCGCCACTCGCGTAGGTTCGCGCCCACCACAATCTCGGCCTTGAGCGACTGTGGCAACACACCCCTGGCGATCTCAGCAGGAACCCCACGCCGCACGAGTTGAAGATACTTCGCCTCTGCATCGTGCATCGCTCTGATCCACAGATCACTCACACGAGCGTGTCCTCGTCGCGCCTCCCCGAACCGAGGATTGATAACCGTGATCTCTTCGCCGAACTTGCCCTTGCTGTAGTTACAGTAGCGAGTCGACTCCTGCGCAAACGAGCAGAGCCGATGCCGCACGAGTTCGTGTGTCACGCCACGGTCGACTATGAACTTCACGACAGCCATGCCGCCGAGCTCGATCATCGCCTCATGCCCGCGCTCAAGAAGATACCGCACAAGGCGCTCTGCCGAACCGGGTTCGATTTTGTCCTCGGACTTGTAGCAGGTTCGCGCCGCTTGCTCGATTGCTTCGAGCGGCTTCTCGGGAAACTGCAAAATCTCGAAACTCGCGTTGATGATTTTCATCGGTTGGCTCCCATAATAAGGCGCTTGTAAACCTCGAGCGCGGCATAACAGTCTACTCGTGCTCCGTGCATCCCACCGAGCAGGATGCCGAAGTGGCGCGCGAGCGCCCCAAGCGACTGCGAGCGATAGCCCTTCTCAGAGACGCCGTAGACACCCATGGCGGCAGCGACGTCCTTCGTATCGGTAAGCCGCTTCGCGTGCGGTAGCCTGAGTCCGATGCTCTGCCCGGCGGCGATGAGAAAACGCACGTCAAACGACGGGTTCGAGCCCAGCCAGCACTCAGCCAGCTCGATGAGCTGGAAGCATGGGTAGAGCACCTCGATGAGCGGGCGCTCGGTCTTCGCCCACTCAGCAGCGTTGTAGCCGTTCACCTGCAACGCTCGTTGGTTCGCCTTCTCCGGGTGCAGCAGCGGAGAACGCCCGCCGGCCTCATACCGGACGTTGAGCTGCGGGTCCACCAAGAGGACGTGCGTGTCGATGACCTCGTGCTGCACGGGGTCAAGGCCCGTCGTCTCGGTGTCTACTACTGCCAGCCAGCCGTCCATGTCACAGTCCCTTCACGAGCGTACCGAAGTGGTCCCACACGGCGCTGCCCACGGTCTTCGCGCTGGTCTCGACGGGCACCGGGGCCCCGGTGTCGAACCCGGTGAACGTGAAGGCCTTGAGCTTCTCGGTCTCCGGCGACTTCCCACAGAGCGCGACCCCGAAGGAGTCACCCTGCGCGGACAGCGACTGGAAGAACTCCTGGGCCTTCTTCGCGCGCTTGTGGTGGCCGAGGAACCAGACCGGCACGACGCCCGTAGGCTTCGCGGCCTCTCCGACCTTCTTGGGCAGCTCAAGCTCGCGCCCCTGCACGGGGACGGTGTTGCCATTCTCGTCCACCTGCGGCGGCTGAACCTCGGGCGGCGTGTTCTTCGACGCTCCATCGACCACGTCGCAAGGAGTGGCGAGCAGCGGCGTTACGTCGTCCTTGAAGAACCCGACACCCAGCGGCGTGCCGTGCTCGAGGACGAACGTGCGCTGCTTCTCGTCACGTTGCGGCGAGGCCATCGCGATGCAGCCGCGGATGAGATACCAGCGACCCGAGACAGCGTAGGCGACCGGCACCGCATCACGGGCGTGAAACTTGACGACCTTCACGACGGCGATCGACTTCACAGCGGCGACGACATCCTCGAGCGTGAGAGCCGGCGGCGGCACCGGCTCTTGCGCGGCGGCGATCTTCGCCTGCACGTCCTCGAGCGTGACCCGCGCCACCTCGACGCGGAGGCGGTCGAGGTCGCGGATGTTATGGAACCTGTCGCCCTGGCCGGGGAACCGGGTGGCGTACTCGCGGAGCGTCGGCTCGTCGGCGGTCTTCATCCACGAAGCGATGCCGTCGGTCCGATGCTGCGTCAGCTCGGAGACGGTCTGCATGATGGAGTCGAAGTCCGCTTCGAGCGGCTCGGGCGGCGTGAGCATGACGATGTCCGAGGAGGCGCCGGCATCGAGGACCTGCAGGATGAGCTGCTTCATCTGCTGGCGGTCGAGCCCGGCGAGGTCGTGCTTGAACATCTCGACCGCGAGCCCGGTCACCTGCTCCGGCGTCCACCCGGCTCGCGCCTGGGCCTTCTGGAGCGCGGCGAGCTGATCCTTCGTCGGCGGCTCCGCGACCTGCGCTGGCGCCGTGATGACCACGGGGGGCTGCACCACGCCGAGCTGGGTGAGGAGCGTGTCGGCCTCGACGGCGGTGATGTCGGTGATGGCGCGGCCCAGGATCGAGTAGACCCAGTCACAGACCTGCTGGTAGGTCCAGCCGCGGTTCCGCTTGGCGAGCGCACCCATCGTCTCGATCTGCACCATCGTCACCGAGCCGACCGGCTCCGGCTGTGGAGGGGCCGCAGCCGGCGCCTGCGCTGCGGTGCTCACCGAGGGAGGGGTGTCCTCGATGACAGCGACAGGCGCCGGCTGCGGCGCGGGTGGAGGCTGTGCGGGCATCGCCGCGAGCTCGTTGCGGACGAGCCGCAACTCGGAGTCGGTGAGGTCGCCCAGCGTCAGCTCGTTCGAGAACCGCTTCTCGATCCACGTCTGGAGCTGCTCGGCGTCCCACCCGAGCCGAATGGCCTCGGCGGTGACTGCATGGAAGCGCACGAGCCGTTGGTCGTCCAGCTCCTGCTCGGCCACGGTCGGAACAGGAGGTGGGACCGGCACCGACGTGACGGGCACCGGCTGCGGGTTGCCCAGATGTGGTTTGTCCGAACACACATCACCGCCCGGAAGCGGCAGGGTAATACCCGCAGGAGGCGTCACAGTCACAGGAGGCGTTGTCGGTGCCGGCCCCGTAAGGAAAAGCTGCAGCGCACCCTTGGCGATGGAGATGCACTTGTCGGCCTCGGCCGGCGTCAGCGCTTGCCAGGACTTCCCGAA
>JBAZMT010000113.1:0-3241 GCA_041649615.1 Parcubacteria group bacterium
ATCCGGGCGACTGGGTAGACGTGGGCAAGCAGACCGCCTTGGCCTGGGTAGCCTCTGGGCAAGCCAAGGCCATCGGCGCCGCGAACAAAGAGCTCTTCAATGATTGCGGCATCCTGGTACGCGAGCCTGCGCCATCGTTCTATGGCCCGGTTCCTATGACCATCGACAGGTTGCAAACGGCGCTGCTGTACCCCAAGAACATGATTTGGGATGGCAAGACGAAAATGCCGCCTCACCTGCTGGCAGTGGGCTTCAACCTGCTAGAGACCTGGGAGGCGGCCATCCCGCTGTTATCGTATGAGCAACTAGCGGCTAGCGTCGGTGCGGACGCTGATAGACAAGCGACGCTAGCCGCGGTGCGCGACTTGCGCGTGTTGCTCTATGAGCCGGGGCTGATGTTCCTGCGCGATTGCCCGGCTTGTCATCAACTGCTAGAGCGCTGGAAAGCGGAGCGCAACGGCGGAGACGCGCACCTGGCGTTCTTGCGCGCGCTGTACGCCACGCCCCTGCTGGTATGCGCCCTGCCCACGACATGGCTGGGCAAGGGAGAGCCGGAATGATCGGCGCCGTGATGGTGGCCTATGGCGCCAACGCCTTACGCGAAGCGGGCTATGCCCTGGACGCGCTAGGCCAACACATGCCCGGTCTGCCCGTAGCCGTCATCAGCGACAGGCCCGTCATGGGCGCGCGGTGGCTGCCCATGGAGCAACGCGACAAGGGCGCAAGGTGGGCCAAGCTGAACCTGGACCTGCTGAGCCCGTTCGATGACACGCTGTACCTGGACGCGGACACCCGCGTGCATGGTGACGTGAGTGCGGGCTTTGGGATATTGAGCGACGGTTGGGATATGGCGCTGGCCATTAGCGATAGGCAGCAAGGCGAGTTGTGCTGGCAATGCGCTGAGGATGAACGGCAAGCGACGCGCATTCACACGGCCACGGAGCCGTTAGGCTTGCAGGCCGGGGTGATGTTCGTGCGCAAGTGCGACAGGACCGCGGCGCTATTCGCTGCATGGCGCACCGAATGGGAGCGTTGGCAAGGCCAGGACCAAGCGGCGCTGCTCCGGGCGCTGTACCAATACCCGGCTAGGGTGTGGCTGCTGGGGCGTGACTGGAATGGGGGCAAGCTGGTGGAGCATCGTTTTGGCATGGCGAGGGCGGCATGATCGACCTACGCCTTGGCGATTGCCTAGAGATATTGCCGACGCTGGCAGCGGGGAGCGTTGACGCTGTGGTGACAGACCCGCCGTATGGCATCGGGTTCAAGTACGACACGCACAAGGACGATCCCGCCGCTTACGAGGCATTCATGCGCCAAGCCGTGGCAGAGATGCAACGCCTAGCAGGGGATGGCCCTATTTTCGTATGGCAGGCCATGCTCAATGCTGACAGGTGGCACCGATGGTTCCCGGCTGGATTCCGCATTTTCGCGGCGTGCAAGAGCTTTGTTCAGTATCGGCCAACGCAAGTGCAATATAGCTGGGACCCCGTGATTTTTTGGGGCAATCCAAAAACGCCAGTGAGGCGGGACTTTTTCGCACGGGATTATCACGAACAACGCAAGGCGCCTTTTGGGAAAGATCGGGAACCAAGGTTACACCCATGCGCCCGCCCGCTTGAACAAGTGCAATATGTCATAGAACTAGCAACGCTCGAAGGCGAAACCATCCTTGACCCCTTCATGGGCAGCGGCACGACCGGCGTGGCTTGTGTCCAGACGGGGCGTAACTTCATAGGAATTGAAATCGACGCGGGTTACTTTGCCATCGCACAAAAGCGCATAGCCGACGCCCAACAACAGGCGGCCATGTCTTTGGAGGTGACGAGATGAGCGAATCAGGCAATCCCCTCGATGCAGATAATGTGGCGATATTGGCAACCGCTAAAGGCAAGACCGTCAATCGCACTGGCTGGGGCAAGAGTCCACAGGAATTTCTGCTTGAGTTTGCGGACGGGCAAATACTCCGCCTATTTGTCAATCTGTATGAGGAGATAGACGTTTGTTGGCTGGATGTCCCGGCTAGCGTGCCAGAGGAACACACAACGAATCCGTCCCCCAAATTGGGACCGCTGTATTGCTCCAATTGCGGGCGCGACTACAAAACCCTGGAGTCGTTCATGCGCCATAGGTGCGCCAATGAGATGCGGGAAGAACTAACCAGGCGTATTGAGGGCACAGACCGCGAGGCATTGCATAGCTTGATACTGTCTGCATTCTCTCAAGAGGTAGAGGGCGAATGACGCGCCGCATCGCTGACGCACAACAGCAGCTCGCCATGCCATTATCAGAGGCGGCATCATGACACCTCACATCATCGCCATCGAGTGGGACACCGACCAAATCCTAGCGCGGTTCGTGCGCTACCTGATCGCCGGCACGGGCTGGAGCGTATCGACCAAGCCGGACCCGCGCGCCGATGTCAACGTGTTCATGCCGTACCTGTGCTGGGCGCAATATCCCGAGTTCCAGCAGGGCCACCTCGCGGCATGGTTCACGCACCGCGAGACCGTATGGCCTGCCAAGGCTCTCATGTGGGATAACGCCGAACACGATGCCGGGCTACGCTTGGCCTGCGCCAAGATGTACGTGGACGAATTAGCCAAGCATGGACCCGCGGCACAGGTGACGGCGCCTTTGGAGCGCGACAAGTTCTTTATTATGCCCGATAGCGGTATCCGCAAGGCTCGCCCGCGCATCGGCTTTTCGGGCTATGTCTACAAGACGGGCCGCAAGGGCGAGAAGAACGTGGCGCGCCTGGTAGCGGAGCGCCCCAAGTGGCAAGTGATCGCTAGCGGCAAGGGCTGGCCTTGCGAGTGCGGCGAATGGACCTGGCACACCGTCCAGCGATTCTATCAGAGCCTGGATGTGTACGTGTGTAGCGCCACAGTGGAGGGCTTGCCCATGCCGCCGCTGGAAGCGCTGGCCTGTGGCTGCAAAGTGGTGATACCCAGTGGCGTGGGCCTGCTAGACGAGATACCCGCCGCCCCGGGCATCGTGCGCTACACCTGTGGCGATTACGGCCAGATGTTGCAGGCCATCGAGATTGCGCTAGACACCGACGCCGACCCGGAGGAGCTGCGCGCTACCACGGCACAATACAGCCCGGAGCGCTTCGCATCGGACTTTGTGGAGGCCATCAATGCCATGGGCTGGTAGTCCGACAGTAGTCGGGGGGGCTGGCGTTTACGTTGTGGCCTATGGTGGCCCGGCGCGCGAGTGCGCGGTGCGCTGCCTGGAGTCG
>JBAZMT010000114.1:0-3199 GCA_041649615.1 Parcubacteria group bacterium
CATTGGGTCGGTAGAGAGCCGGATCATTTGTATCTCCAGCCCGTTGAACCGACAGGGTAAGTTCTACGAGCTTTACCACCAGGCCATGTCCGGGGGCCCCGGCAGTGATAACATGCTGGCAATCCAGGCACCGACTTGGGAGGTCAATCCTACCATCCCGTCGAGCTATTATCGTCAGAAGTACCATGCCGATCCGGCGGTCTTCATGACGGAGCACGGGGCCCAGTTCAGCGATCGTGTTCGGGGTTGGATCGAACGGGAGAACGATCTTCAAGCGTGCATTGATTCAACGCATCGGCCTCAAGAGCGAGGCACTCCACGGTTTCCGCACGCCATGGGAATCGATATTGGGTTGGTGGGGGACGGAACTGCGGTGTTCATCACGCGGGTTGAGGGGGACAAGATCGTGCTTGTTTACCACGAGCACTGGGTAGCGGGGATGGACTGGAAAGAGACGAACCCTCACCTCGGATCACACTACCCGTGCCCATACGCCCGAACCCTGCCGAATGTTGAGCGTCTTGACTTTGATGAGATCGCCAATTGGATTGATGCGCTGTGTCACCGATTCTACATCGTCAACGGCCTCTTTGACCGATGGAATGGAATTCCGTTGGAACAGTCTCTACACAAGAAGGGTCTCATTCAGTTCGCCAGTGAGTTCTTTACCCGTGATCTCAGTTCTCGCATCTACCAGAACACGAAACTCATGATGCTGGATCGGAAGCTCATTCTCTACGACTATCCTCTGGGGGAGCAGGGTAAGCGGAGCCCTTTCATTCAAGAGCTGCTGACGCTTCAGGCGGAACAGATGAGCAAGAACGTGGTAATCGTCAAAGCACCCGAACAGGAGGGTTTTCACGACGACATGTCGGATGCCTTCGTGCGTTCGGTGTGGTTGTCGACGCAGCGTCTCACCAACAGTAAGCAGACGGCAGGGGTGGGAGGAGTTGTCACAACGGCATCATTGGCCAGGTACCATATTCAAAGGGCTCGTCAGCACGGAATTTTTACCGAACGGCAGGTTCCCCGTGGTCCGAGGGGCGTGGGCGGTAGACCTCTTCTGGGAAGGACAAGGTAATGGAAGAGGAACCCAAAGCCCCTAAGGTTTTTGCAAACCGCACGATCGAGCAGATCATTCGCCACATGGTGGGTGAAACGGTCAAGATCACACCACAGGATTACATGGTTGTCCGGGTTGTTTTTCGACGCCTTGGAGGGCAGTGGGAGAAGTTGGTATCCGGGGATCTAGTTCACATCGAGTTGCTGAAGCAAATCATTGGAGGGTGGGGGAAGCTGCCTCATCCTGACGAGAAGGACGAATTGGTCTGAGTCATGAACCGAGATCGCGACTGCGTCATACTGGTAAAGGGGGATGCCTATGCAGTCGCCATTGATGATGTGTTGGCAAATGGGGGCTGGCAGGGAGGGCAAGGTATTCAGTGGGTGACTCCGATTGCGGTGGGGATCCCTACAGTAACGCTCTCTACCGGTTACTATGCCGGGTTTGCCTTGTGGGGATCGGATGAGCCTTCGGATCAGTACGTCTCTTCCACGAGGCAGTTCCCTGCGTATCGTTTCCTGGTCTTGGGTGCCGGGGGGTGGCTGATCTCGACGATCAGCTATGAGAAGTACACCTACTTGTCCCGTGTGGGTCTAGGTCCCTTGGTTCCCATCGGGTACAATGCCGGAGACCGATTGGTGTTCAGTTTGCGGGGTTACTGGACCATTGAGGACGAGTGGACCCTCTCTGGTGATCCTCGTGGCGTCAACGATTACTACATCGGGTTCGTGGCCCAGGCTCCGTCTGCGGTCAATTCCTACTACATGTCCGTGCAGGTCAGCATCTGATGCCCGAGATCATTCGCTCCAGAGACACAACGGTGTTCTTCTACGGGGACCGCCAGACGGTCACCGTGTCGGACGCCATGCTGGCGTCTGGATGGGTTGGAGGCCAGGGGGTGCAGTGGGCCAACAGCACGGTCGACGAGCGGCTTGTGACCTACTCCAGGGGTTTCTACGGGGGCTTTCTGGTGTGGGGCTCCGACGAGCGGGGGGACGACTTTGCATCGAGTACCCGACAGCAGTTGGTCTACGCTTACGCTACCATGTTCAGTGGGGGGTGTCTCATCTCCACCGTGGCCTACGAGCAGTACACTTACGCTAGTCGAATTGGGGGTGGGCCTTTCGTTCCACTCGTGTACGCTCCCAATGACACCCTCTATTTGTCTCTTCGAGGGTTGTGGACCAAAGAGGACGAGCTGACTCTATCGGGGGATCCTCAGGCTCCCTGTTTCTTCGTCGGATTTGTGGCTCAAGTACCTAGCTTTTTGAATGGCAATCGGCTAGGGATTCAAACGAGTATGTGATGTCGGACTCTACTAAGGATCTGATTGACGAAATCACCAGTCTTTCCGGTGATGTTCAGAAGAACGTGCGCCGTATGTTCGAGTTGTGCCAAATGCTTCAGACGGTGGTGCGTCGGGAGTGGGGGGGTCGTCAGCGGGCTGCCGAAACGCCAGAAGCCCTAGAATTGGTAAACCTGGATGTTCGACGCCAAATGGTTTTCGCTCAGACATGGCTTCGATTTGCGGGGTCCACAGATGCGGGTTTCCAGCGAGCACTACCAACCCGCAAACTCATTGAAGCGACGGCCCAGGATGCGGAGGAGATGGAGGAGCTGAAGGCTCGGCAGGCGGCTGTGCAGGCTCGGCGGGAGCGCCGTCAAGCTCAGCGGACGCAACGACTGTGGCCGTCTCCGGAGGACATCGAGTCCTTATACAGAGAGGATCTAGTGGACGATGGCCGCTAGGAAACGCTACTATACGAACGCCAGGAGTGGGGGAGGATCAATCCCTACGATTCCGAGGCGTACACACCCTCGGATCACGAAAACATCCGGGTCGGATTTGATGCCTTTGACGGATCGAGAGCGAGAAGCTCGTCGTCAGGAGCGGTTGTTGCGGTCGGCCAGTGACGCTGGGTTCGGCAACACTGCGGTGTCTGGGTATCAGAATTTCTTCTCCGCCCAGTTGTCAACGGACTTCCTGGAGCTACCGCAGTCATTGCGGGAGAAGCGGGAACTCTACCGGCACTTCTACAACACTGATGAGATCGTTGCCCAGTCGATCGATCTTCACACTGAGCTGCCCATGTCGAAGGTGCGGCTCACACAACCGAAACCGTTGAAAGCCCCCGA
>JBAZMT010000115.1:0-3190 GCA_041649615.1 Parcubacteria group bacterium
GTCCGTCTCTTGCCAGAAGAAGGCACCAGGCGGCATGTTGCGCAGCACGTCGGCCTTCATCAGGCAGAAGGACAGCGTCCCTACGTCAACCTTCTGTAGGCCATGCCACTGTGACGGGTCCACTACCCGGAAGCCCTCGTCCACCCTGTTCCACGCCACGAAGAACGGCCCGAACGAGCGCCACGTATGGACGGCTCCGCACACCACGTCCTTGTCGTAGGCAATGAACTTGTCCAGCGCGTCCTCTGGCGGGATCGTGTCACTGTCACACCACAGGACGTAGTCGAAGTGCATCTCTCGGTCCTGCTGCACAAACTCCCTGTGCAGCGCGTTCCGCGCCCTGTGATGTGGCGTGTAGTGCAGCTTCGGCGCTATCTGCCAACGGTACTTCCCGCTCGTTACCCACTGCATAAGGTGGATGAACAGCACTTCATGGATGTACCCCATGCTCGGTCGCGCCAGGAAGATCAGCGGCTTCTTATCCCCCACTTGTCCCCCTCTGATCTTGAAAGTGGCGGGGGCCTCACGACCCCCGCCGTCACTCGCTACGAAGTGGTATAGGTCAGCGCACCAATTCCCGACAGAGTCGCCGAGAACGTGCCCGAAGAATCGACCGACGTGGTCGGGCTGATCGTGATGACGGTGGCGCTACCAGCAAAGTAGATCGTCCCGCCTTCCGAGATGTAGTAGCGAACCTCCACCTCGGACCCGATGTTCGACCACAGAACATTCCAACCAGTCGAGTTGTCGCACTGCCCCTCAACGGTTGAGGTCCAAGACTTCAAGCCGCCGACCGTCGTGCGCCAGCCGGTGTCGCCGAACCCAGTTACATCGACTTCCTCGGCGTTGACATCGACCGACCACGTTCGCACCTTCGCGAACTCGGCAGGAGTCCCGCCGTCGTCTGCAATGTAGAACGCGCCATTGATTCCGCTTACAGCGGCCATAGTTTCCTCCTAAGACTTATCACAGACCGCCCGGTACAAGGCGTTCAGGTGCCAGATGCCAAACTCGTCCACGTAGGGACCTGTGATAGAGTTCCGAAGCTCCCGATGAAACTGCCTCAGAGTCCAGCCGGAAAGGGTGAGGCTGCACCCGTCGTAGACCGTTTCAAGGAGCTTCAGGATGTTCTCTGCCTCGGTCGAAGTCGTGCTCGCTGACAGGATCTTGAAGATCACGGGTACGGTTTCGACCGAAGGAGAGAAGCCCTGCCCAAGGTAGTAATCGCCCGAACTGGGCAGGAAGTAGTAGAGGACGATAGGGTAGTTCTCTTGCGTGACAGTGGCCGGGGCCTTGACGTAGTACATGCCGCCAGTTACCGCCGTCTTGAAGCCCGTCGTGTCGCCGCTGTACTTGGCATAGAGCTGCGTCTTCAACTGCCGCTGAAGGAGTTCGTTGGCCATCACTCACCGCCAAGACTTGTCACGGAAACGACCGGCCCGACTGTTACGCTTGGATACTTGCCACGAATGGCGTTCGCCGCCGTGGCAAGGTGATGCCGCCCATTCGGTTCGGCGCTTGACGCTGGGCCGTTCTCCTGATACCAGCCGTAGTCGCCACGGTCACGCGGAGAGTCGCCGTCAGGATCGCGGTGCGTCTTCATAATCACCAGCGCCTCGTTCCCCTTGGCCGACAGCCCGCTTGATCTGACAGCCCCTGTCCCCTCATCCGCCTGGCCCGGATAGACGACGTGGATGTTCGTGTGGAGTTGCCCGGTATCCTGGAACGGAGCCGCGTGCTGCTCGGCCTCTACCATGGCCTCGGTCGCCGCCGCAACAAGCGACTGCTGCGCCCCGGCAACCAGACCAGCCAGCAGCATCCGCTCTGTCCCAGGAAGGAACTTGACCGGCATTACTGCGCCCCCGTCTTCAGCCGCATGTGAACGAGGTACAGATCCACCGCCGACTTGTGCCCGACGTAGCGGTACGTCTGGGAGTTGTACGAACACTCATCGTCATCCGTCGGAGCCGTGTTCAGCGACGATTGCGCGAACAGCACCTGAATGTCGCTGCGCTCCACGTTCTGCACGTTGGCAACGACGTTCCAGTTGAAGCCGCCTACCAGCGCGTCGGTGATGCTCGCTGTCTGCGTCCAGGTGAATGTCCCGTCATAGGTGTCCGGGTCATACGTCTGCCCAGTTCGCGGCCCCAGGTAGTACGTCACCGTCGCCGGAGCAAGATCCTCCGTCGAACCCATGCCAACTGCCGCAGCCCGAAGCTGCGCCAACACTGCCGGGCCGATTGACGTAACGAGCTGGTTCATTAGAGGTTCGTGAACTCGTCCTGGCTGTAGTCCTCAAAGTCGCCAACAACAGCCGCCGAAGTCTTGGTGTAGTCCGTGTTGTCGCGCCCGTACTTGTCAATGCGAAGCTGCAACTGCGTCATCTGCATCCCGGCATCACATCGCGCGATCTCTCGGTAGTGGTCTGCCAGATCGGCCAGCGCCCTAGACTGATCGGCAATGCTCACCGACACCTCGCCGAAGAGGCGGACGCTAATGAGCTTCTTGAACGAAGCCCGCGCCGAGTCAAGCAAGATCGCCGCCGCGTCGAACACGTTGTCGCTCGCCAGCGTCAACGCAGCATCCACCTCGGCGTCCTCCCAGGTGTAGGAGGTCGTGGAGGTGTCCGAAACGAGCAGCCTCGTCTTACCCCTGTCAGTCGTTACGTCGTAGGACGTGAAGGACATGGCTACCCAATGAGAAGCGAGATGGTCCCGATGTTTGTCACATCAAGGTACAGATTCGTCCCGAACTTCAGCGGCTGCGGGAACTCAAACCGCGTGGTCGCCCCAGCCGTCGCCAGCACGGAGTCGTACCACTTCTGCGTCCCGCCAGAGCCTCCGTCAAGAAACGACACGGTCCCGGCGTTCGACCCGTCAGACACAATCACGTAGCCCCACAGGCGACATGCACCAGCCGATGCCGTCCCATCTGTAGTGGCAACGTAGTAGTTCAGATCGCCTGCGTACACGGCTACTCCTTCTTCTCAACCTTCGGGGCGGGCTTGGGAGCGGGCTTCGGGGCAGCAACAGTCACGGCAGTAGGAACAGAGAGGGTTTCAAGCGCAGCCGCAATCCGCCGCAACGCCACGATCAGCTTCCGCTGCCCAACTGGCACTTCAACACGGCACTCCGCACACATCGCTTGCCCGTTCGCAATGAACTCTTCACCGCACACGACGCAGATTGAC
>JBAZMT010000116.1:0-3167 GCA_041649615.1 Parcubacteria group bacterium
GTGCCCGGATACGTGGTCTCGCGAGGTCTGCCTCGACGGCCTGTTGCGGTGGTTCGCCCCGGTGGACCCCCAGGTCTTCGACGTCGTCGTGGGGCTGATCGCGGACCTGTGCACCCACTACACCGCGATCCGGCACCTCTGCTCCCACCACACGTTCAGCCCCAACAGCAGGATCGACCCGGATCCGCCGCTGTCGTTGCGGCGTATCACCCCCCAGGTCGAGGCTCTCACGGGGCGCCGCCTGGACAACTCGAAGCCCAAGCGCTAGGATCATCCAACGAAACACTGCGATGGATGCCACGATTCACCACGACAGACACCACGAAAACGACCAAGAAGACCACGTTTTTGTGGCAGAAATCGTTGCAAACCAGAGCTCGATTGCAGGGGTTACACTAACCTACATCTACCTACCGTTGAAAACACCTAGGGTACGACTGCGAATATGGGGTGGAAACCATTGGAATCGCTGAGGAAATGGCCTAGGTGGGTGAGGGATGATGCCACGCAACGTGCCCTCGAGTCCTTCGGTGATTACCTCGTCGGCCGGCACATTTCCCACAACGTCGCTGCGATGTACGCAAAGCACGTGGCGCGCGGCTGGGACGACGTCGAGGGATACCTGCTGCGCCTCCCCTGGCAGGCGTGCAAACACGCGAAATATGCCCTGTCGCACTATGCCCGATGGAAGAGGCGCCCTTCGCTGATTCCCCTGATTCAAGCCGTCCCGGAGCCTGTCAAGGGGCCTAGGCGCCCCGTGCACGTGCCGGATTTCCAGCGGTGGCGCGAGCTCGGGCCGGAGCTCTTGCGGCGACACCCGGGCCCGCTGGGGCATGTTCTGTGGGTTCTGGTCTACAGCGGCTTGCGGATTTCTGACGTGCTGCTGTTGCGTCGGCCGGAGGTTATCCAGGCCGGGCTAGGCGCGGATGCAATCGTGCGGCAGAAAGGCGCAGGGCACGAGCGTCGACGCGACTGGCGCCCCGCCGGCGAGATTCTCCCGGCCTGCCGATCGCTGGCATCGGTTCCGGGGTGGACCGAGCTATGGCAGGCTGTTAGCAGTAGCCTACAGGGAGCCAAACTGCGGACGCGCGCCGCTATCCCCTCCCCGCATAGCCCGCACGATTTCCGGCGGACGTTTGCGACATACCACTATGCCATGGGTGCGGATTTACTGGTGATAGCTCGGATGGGCGGATGGGAATCTCCGTCAAGCGTTGAGCGATACATTGTGCACGTACCATCCGAAAGGGTTGACTATTTTAGACGTCGTATGTCGCTCGCCTTGTTCCCGCACGGCACACCATACGACCGACCGACCCGATAGTGTGTTACGATTGCAACACTGTGGCTAGAACGTAACACGTAAAGATAGGCCAATATCCGTCAACGATTCCATGCGGTTATCCGTACCACTGCGGAATCGGCCGGATCGGATTGTCATGGAAAGGGTATTTCGGCCCTAATAGTTTCGGAGTCTTACAACGTGTTACGGTTGGCATGGGGCCCGCATGTAACACGTTCTGTCCGCCTAGCAGCGGACCGGGAGGGCAGACCCGATGGGATTCGCGATCGCAGTCGTTATCATTGTCGGTTTCCTGGTTTCCGTGTGGCGCAGCATGCCGCACGACGTCGACACTACCACCGGCGGACACTGGTCTACCGGGCCCTCTCCGACCGTCCCGGAGGCCTTGCCGGTCATTCCGGCGGACGTCGACGTCCACCCGTCAAGCGCTCCAACCCCAGCCCGTCGATCTGCGGCCCTTGTCGATCCGGACGTGCTACCGGATCCGATCCGGCGACGCGCACCCCTGGTAGAATCGGTCGACGTCGACTCCGCTCCGGAGGTTCCAGAGGTCGATCCGGACGTCGAGACCACCGTCGACGAGGCGGACGAGGGGGAGGTCGATCCGGATCCACTTGATGAAACCACCCCGTACGATGCCAAGCGGTGTTGGGGTTGCTCGAAGCGTTGCACCTACCGCGCGTTTCGACTCCCGGAGGGTGGAACGCGCGACGAAATCCACCGTCGAGCCGAAATCCTCTTTCGCGCCGAGCATGGGTGTGCCTCGGACCTAGACCAGATCGACGGATCGGACGTTGCGCGGGTCTCGCTTTCCGCGGAAGAGCTTGACTTTGACCCGATCGCCGTTGCGAAAGCAGTCGGCGAGTCGAAGCGACGCGCATGGTTCGAGTTGTGCGAGCAGTGCGTTGACGATCTGCGGGCCCGACGGGACAACCCGCCGGATCCGATCGTGGAACCTGCCGCGGTTGTCGCGGCCGCGGAAGAGTGCCCGTTTTAACGGGCGGAGGGATGACCTATGAAGTTGATCGATTGCACGAGTATCCCACCCGGCGCGGCGATCGCCGATAGCTACCAGGGGATCGCGGAGTGCGCAGTCGACTCCGCCTTGGATGACCGGCCGGACCTTGCGGTGTTGATCGACGACAATCCGCCGCGGTTCGGCAAGTTGTACGACGGCGCGCAACGCGACGCCGAGCTTGCCCTCTGGCATGCCTTCCCTGTCGTGCTTCGGCCGACGGATCGCGTTCGTGCGTTCCACGTAGCCAAGGGCGCCGCGGGTCGGGCCCTCGATGGTGCGGAATGATCCGCCCCTGCGATCGTTGCGGCGCCAAGGTCGCCGACACCGTCGGAACGCGGCAGGCGTCCTTGTTCGACCTGGACGGCGACCCACGGGCGACCGATGCCGCACGGGCTGAGCTCCGCGCCGGGAGGATCCTGTGTTCGGCCTGCCAGCGGGCGGGGGAGTTGTTTCGGGCGGCCCAGCGCACCGACGGCGAACCGGACGGCGGACCCAAGGACGAAACGACGGCGGAGATTCTCGAAGACCTTGACAACGACGCGGAAGGCCTTCCGGGCGAGGCGCACGTCGACGCGGCACTGGACGTCGACGCCGTGGCGGACCTGGACGACGAACCGGGACCGACCGGACAACTTCTGCCGACGCTGGATTTCGACGCTTCCGAAGAGCTCGCCCGCGCCTTGTGGCAGATCGGGGCGGACGGACCCGGACCGCGGATCGCATGGGTCGGCCAGATCGACAAGCCGGGCGGTTGGAACCATCGGGCCCGCTTGGACGGTGCGCACCGGGCGCTTGATCTGGCCGTGCAACTCTACGGTGGGAGGGTGGTCAGGTAGCCATGTCGGA
>JBAZMT010000117.1:0-3163 GCA_041649615.1 Parcubacteria group bacterium
GTCTATGTGCCTGACGGGGGATGGTAGCGGCAACGAGCAGTTCGAGCGTGACGCCCGACTGGGCGCGGCAGTGCGGAAGGCGGTCGAGCGACAAATGAGGCGGCTTGACACTGATTTGACAGAATACACAGACTGGGTTGTAACTTCAGTAAGGAAAGTATAGCACACAACTATGTCGTTGTCAAATGCTGGCACACACGACGGCGAGGATAACGGAAACCGCCGCCGTGAGCGGCTGTGGTTCTCGCCGCATTGTCTATCGCCTGGCAACGTGCAATCTGTGCTGCCAGGATTGGAGGGAGAATGAATCGTCTGATAGCTCTGTGTCTCGCATTGTTGCTGGCCGCATGCACGCGCGCCCCGACCGCGACGCCCACGCCGTCCCCGTGCCCGACGGACGCGCGCGTGCCAGCGCTGGCCGCAACGATTGACGCACTGGAAACCGTCGTGCCTGCGCTGTTGGAAACCGTCGTGGCAATGCCAACGTGCGCGCCCACGTTAGAAGCCCTTCCTACCCCGATTAACACGCCATCTGAACCTGAAATCTGCAAAACGTGCACACAAAACGGGCGTGAATGCGCAACTGGTTTGGCCTGCGCGTACTGCCCCGCGCTGGGCTACCGCTGCGTCGATCCCGCGTCCGTCAACGGCTCGTGCACTGCGTGCCGGTTGCAGGTGTCCGAGTGGCCGACCCTGACGGGGCTGGCAACGTGGTACAATGATAGTGCCGTGACCGCCACGGGCGAGCGTTTCGACCCGTCGCGTCTGACCTGCGCGGTGGACGTGGCCTGGTGGCCGGTGCTACGCGGATTGTCATTGCGCGTGACGCGGCTCGACACGGGCGCGAGCATCATTGTCGCCGTGACCGATTGCGGCTACCTGAGCCGCGCGGGGCAATTCGAGTATGCCACGCGGGGGGCCGTGTCGCGCTGGTGGCCGTGCGCCCAGGGATTCGAGGTCGTAATTGACCTGTCGCCCGCCGCCGCTGACATGCTGACGGCGCGTGAGACGGTGCTGGTATGGGCTGAGGTGGTGCAATGACAATCCTGCGCGTGTTTCCGCGTCGAACGTCATTCACGCCGGACGACGCACTCGCGTTCGTGGGTGATCCCCCGCTGTGGCGGCCAGAAGCGGACGTAGTCCACGTTTCCTGCACGTTCACCTGGGACGTACCGGAGGCAGAACGGCTGGCTGCCGCATGGCAGCAATACTACCCAGTCGTGCGCCTCGGCGGGCCGGCATTGGATGGGCCGCTTGACGAGTTTGTGCCTGGCCGGTACGTGCGAAACGGAGTGACATTTACGTCGCATGGCTGCAACAATCATTGCCCGTGGTGCCTTGTGCCTTCACGTGAAGGCGCGCTGCGCGAAATCGCGGCATTTGCGCCTGGGCACATTGTACAGGACAATAATCTGTTACAATGCTCACGTGAGCATCAATCGCGCGTGTTTGCGATGCTGCGAGGCAAACCGCAAGCCGCCACGTTCTCCGGCGGAATTGACGCACGGCTTGTGGATTCCTGGTTTGCCTCGCAGGTACGTACAATCCGAGTCAAACGACTGTTTCTGGCGTGTGATACTGACAATGCGCTAGACGCGCTACGTAGCGCAGTCGAACACCTGGCATTTCTGGGCCGGAACAAACTGTTTTGCTATGTCCTGATCGGGCGCGAATCGTTGTCGCAAGCTGAAGCGCGTTTGCGAGCAGTTTGGGACGCCGGATGCATTCCGTTTGCGCAGTTGTACCAGCCGTCGGATCGATTCATTGGCTATGACCGTGAATGGCGCAATTGGGCTCGTGCGTGGTCGCGGCCAGCGCTGATCAGAACACGGATGAAAGCCGAGGCAATGCAATGAAAAAGGCAACCGCTACCCTGCATGGTATGCACAACGTCGTGAGCATTCAGACCGTCACGTGCTGTCATAGCTGCTACTTGACACAATATTCTGACGGCGGCTGGGGAGTCCACAACCTCCGAGGCTATCTGCTAGGCAACCGCGCATCATACCGTGACGCGCTGCGCTTCGCCAGGGCTTGGGGCCAGCGCTGCGCGGGGCTAGGCCTGGACACGCCAGGTGAAATTGACAAACTGTGGCCAGAGGTGCGCGCGTGGCTGGGAAAAGAGGTGACGCAATGACACGCTCAATCCGTCGTGCCATGCCGTGGCCGCGCGGTAACCGCAAGCATCATCTCGTTGCCGCTTCGTGGCGACGGGGCCGCGCCGAGTGGGAAGCGCGACGCTACCGCCGTGCTCAGAATGCCGCGATAGCACGCATGGTGAACGTGGCGCTGGCCGTGTGCCGTGGCGAGATAGACGTAGGGCAAGTGCTGGTTGAGGCGCTACAATGAACACCTATGACGCCGCGCTGCAAACCGAGCGCGACAAATCGGCACGCGACATGGAAATCTGCAAACGCTATGTCGTGTGCGACGTGCCGGACGAGCGCTGCGCAAATTGCCTGTGGCTGTGCGTCTGCCAAGCCGACACAATTCACGCATTGGTGGACGAGAACGATTGCGGCTATCTGAGCGCCGCGGGACAATTCGAGTACGCCACGCGCGGGGACGTGGCGCGCTGGTGGTCGTGCGCACAGGGATTCGAGGTCGTGGTGGATTTGTCACCAGCCGCCGCAGACGCGCTTATGGCGCGCGAGACGGTGTTGGTGCAAGCCGAGGTGGTGAAATGAACATTATGAAATCTGCGGAAATCGAGAAATCGAAGGGAGAAATGAAAATGAACGAGAATGAGAGACTAGCTAGCGTTGAATTGGCTCGTGGCGGCGGGCTGGGACGTGGAAATCTTGCAATTCCGAGACACAGCAACGGTCGGTGTGACCGTTACTCGCTTCCGCGCGGGAGGCCCAGATTATTTGCGATCATTTACCAGGCCTACGCTGCCCGCCGCGCTGTTCGCCGTGGCGCAGGCAGCGGGCTGGACTGACGAGGCCGCATGATCGTTGCTGTAGAAGCATTTAGGAGATATTTATGACAACATTGCATTTGGTATTCAATGATAGTCTACACACATATCTACGACCGCTGAGGGTATTTGCATGCCGAGACTCGACCGGAGCGATGCGGCAGGTTCTGCCAGGAGAATCACGCTCTCGGCTATACTGTCCGCTCTGCGCATATCGAAAAAACGAGGAAAATTGTCTGTTCG
>JBAZMT010000118.1:0-3158 GCA_041649615.1 Parcubacteria group bacterium
ATACGCTGGCAATCTTCGAGACAGCGCCCCGCACAAAGGCGAGGATGGTGTTCTTGAATGTCACACTTGTTGTGTGTTTGCTCGCACCACTAGCGTTCCTCACACAATCGATTCCAGAACGCCCCCAAGGGATAAGCAGGACAGGTGTCGCGTTTATCGGGTTGAGTCAGCGGGATTGGCGATACTTCGCCTTTGTGGTATCCTGTCTCTACCTGTCACGTACTATGGAGGAAGATGATGAAGAGTCCGACACACGTTGGCCCACTACCTCTTCCTATCCGCGGCATAGCTGCCACGCTTGAAACTGGCACGGTAACGGTCAACGGTAGGCTAGAGGCAAACGCAACATGGGAATGGGACGTTGTCAGCGACTGGCATGACAAACAGGGTTTTGAGAAGAGCAAGACAGAGAATCACAGGATTGTCTCGCTGGTGGGGTCATTCTCTACAGACAAAGAAGTCACAATACCAGCGGAGCCCTGCAAAGTGTCATTCTCGGTTCGCAATACACGGCTCATAGCCAAGATTGCCGTCTCTCCGACTAGCGATCAGCACAAACTAGATATCAGGCTAACCCCATAGACGCACGGAGGGAGTCTAGCGCGGATCGCAGATCGTTATAGACATCACAGTCACGCAGGATATTGTCACTTGGGCAGTTCTTGATAACGATCCAAGGGTCGTCAGTGCAAACCCCATCCATTGACAGTACGCCATTCTCCCATGCCACTACCTTGGCGGTGCCGGTATCGTCCCACTCAACCGAAAATGATCTGCTGGCACTCACATAGACAATGCCATGCGGCTCTGTTCTCACCATGAGGATAAATCCGTCACTAACATCCTCCGAGGACAAGGTCAAACAGCCTTCCTTTCTCGTGTCTGTGGCTGTGTCTGAAAGCGAACTCATCTAGATACTCCTGTAGGTACTTGGCGCTGACGTGGTGGAATTGGCCTTGCAGTCCGCGCTTGAACAGACTCCACACGTTCTCAACGCTGTTGACGTGCGCCTGCCCGTGGACGTACTCAAGCCAGTGATTCACAGTCCGATGCGGCGCGATTTCCCGCAACCAAACCAACTTTCCGCACATATCGCTGTAGAGCCGCTTGACCAAGCCAAGGTTGCCAAGTACCACGCGCTGAATCTCTGCCTTGCTCAACTGGTCAAGGACTACTAGCCGAACCGCGCCGCCACGCTCAGCCATCCCTAGAACATCCTTCGCTGGAAAGGATGGCCGCTGCGTTGCTTGCCCGCCGTCAGCTTTGATGATGCCCGCGTCAATCTCGACGATCCCGCACAGCTTGCGCTCGAAGTCCATATGCCGCATCGCCGCACGGATTCGCCGCGCCATGTACCAAGCTGTCTCGTAGCTGACGCCCAACTCCCTCTCTAGCTGCTTGGCGCTGATCCCCTTCGGGCTATGGCAGATCAACCAGATTGCCACAAACCAGCGCGGCAGATCGATATGAGACCGATGAAAGATCGTTCCCGCTGTGACACTGAATTGGCGCCGACACGCTCTGCATTGCCACAAGTGCCGCGTCACAATCCATCCCGGTTGCTTCGCGCCGCACTTCGGGCACGTCACACCCTCAGGCCAGCGCAACCGCTTCAGGTGCGTTTCACACTTGCGGACTGTAGAAAACTCCCGCCGCGCTTCTTCGAGACTGTGAATCTTGCTTGTGTCCTGGAGCATCGTTTCTCGCCTCCAGGACTAGACTACCACGTTTCACATGCTGAAGCAAGCCGATAAACGCGACAGGTGTCCTCCACTATCCACTTCACTTCTCTGCCACTTCATGCTAGACTCGCGCCATGGGATCACCGACCTCTGGATTGGCGAGGATGGATAGGAAGGCCTGCTCCAAGTCGTTGCTGGCGTGCTTGTGCTTCTTGACAATCTCCCCGATATCTCGTTCAGCGCGCCTACGGACTACTAGGTGTCTCTGTGCAGAGCAGTCTTCCAGTCCAGCCACTCTTCCCCGTCAGTCGAGTCTAGGTCTAGCCTCTTCGCGATGTCGCGAGCGACAGTGGTATCCTCAAGAGCGTCATTCAGGATGGCCAGCAGGCGGGAAGAGAGGGATAGTGGAACCAGCACGAGCAGGCTGCGCTCTCTCAGCTTCTGCATTGCCGTTCTGAGTCGTTGTAGGGCAGGGTACATCTTCGCGGCGCTCTCTGGGCTGATAGTCACTAGGCCGGTCCGGTAGGCTGTCAGGAATACCCCGAGCCCTGCGGCGCAATTGAGGTTGGCAGCGAACAACGCGCCCCATGTACGTCGCGATACGCGCTTGGTCCGGGCGACTTCCTGTTCGCACGCTGCAAAGATGCTCTCATTGCGAACTACACAAGCATCGACAGTCATAGCATAGCGTCCTGCCTGACGGCGCAGAGACAGTATACCCAGAATCATGATAGCGTACAGGGGAGGCATTCTGGTGTCCGAGAGTGTTCCATCACGATCGGAAGGAGCCTCCTGTCTCCTCGCGCACTGGCGCCGATGCCGCGCCTACTGGTTTCCGTGGAACCTCGTCTTTGTTCAGAACGGAAGACAGTACACAGTGACGACGAACAACATGCTCTCGGGCTTCAAGGGTTTGTTCAGCGGACGTGTCTACACTGAGCTGGACGGCTTCGTTCGCGTTCCCGATGGTATCAACTACTCGTATCCGTTTGACATCTGGTACGACGAGGAGAAGGCAACGCTCGGGCCAATCAGCTAGAGAATCGGGTAATTACTGACTTCAAACGGACCACGGTGAAAGAGCCAGTATCCAGGCTGTCGCATGATTCCGGGTCGCTGGAACAGGCACTCACGATGGAAGCACCAGTAGACCCAGTACCGCCCAAAGCGCCAATGCTGGAAGTCGTAGAAGGCTACTGGCGAGCGCATGTCTCTAGTCATCATCTGCCAGCCTATCAAGGACAGCCTTGTTCTCTGCGACGATCTTTCCAACGATCGCATCGAAGTCTTCGTTAGAGATGTATTTGACATTCTGGCTGGATGTAGGGGGATTTTGTCCCCCACCTCGCATCATAACGTCAACTAGCTTCTCCCACTCGTCAAGCCGCATCACCACTAACGGCTCTCGCCTGTTACGCTTCAGAAACAGCGCCTTGTTCTCTCCTAGCCACTCCCACAGGTACTCCCCAATCGACT
>JBAZMT010000119.1:0-3150 GCA_041649615.1 Parcubacteria group bacterium
AACACCATCTTGGGTATCAAGAACAAGGCTGCGTTGAACCGCCATCGCGAGACGCTCGGAACCGAGGCCGCCGACGCATGGGCGGAAACTACCCGCAACTGGGGTTCGCAGGTGCACGGCATCATTGAGCGGGTGAACCACGGCGAGTGCATCACGGGAGACGAGTTCAACGGCTACCCTCCACAGGTGCGCAACTGCTGCTTCGCCTACGATCGCTGGCGCGAGTCGGTCGGGTTCAAGGTCCAGCATGCCGAGTGCACGGTGTTCTCGCTCACGTACCGCTATGCCGGGACACTGGACTTGCATGGCAGGGCGCGCATACCGAGGAAGGCCATCATGCTGGGCGACATCAAAACCATAGGCGAGCAAGGTTCGCTGTGGGATACCGGCCTCATGCAGCTGGCGGCCTACTGGATGGCGTACGTCGAGATGTACCCGAGCAGGCCCATCGACGAGGCAAGGCTCATCGGGCTCAATCGCGACACGAACGACTTCATCGAGGCGAGATTGGAGGCTCGCGACATGCCCGAGGCGTTCCGGGCATTCCTCGGGCTGTTCGAGGCGTGGAAGTTCGAGACGAAGTGGGGCGAACGCATCGCAACCGGCAGGCCGAATGCGCCGGTGATGGCGTGAGGTGAGACATGGCTGAGACATTCAGAGCACGGATGCTCGTCAAGGAAGTGGGAGAGCGTATCTCGTTCGGTAACAAGGGCGGCACGAAGCGCTTGGTGAAGGGCGCAGTCGAGCGAAAGAACGGCGACACCTGGGCGCAGGTCATGGAGGGCAAGCCCATCACCGTGACGGCGTTCTCGAATTCGTTCGATGAACATCTTCTGACGGGCAAGATGCTCGACTGCGACATCGAGCAATCGACGAACGACTCAGGCGGTCAGACGTACGTGAATTTCAAGTTCATGCAGCTGTACGTGAACGGCGAGCCGGTCGACCGCAAGCCACAGCAGGGCAAGCAGTGGAGCAACAACTTCCAGCAGACGCCCGAGACGCGGGCGCTGAAAGCCGCTGAGATACTGGTGAGTGCCTACCCCGCAGTGTTGGCGCACCGGCAGGCGTACGACCACGAGGGCAAACTTATTGACATCGTGCCTGCCGCGGTGGTCCAGCGAACCGAGGCGGCATATCTCCGGGCGTTGGCGACGTTGGAAGGCATGCTGACTGCATCCACACAGTCGACACAGCGCACACAGGCTGCAGCGGCGCAATCCAAGACGACCAAGGCGGATGCCCCCAAGGCCGACGCTGACGGCAGGCCCTATCACTGGCAGGATGCCCCGGTGGTCGTCGAGCCGCGCGAGGTATTCAGCACGGGACCGGCGACGAAGGACCAAATCTCGGCCCTCACCGGCCTCGCGGCAACATACGACATCGTGCGTATCATCGCAACGCTCATGCCGGAGAAGGCAGGCAAGGTCCACGCGTGGATAGACCTGTCCAGCTATGAGGCCGGGGTGATCATCGTGGCATGTACGGCGCCGGATGCGCCGAAAAGGATGGTGAAGGCATGAACGAGCTCGCTCACTACATCCGTGCCTACTACCGCAGGGAGAAGTGTTCTCTCTGCGGCGACCCGGTGGACCCGAGGGAATTGCACTGGACAAAAGAGGGTGAGCCCTGTCACGCTCAGTGCAACTCGGACCACGCGAATGACGTATCGGGCGTAGCCCGCGAGGGCGCGCTGGCGAGAGGGTAGGGAGGGACACGTGAAACGACTGAGGGTACTGGTTGGGATTGCGATGGCGCTGGTTACGATCTTGGTGGTGGCCGGTCAGCCCGTAATGGCGGACGATCCGTTGACCTGGGAGGAGTTCTGCGCCATCTACGGCGAGATGCCGCCCGGACCGCCATGCGAGAAGAACGTAGACGTGTGGACTGACCCGTTCAACGAGGCTCCACAGGTCCGGGGCGACTACTCGGGCGGTGGGCAGAGCGTTGCCGACATGAACGCAGACGCTTTTCTCGACGCGCTCGACTGGACCGGCAACACAGCCTGGCGGTTCACATAGCGAGTAGTGCGGTTTCCACCGGCCCCGGCTCTGGATATGCAGCGCCGGGGCTTGCTTTTGCAGCGTGATGTGTTACAATTGACGACAGAGACGGCGAACAGGGGGAGACTGGCGATGAACGACATACTGCTGACGGACTACGGTACAGTCATAGGCAAGGCGACGTCAGAATGGATGAACGGCAAGGGCGGAGGGATGAGTTTGGAGGATTACACGGCTCGTGCTGAGGCAGAAGCCGAGGCTGAAGCGGAAGCCGAAGCTATGGCACAAGCTGAGTACGAGGCCGGGGGTGCTCAGTGAACGAGAAGCGCATCTACGAGCACACCGACTGGCGCGAGGCTCTGGACGCACTGCTGGAAGCAAGGGAGGAATCGAAATGAAGTGCAAGCAATGTGGGAGAGAGCACGTAGCTACAAACCCTGGGCCAGCGGTCTTTGAGACTCCTACCGTGCTCCGGTTTGTAGAAGTGGATTGCATCTGCACAGAAATTGCTAGCGGCTACCCCGCTACCTTCGTTGAACAGCCCGTAGACGGCGGCGTGTTCTGCTCCGCAGAGTGCTTGATTGGATACTTGGCCGCAAGGGAGGCTGAATGACCACGAGAGAGGAAGTACGGAAGGCAATCATAGCAAACACGAGCGACGGCTACTCAGGGATGCGTGGCGGTGTCGATGGCGCTGTCAACGCCCTCATGTCTCTCCCCGCGCTCCGGCTGGCGGAGAAGGCGGAGGGCATGAGCGTGCTGGAAGCCGTCATGCGCCTGCTGGAACTGGTCGAGCAGAACAAGGACTGGAAGCTGGCGGTGGTGGATAGCAGCGACCGACCGATGATTGACCCAGTTGTTCCGGTAACGTCGGATGACCAGTTCTATGACAATGACTACCGCAAGGTGGTGGCCCAATGAAGGCGAAGGCTTATTTCAGGTGGTGGGTATGGGCGATGCTCGAATGGGTCGTCTTGCTGCTCATCTCCTTACCACCGCCACCGTTCGAGGAACTTACCCTTGACACTCGTGCTCACGAGAAGGTCATCCGCCTTTTTGCGAAGGTTCACAATCGTGCCGCCGCGTTGGAGGAAACACTATGACGCGCATCCCATTGACCGCAGAGAAGGCCCGGTTGGAGCTGGAG
>JBAZMT010000120.1:0-3146 GCA_041649615.1 Parcubacteria group bacterium
AGGCCATGAAGATCGCCAAATCCAAGGGCGCAAAGGTGCTGGCCATCGTGAATTCCGCTGGTTCCACGATCGCGCGCGAGGCGGATTTCACCCTGCACATCAATGCCGGTCCCGAGCGCGCCGTGGCGTCGACCAAGGCACTGACCGGTCAGATGGCCGT
Source organism: Parcubacteria group bacterium (assembly GCA_041649615.1). GTDB lineage: Bacteria > Patescibacteriota > Minisyncoccia > UBA6257 > Colwellbacteraceae > JALOAR01. The sequence goes on from JBAZMT010000120.1 coordinate 161, forward strand.
TCTGCTGCTCATCGCGTACGCCATGATCGGTAAATTGCCGAAGGGCCGCACGCGCCTCCTCGAGACAGCGGCCGCCATCAACGACATGCTGAATCCCCGCTACACCCAGTTCGTTGAAGTGATCGCGGAGCGCATTCAGGAGAGTTCCGATCTCTACATCATTGGCAAGGGCTGGAACTACCCCATGGCGCTCGAGAGCGCGATCAAGATCCAAGAGGTGAGCTACGTGCACGCGGAGGGGTTTGCGGGAGGAGAGCTGAAGCACGGTCCCATTGCATTGATCGAGAAGGGAACGCCCTGCATTGCGCTCGTCGGCAACGACGAGGTGCGGACGGACATCATCAGTAATGCGATCGAGCTCAAGGCGCGCGGCGGCTTCATCATCGGCATTTCCCCCGAGCGCCACGAAGTCTTCGACGAGTGGATCAAGGTGCCCGATGTCGACACGGCGCAGGCCATCGTGAATATCATCCCCGTGCAGGTGCTGGCATACTTCCTCGCGGTGAAGCGCGGCAAAGACCCGGATATGCCCCGAAACCTCGCGAAGAGTGTTACAGTGAAGTGATGGAACACGACCCATTCATGGTGCGTGCAGGGGGGACGGAACGCGCTTTTCCAAACCTTTCCGAGGATGACAATACTCTGATTTCCCTCGTTCTGCGGGAGAAGGGAATAGATCCCAAACAATTTTTCCAATCTCTTCCCGCGCATTTTGAAAGCGGATTTGCGCAAATCGATGCGCGCTATGGCATCTTAGCTCCGCGAGAAAAACTGCAGCGGCTCTCTCTGGCCATTGCCCGGTTCCGTATACGTGCGGATGTGGAGGATTTCCGGATGGGAATGACGACGATCGATGTGGAATATTCTCCTCCACAAGGATCATCGGAGGGAATGGGCCACGATTCTTGTGGCAAGAAACATGATTCGTGATGAATTTTATGCGTGAGAAATTGTGAATGGGTGCTCGGGAATCCGGGGTCTTAGACCCTTGACCGGGAAGCTCTGAACAGGTAAGAGAAATGTTCACTATGGACCACATTTCCACTCCTGCAAAGGACCCGCGTGATGCCTACTTTGAGCAGATCAACCATACGCTCCTCACTGAGGAGCAGGAGCATGCACTCGCCGCACGCATTGCCGCGGGGGACACCGCGGCGCGGACGGAGCTCGCCTGTGCGAATCTGCGTCTCGTGGTTGGAATTGCGCGGCATAGCGCGCGCACTGCCCTACCATACTTTGATCGTGTTCAGGAAGGGAACATCGGGATGTTTCGTGCGACCGAAGATTTTGACCCTGTGACGTACAAGACGCGGTTCGCAACCTATGCAGGCAGGTGCATTCAAACACAGATCGACAGAGCGGCAAACGAGGCGGGTATCATCTATGTGCCCCGCGAGGCTATTGACGATCTTTTCATCTGGAAGGCGAAGTATGAGGAACTGGCGAAGGTAAATGGGGTCGAGCCGTCTCCGCAGGAAGTGGCGCGCGCGCTGGGGTATGCTGAAGCGCATATTCCGAATGCCATCGATCGCATTTGGGACGCGCGACATGCGCGCAGGTCCAAGAGCACGGATGCGCCGATCAGGGGGGGCAAGAGGGAGGACCCGTTCGGTCAATTCCTTGCGTCCTCGTCAAAGCAGCCGCTGGAGATCCTGATCGAGCGGGAGGAACAGACGCGCATACAACGGGAGACCGAACGCATTCGTCGGGCCATTGCTTGTTCTGTGGATCCGCTGCAGGCACGCGTACTGATGCGTCGGTTGTTCTACTTCGAGAATGACGAGGAAACCCAGCCCGATCTTGCTCAGATTGCGCGTGAGCTCTCCATCACGCGCGAGATGGCCCGCAAGTACGAACTGCGTGGCATGGAGAGACTGGAGGAGGCGCTGCGCCATCAGGAACTTCCCGGAAGCGCCTGTGTCGATCGTCTCTGGAGGGAGGAGGCCGATGCGATGTCCAGAGAGAATGGCACCATGCCCTTTGCACATGAGGTGGCGGGGCGTTTTGGGATTGCGCATTTTGCCTCTTCCCTTCCGGAAGATGGAGTGCGTTCGGCTATCAAGAATGGCGGTCCTCATCCATACGAGTACCTACAACCGGAACAATTCGATCATCTCCTGCACCGCATCCGGACCTCTCTCGAACAGATCCCATCGCCCGTGCGGGAGATCACGGAGCAACTCTACTTTCCGAATCCGCTCCATCATGAGCTATCCCATCACACTGCCGTCAGTGAACAGTTCTCCATCCAAAAGAACGTCATCACGCAGCACTTGAAAACTGCCGTACAGAGTATCCGCAGTGCCATTACGCTGGCGGGATGAGAGGACGACGTCCCTCACTTTTCATCCGGTGGAATGCCGTAGTACTTGAAGAGGAACGCTGCAATGTCTTTGTACACTGGTGCGGCGGACTGCACGCCCAGTTCCTTGCCCTTCGCCTTGGGCCGGTCAAATTTCACCAGCACGACGAACTTGGGATGATTGGCCGGCGCGTATCCGGCGAAGGACGTGATGACCGAGCCGGTCCCCGTCTCGTACTTGCCGCCCGGACCGGCGATCTGGCTGGTCCCGGTTTTGCCCGCCATACGGTAGCCCGTAATCTTGGCGGACTTGGCGTAGCCGTTGTTGGTGGAACTCACGAGCATGGCCGTGATCGTCTGTGCGGTTTCGGGCGTGATGACCTGATCGATGACTTTGGGCAGTGTGCGTTCCACGGTGCCATCCGGCCGGATAATGCGGTCGATGACCATGGGCTTCATGAGTTTTCCATTGTTCGCGAGCGCCGCGAAAGCCGTGACCATCTGGAGGGGGGTGGCCGAAAGCCCCTGTCCGTATGAGGAGGTGGCGAGCAGCGCGTTGCTCCAGTTCTTCCAGGGCCGCAGTTCCCCCGGAAGTTCGTCTTCCAGCTCCACGCCCGTGATGTGCCCGAATCCGAAGCGGTCCAACGCGCGGTAGAAAAGCTTGCGCCCGAGCTTGGCGGAGAC
>JBAZMT010000121.1:0-3142 GCA_041649615.1 Parcubacteria group bacterium
GCCGGGGCCGCGCTTCTCTCGGAAACGTCGAGGTGACCAGCGCCTGCACGTTCGCCCACCACGCCTCGCTCGAGAGCGGCGCGTCGGGGCTCATGCCCATGCTCGATGGCGTGATGATGTGGACTCGGCTCGCGAAGTGCCGCATGAACTCGGCGTGGCTCTCGCCGCGGCCCAGGAGCAGCCCGGCGAAGTGCGACATGTTCTCGGCGACCTTCCCTTCGCCGGCCAGGTACACGACCGGCGACGTCATGCACTCGAAGTGCTGGAGCCACTTCCTGCCGCTCGCCACCGCGATCATGAGATCCAGGCACGCGAGCGACTTCCCGGTCCCGGCGTCGCCGACCAGGAGCCCGATGTGCCCTTCGAGGAACAAGTTCTCGACCACCCAATTTTGCACGGCCCAGTCTCCTTTCTTCGCGTAGTCAGCGAAGAGAGAGTCGCCCTGACCGAGCGCCGTCGAGTACGGCCGGTTGTGCGCCTCCCAGATCGCTTCGAGTTGGATTTCGCGCTGTGCGCGCTTGTGTTCCATCGTCCAGGCGCTCGGAAGCCTGACGATGTCTGGATCGTCTTTCATGCCCAAGGCGTGCCCTCGCCGAGGTTCAGGGTACAGGGGTCGCAACCGGCAGGTCAAGCACAGCGAACATTTCGTTGTGCAGATCGCCTGTGTATCTTGCGGCGTTAGGGTATTGACTTTTGTATGCGGTTGTGAGATCTTTTGCTTGCATTCCAAGGTCCCCGCCATTGACGCCCCGCACAGCCCATGCGGGGCGTCGCTTTTTTGTTGACACGATGTGACTGGTGCCAGTAGGGTTCTCGTTGGCGAGGGACACAAGGTGCATTCACGGCTGGGCAGCCTGAATGCCGCACTGGTCGCGGCTGATGCGTGTGGTGCGCGTGCAGGTCGGCGACTACGCGGCTACCAAATCGAGGGCGTCTCCTGGGGGATCGAGGGCTCGTACCTCAACTCCTTCAGTGTCGGTTTGGGAAAAACTGCTACTGCGATCGTCACCGCCGTCGCGCTCAACTACGATCGTGCTGCGTTCGTCGTTCCCGCTCACCTCTTCAACACCTGGCTCGAAGAAATCGTGCGCTGGGCCGGAGTCACCGTCGTATACGAACTCCTCGGCAATCGCCGCCTCCGCATCGAACGCTGCTACCTCGACAAGCACGGTAGCGTGCTTCATCGGGAACAGGTCAAAGAGCTGCCTGATTGCCACTGGTTGCTCGTCTCCCATGAGACGGTTGCCGAGTGGGGTCGTATTGTGTCGGTTGCGCGGCAAGGCGGCATTCTCGCCACCGAGGCCGGCGAGGACGCAGCGCGAGAGATGCTCGGGGTGGTACGGCAACCGGATCTGGTCGTTGTAGACGAGGTCCACAACATGGGCCACACTGCCGCGGCGCGAACCGGCGGGCTCCACGCGCTCTGCCGTGGAGCTCGCCGCGTCATCGGCGCGAGCGCCACGTTGCTCTCGGGCGGCACTCATCGGCTCTGGGGCCCGCTCTCGGCCGTTTCGACGGGCTGGGGCTCCTACAACACCTTCATCGAGCGATACTGCGGCGCCGAGCGTGACGGGCGCAACGCATTGCGGCCCGGCTTGCCGACGAACGTCGCCGAGCTGAAGGCTCGCATGGCCGGTCTCGTGCTCCGCTACGCCGCCGCGGACTTCGCGCACGAGCTGCCGGAGGAGACGATCCAGCGTGTCGGTGTTCGTGTTGACCGCACCACGACCAAGCACATCGGAGATGCCGTCTTCCAGTTGCAGAAGGCGCTTCGCACGCACAGGGGTGAGCCGGCGTCGTCGCACTTCGCACTGGGCGAAATTCAGGCGCTTCGCAATCTGCTCGCCGAGACAAAGCTCGAGGCCGTCGCGGACCTATGCCGTGACCTTGTCGCCAGCGGTGAGCGTGTGCTGGTCTGGTGCTGGCACCACGCCGCCGTCGAGCGCATCGCCGAGGTGCTCGGGAAGACCCCGCGCGTTGTTTGCTACACGGCGCACGGCGGCTGCTCGAAGGCGTGGATCAACAACTCCATCGACAAGTGGAGCATCACCTCCGGCACGGTGCTCGCCGCGACGACCGAGCTTCTTGGGACCGGCGTGGACATGCTCGCGCGGGTCTGTCGTCTCCAGGTTTTCCTCGAGATGCCGTGGAAAGTTGACCGCTGGGTGCAGGCGCGTGGCCGGCTCGTCCGCATGAGCCAGACGCAGCCGGTCATGACCTACGTCGCGGTCGCTGACGTGCCGTTCGAGGCCTCGCTCTTCGATCGGCTCTTGACCGAGGCGCGGGCGACTGACCCGCTGCTGGGCGACAACCGTGGTGGCCTCGTCGCTGCCGCGTTAGGACTCGATCGGGACGTGGGTTTGAAGCTGAACGAGTGGTTCAAGGAGTAGACGATGGCTGACACCAAGCAGGTAGAGATAGAGGTAGATGTCACGATCACGACGCGAGTCAAGGTCAAGGTCGAGGTGGACCTTGATGAGCTTCGCACCGGCAAAGAGCTCGAGGACGAGACCGTGAGCCGCGTCGTGGCGGTCGCACCGATCTACGCAACACTCGCCACGAGCGACTTCGACGACTGTGACATCACCGACTTCGACATCTTTTTCGATGCCGTCGCCGCTGCGCTCGCAGAGTTTGGAATAGACGTTGACGAGTTGCAGTCAGAGCACGTCTGCGATGATGACTGCGATGCCTGTGATGGGGACTGTGACGAGTGCGACGGCGACTGCGACAACTGCGATTGTGATGATTGCGACTATGAGGACGAAGATGAGTGAGCCTATCGGTGCCGATCGTTTCAAGCGGCTCACCGCGCAGCTATTCAACATGCTACGCCGCCCAAGGCCGCATTACGAGCTGTTCACGGACCGCGAGACGATGGCGCCGTGGTTCGCACTGATCTTGTTCCCAACAAAAAAAGACTGGGACGCATACGATTTGTGTAGAACGCTGAAACACTTTCTGCTAGACCTTGGAGCTACAGCAGAACGGCTTGGTGATCCGCGCTTCAAGCGCATGACTGACGGCATGGTGTCAATGATTGACGCCGCGCTTTTGACAGAACCCAAGTATGGAGACGAGTACGATGGAAAACTCCAGAGCCTCTGACGATCGTGACATCGTTCGCATCGAAGACGGGTTC
>JBAZMT010000122.1:0-3127 GCA_041649615.1 Parcubacteria group bacterium
ATCGGTTGACTTTTTCGGGATCGGCTCGGAAGTGTATTCATCGTTTCTCGGTTGGGGCTTGACGCTCTATTACGACCACGAAGCAACCCCGTGGGATTCTCTCGGTGTGGATTCGTCACAGGTGTTCTCGGCTTTGTTTGATCGGTCGAAAGAGCGGGTGCAGTTGACGGGTGCCCATATCCATTGGGTGTCTGAATACTACACAAACAGAGAAGTGTACGGAACGTTTCCGTGGGCGGATACGTCTACCTGGGCGACTCACCTCATAAACATAGTCGATACGGCTGGTGACGAAACGGCGACCCGCATACCGTTCCCGACTACGTGGATAGTTGACGTGCCGTGTTCGGTGACGACGAACCTGCTCGTCTATCAGGCCGCAACGTCATATGCATCCATGGACTCGGCGGGCGTAGATTCCGCATACCTGTATGTCAACGGCACGAAGGTTGACTCAGCGTCTGTTGATTTCTCCCCGGGCACGACGGTTGGCACGGACACCCTCATCATGGGGGCGGGGCGGACGCTGAACGTGGGCGACGACGTGACGGTGTTGTGGGTACTGACAACGACACCGAGCGCAACGGACCCGTATGTCCGAATAAAGAACGCGGCGATTGAGAGGTGGAGACGATGAAGCGACTTCTGATATTTCTGGTCCTTCTGCCCTGCATGGGGTTTGCGGTATCGGATGTAGTGGTAGAGGACCAACTGGAGGTAACGTCTTCGACAAACGGGTGGGAGATTTTCAGAAACCCCGTGTCAAACCAGTCAGCGGGTAAATTCGCTCTTGTGTGCCGCGTGACGAGCGACGGGGCGACGGCGAGGATGACGGTATTCACGACGACGGACTATGGTGCAAATTGGTCGTCAGCGAGTCTTCCGATGAGTACGTTGGGAGGCATTTCCCCATCCGGGTGGTATTACAATGACATCAATACCGACACATTTGTCGTAACGTTCTTTGATACCTTCGACAGCTTGATGACAACCGCTATCATCGGGGGGACGATAGGCGATAGCATAGGTGCCGCTTTTGACCGGATAGATGGCGCAAATCGAGGCGGGGTGTTCAAGGTCGGCGGGCGGTTCTGCATAGAATACAACGTCGATGCCGCAGCGGGCACCGGATCGGATTCGTCGATGGTAATTATAGCCGACTCTGACGGCTGGCCTCCCTCGGGATGGCATCTTGGTCCGGTTATCAACGGGACAAAGACCGGATTTGGCAAGCGGCTCCAGTGTCATTTGGGTGACGGGTTTCTCGTGTTTCATCGGCTTGGTACGGACAACGATTTCTGGATGGTTGATTCGACAGACGGATTTCAAGAAATCGTGACCTCAAGTTTTCTCCCCGTCTACGCGGCCTCGACGGGGCCGGTCTTGGGGTCATATGACATCATTATGACTGACGATTCGGTTGGGTTTGTGATTGTCCAGGCATCGTTGACTGCCGGAGCCGATTCCGTCATTGTCGCAAACTTTACCATCACCGATTACGCAGGGACCGCTGGCGTGACTCTTGGTAGTTGGACGAAACTTGCAACCGAAGCGCAGATCAGGGATGGAGCATATACGTTTCCAGCCCTGTCATGGTTATACGGCACTGACACTGGGTACGCCTACTGGTTGCAGTGGGCCGACACGTCTTCTGCGGATTCGATGGACGTAATGATCTCGACCACAACCGACCGTGGGGCTACATGGTCGGCGGGAACGGTGTGGAGGGCGGCGGACGTGAGTGACCCGCGTTTCAGATTGCAGGCTCCCGACTGGTTGTACCTCAAGGGTTCCGACGTTGTACGGGCGGTATTTGCATCCGGGTCTAATACCGCTGACGACACACTTCACATGATAACGGACACGCTGGTAGCGTCAAGCCCGCCCGCGGCTGAGTCTGGGGCAACGGTCATAAGGCAAGCTACCATCAGGAGCACATCTACCCGATGAAGTACCTTGTCGTCATACTCTTGCTCGCCGTCTCGGTGCAGGCGCAGTACACGACCACGCCCGTGACCGTTGCGGACTTCGGCTCCGACTACCGTAGTCTCTTGTCGTCACCACGGTGGAAGGCGGCGAGGTCAACGGGGTACTTGTGGGTCGTTCCGTATGACGGGTCGAGTTCCGCACCCGCATGGGCGGTTTCGGCGGACAACGGGCAGACGTGGACAAGCGGCGAGGCGTACATTTGCGGCTCACAGACTAATGGTATTCATACAAGCTGCTGGGCGACTTCGGGCGGGATGCACGCCTTCACTGAAGGCAACTACTATCAGTACGTATCGAATCCCGGAACCGGCGCGGCCTACATGGGGTCGGTGTATTCGTTCGTTGGTGCGCGGTCACTCGGTGTGTTGTACGCGAAGTCCGACAACGAAGTCTGGATGTTCCGGCGTGACGACGGGGATATGGTCAAATACTATCATACCACAAACGGGTTCACGACTTACGACTCCGGATATGTCGTCGATGTCCCAGCCGTGCTTGGCGCAACGGACGCTTCATGGGTCCGGGTCGGGGCAATCGGAGACCCGAACGGCGACCCCGCAGTGGTAGTGATGCAGTGCCATAACGCCTCATCGGGAACGACTCTTAACTCTGGTGACGGGTTCTATTACTACACGTGGAACGGTACGACGTTTGACCAGCACACCATCACGAACGAACCGGGCGTAGCATACGACGACCGATACTTTCAGTTCAACCGGATCTGGTCGGTCTACCACGTGATGTACTTCGACAACATCGCCAACACCATGATCCACCTGACGAGCGAAGGCGATTCGACCGTGGTGTCAACATTCGCTGGCGATCCGATCCCCGCGAGGGTCAACCCGACTTCGACGATTGTTGGCGACACCATGTACCTGATATGGTCGGTGTATGACAACACGTCAATCGTAATGAAGCGGTACTCGGACGGGGTATGGGACGCTGACTCAACGGTGATCGTCGCATCCGGGGCCGGGTACGCCATGACGGTGCCGAACGCTGAAGGTCTCGGATACGTGCCGATATGGTACGACGCGGACGGCGCGGGGCAGGTTGATTTCCTGAGGTTCTACGAACAGGAAGCCCCAACGTCATGGACGGCGATCACATCATTGCCCTATACGATTTCGACAAG
>JBAZMT010000123.1:0-3125 GCA_041649615.1 Parcubacteria group bacterium
GGCGTAGTCGGGAGAGCGCGGGGCCTGCTATGCGGTAGGCCCCTATGGGAGCGCGATGCAACAGGTACTCTTCGGCGGACGGCCAAGCGACGCCCTGAACAACGCCGCAACGGAGTACAACGCCGTTGCGGGGGCGAACACATGGAACGCGACGGAGAGCGCTCGTGTCCAGTGTGTGTCTGCCCCAGGCACGATTGACTCGCTCTACGTCGAACTGACCGCCGATCCCGGCACGAGCCCTGATGCTTACCGATTCACGCTCCGCAAGAATGGATCAGACACTGCGCTCACTTGCACGATCACAGCAGACGCGACGAGCGGTAGCGACGTGTCGCACTCCGTTGCCGTGGTCGCTGGCGATGTGGTCTCTATCCAATGTGAGGCGCTGAACACGCCGAGCGCGACGCCTGGCGCACAGTGGACAATGCGATTCACAAGCACGAACGCCGCGGAGAGCCTCATCCTCGGGCACGTCGGCTGTGCGGCAGCGAATACCGTCTATCATGGGATTTGTGCTGGCGGATCGGCGTATTCAACCACCGAGAACGACGTGCGCCAGGTTTGTCCAACGGCGGGGACGATCAAGAACCTCTACGTGTCGCTGTCGATTGATCCTGGGACGAGTCCCGATGCGTACACGTTCACGCTGCGCAAGAACGGGGCGGATACTGCGCTGACCTGTACGATCGTAGCCAACGACACGACGGGGAACGATACAGCGCACACTGTAGCCGTCGTGGCGGGTGACGTTCTCACCATGTCGATTGTCCCCGTATCGACGCCGAGCGATTCGCCGCGTGCATCCTACGGGTTCACATTCGCGCCGACGATTGACGGCGAGAGCATCGTCATGGGCGGCTCGTCGGACGATCTCAACAATGCCGCAACGGAGTACATCGACCTGTGCGGCATCTTGAATAACCTGAGCGCGTGGAATGCGACGGAAACAAGCATCCAGCAGATGGGCCAGGTTTGTATCCTGCGCAAGTTGAATGTCCTCTTGAGTGCGCAACCGGGATCGGGGAAGACATGGACGTTCACCCCGCGCGTCAATGCGGCAAGTCCCGGAGGCGGCCTATCGGTAGCGATTACGGGGACAGACACCACGGGAAGCGACACAACGAATTCCAATACGCTTTCGGCGGGTGACAATGTTGATCTGATGGCGGTCCCGACATCCTCTCCAGCGACTGCTGATGCCTATTGGGGCCTTGTCTGCCAAGTACCGCAAACGACAGCGAAAGCGATCAGCGGGGCCGCGGCGACAGCCGGAACGCTCCCACGCGCAACCGGAAGACACCTTGCGGGGACAGCCGCGACCGTCGGCACCGTTGGCATAGCAAGCACATGGCTGAAGGCGATAGCAGCAGCAACAGCGGAAGCCGTTGGCAGTCTCGTGCGGTCAACTGGAAGGCACTTTGCGGGGCTCGCCTCCACGGTCGGGACTATGAGGCCGTTGACCGTTGGCAAGGCACTAGAGGGCACTTCTGATGCATCTGGTTCGGTCGCTCGGGCGACGGCAAAGACGGTCGGCCTGGGTACAGCGGAAGCAGTAGGAACGCTCACACGCGGCCTAGTGTTTATGAAGGCGCTTGCTATCGCTACAGCGGAGGCCGTCGGCACGGTCAGACGAGCGATCGGCAAGAACCTTACGGGCGCATCGGCCACGGCTGGCACAGTGAGACGAGCGATCGCGCGGACGATCACCGGGACCGCGTCCACAGTCGGCACCGTTCCCCGCGCTGTGACGAAAGCCGTCGCCGCAGGAACCGTCGCCACTGTCGGCAGCCTCATCCGCGGCATGGTCTACACGAAGGCCATCGCTACCGGAATCGTGAGCACGGTCGGCACCGTCGTTCGGCAAACTGGGCAAGTCCTGTCGGCCGCCGTCGAAGCCGTCGCTCTCGGCATCCGCCCGCTCACCGTCGGCAAGGTGCCGGATACCACCGTCGGGACCGTCGGCACGATCCGCCCGCTATCCATCACACGGGCGATCACCGGCACGGTAGAGGCAATCGGAACCGCACGGCGGGCGATCGCCAAGACCGTCGCTACCGCCGTCGTCTCGACTGTCGGCACGATCTGGGCCGCGGCGGGGCAACTCGTCTCGGCGGGCGCGGAGGTCATCGCCTCCGTCTCGCGGCGTGTCTATCGCAATATCACCGGAACGGTTCCCGTCGTCGCCACGATTACCGACTTCCTCTACGACATCGTCTACGCCATGAATCAAACCTTCCGGCGCATCTATGCCAAGGTGCGGATCACGTACACGGATCCCTACTTCTCTGCCGGTGTCGCTACGTCCGCCGACGCGGTGGGCGACTACACCTACACCGATCAGGCCGTGGACAATGTCACGACTGAGGAGTACAAGTGGTTTTCCCTGCACCGTAACGCGCTCGACGGCACCTACCATCCGCTGCCCGGCGATCAGTCCATCTCTGTCGGCTGGTGGGGCACGCAGCTATCCGACTTCGCAACGCGCGTTTTCGTCCCGCCCTATCCTACTCTCACGATCACGCACGCGGCACGCATCGTCGATACGCTCCTCGTTGTCGGCGATGATCAGCTGAACGAGTATCCGGTCAACTTCAACGTCTACCTCTACTCGACCGGCGACGTGCTCGAACACACTGAGAACGTCACCGGCAACACGCTCGTTACCTGGACGAAGGATCTCGCTGTCGCCGAGACGGGCATCGTCAAGCAGGTGCTAGAGATCACGAAGTGGTCGCGCGGCGGCGCGGTGTCGAAGATAGCCCAGTTCTTCACGACGCTAGAACAGGTCTACATGAGCGAGGACGGCGATATCGTCTCGCTCAACATGACCGAACAGCGCGAGTTCTCAGGCACGACCATCCCGCAGGGCAACATGGCGTCGTCGGAGATCACCGTCCGGCTCAACAACATCGAGGGCATCTTCGATCCAGGCAACACGGCGTCACCGCTCTACGGTCTGCTCTTGAACAACCGCGCGATCACCGCTTGGCTCGGCGTGGACTTGATCCCGTCCGGCGTGCGGCGCTGGTATCCGCTCGGCACGTTCTACTCACGCGACTGGTCCGCGCCGGACTCCGAGATCTACGCCGAGGTGTCAGGCCAGGATATGCTCGCCCGCTTGCAGT
>JBAZMT010000124.1:0-3114 GCA_041649615.1 Parcubacteria group bacterium
CGGGCATGATATAATGCTGGTGGGTGGTGATGGGGATGTGCCAGTTTCATTCATTCCTGTGGCAGTGTGAGTCGGGGGAGATTTTCGATCAACCGGGGGAGGTTCATCACTCGGCGATAGCCGAGACGTGTGGGGTGAGTCAGGACAGATTCTTGCTGCCAGAGTTTCATCTAGCGGAGAGGCGACTGGACTTTGATGGGAAGGGATGGGCGGATGTCTACGGGACCAACCCACGAGATCGTCTCGATGCGTACAACTGGCTCAATCGCACGCATGGGTGGACCAACAAGGGCCTCGACAAACTGAACCGTTACCTCGTCAAGCACTTTGGCACGGCGGATGCGCTGATGGAGTTCGTTGAGCCACAGTGGGAGCAGGCGCAGAGATCGTGCATCGAGACGCTGAAGAAGGGTGTGTGGGTGCCTGCCGAGCCGCAGAAGAGTGGTCTGCCTGAGTTGCGGCTGGACAGTAAGACGAAGGATTGGAAGGTAGATCATAGAAGGGACATGATCGATGCCACGACTTCTACGACTGGCATTCCTTTCCGTCAGTACATCGCTGGCCCGCTTGAAGTGGATATCCGTTGTCAGCTTGGGGCCATTGACGGTATCGACCTTCTCCAGGGGGAGTTTGAGTTAGTAATGTGCCTGGACGGGCAAGAGGTTAGAAGCGGCGCACTGGGGGTACGGTGCGTAGAACTGGTCGATAACGGGATAGTCCACATTGCGGCACTTCAGGTAACGTCTTCACTTCCTCCGCCCCGCATTGAGTATGACGAGTGGAAGGAATTGTTCCGTGAGGCGAGGAACAGGGTAGAGTGCTGGCAGGAAGACAGGGTGGAGATGCTGGTCTAGCGTCCATCCGTAACTTTCCACTCCGGCTGTTTGTCGGTTCCTGGAGGCAATCTTGGCGCATGATCTCTGCGAAGACGGGGCTCGATGTCGTGAGTGTCAGTTGAACGGTAAGTGTCGTAGCTGGCAGGTGTGTAAGGCAGAGGCACGTGAGGCGGGCCAAGCGCCTGCTTGACAGCAGGCAGTGTGGTGTGGTATAATATCAGGCGATGGTAGAGGCAACACAGCGAGGACTACGGACTAGGTACTCTTGACGGGTGCAACCTCCTGTGGCGCAGGGAGCCGTAGCGCGGCCTCGACCATTAGATAGCTGGCGATGAAACTCGGGTACATCCGTGTGGGCGCAAGCTCCTATATCGTCAGCGTTCCGTATGCCCGTCGGGCCTCTGTCGGAAGACAAGCTATCTCTCGGCGGGCGGTTAGATGGCTGCGGTGCGGCGAGATGACGCACAGGATCAGACGGTGGCGGGCCGTGGAGTCCCGGCCCTAGAGCGCGCAGAATCCGTCGATCTGACAACTATGAGTCAGCCAGGGCGGGACTGGCCAGCCATCGAAGATGCAACCTGAGACGAATACGCGATGCGAGTTCTTTAGCCTAACGTCTGCTCAGGATGCGAAGTTGTGCGGTTGCGGCGTCGTTTGAGTGTGATCGCTGCTAGGCCAGAGCAATCCTGACGCCAAGGATTCTGGCGACATTTATGCCCCGCTCGGCCCGTGCCTACGCAGCGGTCGCGGGGGACTGCGATGGCAGTTCGAAATCGGGCCAGCCGCACACAAAGATGAGCGCGGTGCGTCCGTGACAGGCGGATAGCCGGATCGGGGTTACTGTGCATCTAGCTGTGGATCTGAGTCGCTGCATGGCGAGGATGGATCTTGTAGGCGATGCGCATACTGCGGCAACGGCCTCCTCAATGGCGGTGAGAGACCGCCGCCGCGCGAAGAGTAGAATAAAATCAACTAGGAGGGGGAAGGAATGCTGTACGAGATTGCGGCAATCACAAAGCCAACGGATCGAGAAGAGGAAGAGGGCGTAGTTGCGGCGATCGTTCTTGAGCCCATGGTAATTGTGGCCCAGGATGAAACGGCGGCGGTACTGAAGATCGTCCAGGGCGGGAAGTTGTCTGGGTGTGACATGGATCGTGTACAGGTGCTGGTGCGCCCTTTTTAGGAAAGAGATCCAGACAATGTAAAAGCGAATCCTCATGGTACGATAGAGACGCAATAACTATTCGTGCTCATTCTGGAGAGTGCGTTGTCCCGATTCATGGTAGTGGTCCGACTGGTCCGACTGGTCCGACTGGCGTTAGTGGCGTGACGGGAGCGTGCAGTAGTTTCTACGCGGCTCAATCGAGAGATCCAGCAAAGCAATTCCGTGTTGTCAGCCATTCCATCAAGAAATCCGAGTCCTATGGTGTTTCTGGCGGGTTGGTAATGGCCGCAGCATAGGCGGGTTGCGCGAAGTGTACTGAAGGCAAGGCGAAATGGGCAAAACGTTGCGAAGGCTGCCCTTTAGCTATTTCCGTAGCCCGCGAGGGCATAGAGCGGCCTTGCGGCGCGGAGACAGAGCCATTCCTCCCGATTCATATGACGACATTCCGTTTCACAGCGACGTAATGGCCCCGTGGTCTGTTGCATGGAAACTGGCATATGACGAACGCGGGCCGTGGGAGATCGAGCGAACGTTGCACGACAGGTTCCGCCTTCCATGGCGTCGGGTGCGGGACATGGCGCGGTTCGTGACAGAGACTGTGGCGAGGCGCATACAGATGTCAACGAGTGTAGACAGTTTGCCACAAGCCGACGTTGATCGTGCCGCGAAGGCCATCAGAGACGAGATCGAGCGCATGGCCGAGGAGTTCGACGCGGACAGAGGTCGTCTCTGTAACGAGTGGACAGACTTTCAGGTAGCGCAGGCAATCAACGGCACGAACTACACGCTAGTCCCGCCCGACTTCTATGAGCGGCTGGCGAGGGCGGTACTGCTGACGATAGCGCCGTGTACCGATTGCGTAACGCAGACGCTATACTCGTGTGTGATGCCATCGGCAGACAATCGACCATCTGTGGAGAGCATTGGGCGCTAAGAGCCATCGGAAGGGCTATATCTTCGAGCATGATGTAGTTACCGATCTCCGCTCCCACGGCATTGACTCTCGTCGCATTCCCCTGTCAGGCGGAGATCCTAACGAGCCTGGCGACATCGAGATTGCCGGTTTTGGTCTATGCGAGGCCAAGAACCGTGAGTCGATTGGGGAGTACCTGT
>JBAZMT010000125.1:0-3095 GCA_041649615.1 Parcubacteria group bacterium
GTCCCCGTAAGGGACCGCTTCAGCGCACTATCATCAATGCTAAGTGGAAGTACGGCACCGCCGTAATCGGCCATGTAACCTCACACGGGGCTTAGACCTGACCAGTCTTTGTGAAGCGCAGGAGTTCTTCTTCTGTCATGTCCCGCGCTAGGACGGAAACCTTGAAGAAGTCGGGGACTGTCTTAGGACGATGTTTCTTGTCCACCATGGCGTCCCACGGCATTGAGATAGCGGCTTCCCGCTCGATCAGCGGGCCGATGTTCTCTAGGTAGGCATGAAACTGCGCGAAGGTAAGATCAAGGACTTCGTCGATTGTCATGTGGTAGTACCGACGAAGCCCTGCGATACATAGATCCCAGTCTACCGTTACGAGTTGCTGCTTTCCGCGTTTCCCGAACCACCAGCTTCAGGCTCTGTGCCGTTCAAGGCATAGGACAGGATTCGGCCAAGATCCTCGCCCTTGAGAGACAGGTCGCCCGCTTGCTCAGTCGTAATTGCATCGTACCCAGCCCGCCTGAGCGACCGGAACAGGATCTCACGAATGAGCGCCGAAGAAAACATCTCTGCCGGATTCTTGGCCCTCATCATCTCTTTCGTAACGTCTACGCCCGTGACCTTCTCGATCTCAACGAAGTCGTTGAGCGTCAGAGGGCCGAACTCCATTTCCTCTACCGTAATCAGACTACGACTGTACTTCTGAAGCTCTTTTGCCATTACACTCCTCCAATACCATGCAGAAGACTCCAATGTCTTCGCCCACGTACTGCCCCTCGTTGTCGAAGTCACTGCTCGAAAGCAGGTTCCCCGACACTTCAACTGCAATTCCGAAACTACGCGCTAGACGAACTAGCGTGTTGATTGGCACACCACACAAACAGCCAGGCAAACGAACATCCATCGTGACAATGAGCCGACCACCCGGACTGAGCCATGAACGCATTCGCTGAAGGCCCGCTACGATATCAATCCTTTCCACATGCTCAAGAACAGAAATGCAGAAGACGCGATCGAACAACTCGTCGGGTGTGTACTCGCGGAGGTCGGCCTGGACGGATTGGCCTCTGTGATGAAGCAGAACGGCCCGCAAATGGCTTGACGGCTTGATGTCGAGCGAGAGCGCCCGCCGACAGTTATCAGCTAGTAGAACTGGCAAGGGAGAGAAGCCTGAGCCAACATCGAGGCAAGACTTCCCGGTAATCGGCAACGCCTCGCAGAATGCCCACGGAAGCTCAAACCGCCGTGACCAGTGTTCACTTGCCGTCAGCCCAAGATGCCGGGCATACCAAAGGCCAATCTCTGTATCTATCTTCCGAAACGCCCGCCGCAACTTGTCCAGAGAGTCATCTTGTAGCGACTCTGAGTACATCTCGCGGGTTAGGAAGAAAGCGTGATCCATTCCGGCAACTTCTCTAGGTCAGAGTCCCGGTAGATGTGGAAGGCCGGATAGTGGGTATCGACCCACATCTCATATCCCAACACCGCCGCCCGTACTCCGAAGTGCCTATCCTCGCCCCAGAAGGTGAGGTTTGGGACACGGGCATAGTTCAAGCCCGCCTTCAGCGCCTCGTTGCGGATCAGAAGAAGCCCGCCGATGAATCCAACCTGATACTGTCCGGGCTCTCGTAGCTTCTTCTCTGTGTCCTGCTTGAAGATATAGTCGGCAAAGTCCCAGACGTTCGGGCGCTCTGGCTCATTGGTTGACCATCGCGTCCACAGAATCTCGCCACAGATTGGCTTGTCCATCGAGACAAGCTGTTTCAGCGTCTCTGGCCGCAGCACTTGGTCTGAGTCACAGAAGAAGACATCGGCCTCGGCCTTCAGCGCCTTCTCGATAATCCTGTTCTTGGCATCGGCAACTGTGCCTACTGTTGGCCCACCCCATGAATGGGAATACTGCCCACGAATCACCGGCTTGTGCTCGGTGGTGACAACCTCGCACTCCCACAGCGGTAGGTACTCCGCAAACATCTCTTGCTCATACCCAACAGGGTTGTGCAACACGAACGAGTGCCAGACTTCGAGCCCCGATGTGTCCAGGTTCTTCAGGCCCCACAGCCAGTGTTCAAGCACCTTCGGGTTGTCTTGGTGGATGCACGCAGAGATGTAGATCACTCTGCCCGCCTTCCAAGCAGTTCAGCCACATGCAATAGACCGATCTCTTTCATGTGGTCGCAGGGCGTATCGAAGTCAACGTAGACCTCGAATCCATGCTCGGCCACCTGATTGAAGAAGACGGTGTCCTCGCTGTGTCCCTCGGTATGCCACTCGTCCGTCTCTTGCCAGAAGAAGCAACCAGGCGGCATAGCCCTTAGCACGTCCGCCTTCATCAAACAGAATGACAGCGTGCCGACATCGACCTTCTGCAAACCATGCCAGTTCTTCGGATCGACAACCTTGAACCCCTCATCCACCCGATTCCAGGCAACATAGAACGGCCCGAACGAGCGCCAGGTATGCACCGCACCACAGACAACGTCCTTGTCATGGGCAATGAACTTCTCTAGCGCATCCTCGGGCGGGATCGTGTCACTATCACACCATAGGACGTAGTCAAAGTGCATCGTCTCGTCCTGGCGCATGAACTCTCTGTGCAGGAAGTTCCTTGCCCTATGATGCGGGCTTACCCTCATCGCGGGCGCAATCTGCCACTTGTACTTCCCACTAGCAATCCACTGCATGAGATGAATCCACAGCACTTCATGGACATACCCCATGCTCGGTCTAGCAAGAAAGATAACCGGCTTCTTCTCCACCCCGACCCCCTACGGATTGAACTTCGAGTGTTGAAGCAGAGGGGGCCGAAGCCCCCTCCGGTGATTCGCTACGATGTAGTGTAGGTAAGCGCACCAATTCCCGACAGCGTTGCCGAGAACGTGCCCGAAGAGTCAACCGAAGTCGTCGGACTAATCGTGACGACGGTCGAACTACCAGAAAAGTAGATCGTTCCGCCTTCACTGATATAGAACTCGACCTCGACCTCTTCGCCGATGTTTTCCCAAAGTTCGTTCCAGCCAGTCGAGTCATCGCACTGGCCCTCAACAGTCGCCGACCAAGACTTCAGGCCACCGACCGTCGTTCGCCATCCAGTGTCACCG
>JBAZMT010000126.1:0-3065 GCA_041649615.1 Parcubacteria group bacterium
TGTACCGGAAGATCGCGTCCAACTCCAGCGCGAGATAGACAAACTGGATGTCGTCTAGCTCGAAGACGTCCTCCAGCCGATCGAAGTTATATTCTGCGAAGAGAATAGGAGCATAGTCCTCATAGTTCAGCTCTTTTCTCCACCAGACTCCTCCGTCGGCGTCGTCGCGTTTCCCTCACCACCTCCGTACTTCTTGACCAGGTCCGTCGCGCTCTGTACCGTGGCTTCCGCTTCGCCCTTCTCCGGGATGTTGGCCAGGCCGACGACCCACAGGAAGACGCGATCGAGCGCCTCTTGGTCGTCGCCGAAGACAACCTCGACGAAGTCCTCGTCGATCGGGATCTCCTCTGGAGTCTTACCGCCCTTCGACATCGTCTCGCCGTACTCTTGGCGTAGCGAGTAGAGAATGGCTTCCGCCATCTTGTCTCGGCGGAACGGCGAGAAGATGGCCTGCGCATAGGGCTGCCAACGAGACAGCACCCCGGCTTGTAGTTGAGCCTCCCATAGGCGAGCATCCGCCTCGGTGTCAAATCTGTCGGGCAGCCCTTTCTTGCGCAGATCACCAATCACGTCTTCAACGCATCGTGACATCTCCATCGCCGCCGTGTTCCTGGTCAGAGCCAAGCTGAACTTGGACTCTGGATCAGACTCACGGATCGACTTCTCGAAGAGGCTCTGATGCTTGAGATTGAGGCGGGGGAAGACGAGGTCCACCCCCGCCACGTTGAAGGTTCTCTTGTGAGCAGCAGCATTCTCATACGCTTTCAGCAGATTCGATTTCGCCATCTCTGTTCTCCTTATCTATCTGCGAAGCCGATCAGGCCATCCGCAGTGACCGATACATCCGCGTGTTGCAGTTCCTCTGGAGCGGCCGACCACTCGATGCCGTTGATATGCCCCCAGAACTCATAGCGGTCTGAAGTCTTCGTCCCCTTCTGCGACCAAAGAACGAAGAAGAGCTGCGTATCAGCCCGCATCTCAGTCCCGAAGCTATCCGCGAGCACCCAGTAAGCAGGCAGAGTCATCTCGCCCGCCTTCTTTAGCGTCGGATGGAACGAGCGGAATCCATCATCGGCCGTAGCGTAGGTCGTAGACTCCTTCAGCACATGGCCTTGTGGGAGGCCCATCGGACCAACCGCTCCGCCCAGTTGCTCTAGGACGACAAGGGTCGCACGATCGATGTCAACGACTTGAGCGAGTGCGGCGTTCGAGTAGATCTCGATCTTGAGCTTCTTCGTGTTCTCGACCGCATTGATCGAGATGCTGAAGTAGCCCCACTCGCCATACGTGCCGTCGGCATCGTAGAACGGATGCTGCGAGATCAGCGTCACGCTTCCGTTGCCAAGGTCGGCATCTGCCACGCTAAGGCATGTAACCTTGAGCGTTGCCTCTTTGGACGCTGCGTAGAACTTGGCCCAGCAGCTTGCGTGGACGCGCCACTTCGCCGCTTGTGCCGCGTTCACAGCAGCATCGAGCGTCACAATCTGACTGATCCCGGCCTTGTTCGTACCGTCATCCGTCAGAACGCAGCCATAATACTTGTCGCCCCATCCTTTGTTCACCGTAGCAACCGCCGTACTGGCCGGAGTTGAATCATCCGTCCAGCCAGCAAGGCTTCCCGCTTCAAACGCAGGGTTCGTCAGCGGCTGGTAAACCGTCGTCGCGCCGATCGTCAGACCGACAGCACGATAGATCCCAGCCAGAAACCCCTGGACCGGGGTGAAGGTATCAGCCATCTCGCCTCACCTCCCCGCTACACAACAAGGTCGCCGGTCAGCGCACCCGTGAAGGTGAACGTCACGTTCAAGAGCTGTACGTCATCCATGCTCGCCGCGTATTCGTAGTCGGCGAACGCCTCGCCCGACAAGAGCGTGTTCCCGGCGTTGTAGTCGTAGATGATGAGCGTGTCCGCGACCCCGGCAATCGAGTTCGCGATGATCTCCGCGCATCCATCGTTCGCGCTGTCCAACGGCACCGGAACCGTGAACGACATCTGGTCATACATCCCGAGCGTGTAGGACCGGAACGGGACAAACGTGTCGCCAAGACACGAAATCTCGATCTTGTTCCGGTTCACGCTGACTCGCAGTTCCCCTCGGATGTTGACGACTTTCGCGTCATACGTCATCTTCGCTAGATGCCCACCAGTAGGGGTAAACGTATCTGCCATTCTCCACCTCCGCTATCTTGCGTTTTGGTTTGCGAGAAGGCATCTATACCTTCTCAGCCCGTAGAAATGCTCGATGTCTTTCTCGAAGTAGTTCCTGACATGGGAGCCGTAGCCTTCGAGCCTAGCCACTCCCCAATTCGTTACCGTCAGGCTTTCTCCGTCCAGCGCCTTTTCGATCAGCGCAACGATGTCGGTCGCCTGGCCATAGGAACCGGCCCACGCTCCGACCTCAAATTGCGCCGTCACCGAATCAGGTTCTGAGTAACCAATGCCATGACTCGTTCTATCTGGCATCAACATGACGGTGACATACGGTTCAATCTTCCCGCTCTGTCCCGGAGGCGAGATTCTCGTGCCGACCACGGCGGTCAATGCCGTCACGGCCAACAACTTGGTGATCAGCGCCTTGAGCGAGACATCAGAAAAGCTGTTCCGCATCGTTCACCGCCTATCCCTTGACGTAGGGCGTCCCGGACTGGCCCAGGATGGCCTTCCATTGATCCCATATTTCAGACAACGTCAGAGTCAACCAGGGCCGCGGTAGAACCTTGTTACCCGCAGTCGATGTCCATCCGGTCTGAAGAAGAAGCGCGTAGATCAGATCCACGCCCTCCGCATCATCGACCAGGACGCCGAATCTCCCCGCCACATTCAGGCCGCTCCCCGCAACCTCGGAACTGATGTTGTCAGCAAGTAAGCCCGTGACGCGGCGTGGAAACTCTCCCGGAGACGACGGCTCATCGGCAAACTGCATGTTCGCCGCAGCGGTAGAGGCACCGATCTGAACGCACTGATCGATCCGCTCTTTCAGCGCCTCGCCAAGCGCGACATCAATCGCCCCCTGGTTCCACTGCATCCCAGCGCCAACGCCGGAATACTTGTGGCTCTGGATGAA
>JBAZMT010000127.1:0-3058 GCA_041649615.1 Parcubacteria group bacterium
CCGTCCCTTCACAGCACCGATGACGCAGAGAGAATGGTGGTCACGCCGGCAGCGCCGTATCCCTCCCATTCACCCTCCACCTTCCGGAATGATGGGCATAGGGCTACTCCCCCGCTCCTCCGAGATCACTCCGTGACTACCATCCTCTCTGCTGTGCAATGTCGCCCGTCAGTCTATGGAACCGCACGGGCGCACCCCCTCTACTCCCCATGGATCCCTCCGCACCCGCGAGGTTTAAAGATCCTGGTCCGGGGACCACGCCGGTCGCGTGGAGAAATACGGACCACAGCATGGCAGAAAGATGAAGGTTCCTCCCTTCGCTCTTCACCCTTCAGGCTCGCGGCGCAACACCTTGCTCCCGATACGCCTAAAGCGGGAAATATCCACACAAAAAGGCCGGATCACTCCGGTCTTTTTTTTCAGGATGCCATATCCGCACTCCGGGCGGCCGATGCGATCACTCTCTTCATTTGATTGGAGATCTCCGAGGTCACCTGCAAGAGATCGGGAACATGCTCCGCATTGATGCGAGAAAACACATCGCGGTTATTCCTCACCATTTCCCGCTCCGAATCGAAAATATGTTCGATTCTGGCGAGATCACCTGCATCGAGCGGCCGGTCGGCTGGCTTGCCCTCCAGGACATGTTGCACCGCATTCAGGAGACCGGCGCGGAATGCTTCCGCCCAGGTTTGCAGAGCGTGAGAACTCATTTTCTTCCCCTCCTGGTGCACATGTAATGGTGCAGTGGTTTCGTCGATGACTCTGTTCTGAGCGACTGGAGGCTGTCCCTGAACATCCAGGATAATGGGAGATGATGCGATCAGTCGGATGACTTCACCGGCGGTTAATTTCCCCATATAGATATTATAACATAATATATAGAAAAGTATATATCCTTCACTGCTGCGATTTGCGGTCCTTCAGCTCCTGCAACGCCTTGCTCAAAGGCGGCACTCCCCCGCTCGTCTCCAACTTCTTCTCGAGATCCTTCCAGGCCTGCTCTTCCTCCTGCGTGAACGCTTCGCCCAGAATCTGCTTCTTGCGCAGCGCATTGAATTCATTGCTCCACATCTCACGATCGCGCCATGCACGATAGTCTTTGAGGCTCATCCCTTTCTTCTTCGCCTTCTTGATCTCCTCTTCTTCTTTCTCTTTCGCTTTTTCATCCGCCTTGGCATGTGCTGCTGCTTCGTAAGAACTGGCAGCCCACTTCATGATTTTCTCTTCGACCACGGACCGTTTCTCGGTGTAGCGCTCGCGGGAAAGCTTGAGGAGGGTATCCAGCCGCTTCGCATCATGCTCGACGTGCGGATTGGGCAGCGTGGTGACGGAGAAGGGCTTCGAGGGCACGCCATCGATCATCAGACGCACGTACGCGTGATACTTTGGGAGGCTCAGAATATCCTTGGGCATGGCCAATTCCTCGAACTGCAGACTCAGATCCTCCGCATCGTCCGAGCCAACCTGAAAGCAGAAGATGGAACCGACGTTGCCGAAGACGGCATCCTTGAGCGTTGTCTTGCCCTCGCCGATGAGCAGCTGCGCCACGTACTGGTTGGCCATGGTGAGATTGAGCCGGTACTTGCGCGCCTCGGAGAGGATGGAAGCAAATGATTCGGTGGCGAAGTTCTGGAATTCATCCACGTAAAGGTAGAAATCCCTGCGCTCGGATTCCGGAATATCCGCCCGGCTCATGGCATCGATCTGGAATTTGGTCACGAGCATGGAGCCGAGGAAAGCGGAAGTGTCTTCGCCTAACTTTCCCTTGCTCAGATTGACGATCACGATCTTGCCGGTATCCATGGCATGGCGGATATCGAGACCGTTCTTCACCTGCCCCACAATGTTGCGGATGAGCGGGGTCGAGAGCAGCTGACCCACCTTGTTCTGGATCGCCGCCGTGGCTTCGGTGCGGTACTTGTCGTTCCACGTGGCATACTCCTGCTCCCAGAAGCTCTTCACCATGGGATCCGTCACGCGCGCAACGACTTTCTTGCGGTACACATCGTCGGCGAACATGCGCATGATCCCGAGCATCGAGGACCCCTGAAATTCCAGAAGCGCGAGCAGAGTATTGCGCAAAATGTGCTCCATGCGTCCGCTGAACATCCCCGGCCACATCTTGGTGAAGACCCCCATGAGACCCGATGCCACGAGCGTACGCTGGTCGGGATTGGGACAATCGAGCACGTTGAAGGAGATCGGATGATCGCGGTCCGCCGGATCGAAGATCACCACGTCATTGCTGCGGTGCTTGGGCACGAACGCGAGAATGGCCTCGGCCAGATCGCCGTGCGGATCGATGACTGCAACGCCTTTGCCTGCCTGGATGTCGGAGAAGATCATATTCTCCAGCAGCGTGGATTTGCCCATGCCCGTCTTTCCCAGAATGTAGATGTGGCGGCGCCGGTCATCGAGTCGGATGCCGAATTTCGACCGCTGTCCGCGGTACACCGCCTCCCCCAGCACCGTGAGAGACTGCGGCGGATCGGTGATGTCCGGCAGAGGCAGGTTCACCGGCGGCCCCAGCTTCTTCGAAAGCACCCAATCGATGTTCGGCGTCTGCACGAGCAGGGTCGGCATGTGCCACATCGTGGCCACCTCTTCGACGGAGAGGACGAACGGCCGGACATGAAAACCGAATGGAATCGAGGGGAATGTGCGTTCGGCGAATGCGGCGAACTCATTGGAGTGCGGTAGGGAGAACTGTCGGAAGCTCCCGACAATCTCACGCACCTTGCGGCCGGCTTCGGCGGTTTTGTCTTTTGGGGCGATCACACTCACGCGGATATTGCAGGTGAAGAGGAGACGATTGACCTTGTCGACCGCGCCCGAGACAGTGTCTTCCCGGTCATGGGTGCGGCCGGCGATACGCTCCCCCTCGCGTTCTTCCTCCTCCTGCGACCGCTCCACGAGATCCACCGAGGCAGAACGGACTTTCCGCAGTAGAGGAGAGGCCCGAAACCCCCCGAGCAGCATCGAGAAGGGCCAGTACACAAGGCGGCGCCACCCGCGGGCCAGTACGATGCGCGTGTAGAAATTTGCGTAGCGGCGC
>JBAZMT010000128.1:0-3036 GCA_041649615.1 Parcubacteria group bacterium
ATGCCGCCAGCGTAGCGGTTCACCGTGCCCCGGTAGCCGCCGATGGTGGCGGTGTTGTCCGCAAGTAGACTCCGGATGGCCTCGCCCCCGAGGGCGACGATGACCTTGGGCTTCCAGCTCTCGAGCGCGGCGACGAGACGCGGCCGGCACGCGGCCCACGCTGCCGCTTTTTCTTTCTTCTTCGCGGCATCACCTTCGGGCCACTCGCCCGCGAAGCACGAGATGGCGTTCAGGACGAGCGTCGTCGAGGCGTCAATGCCGAGCGTCTTGCAGATGGCCCACAGCAGCCGACCGGACGGGCCGACGAAAGGCTGCCCAGCTCGTGCTTCATCCTTCCACGGGTATTCGCTCACGAAGCACAAGCCCGACCACGCCTGCTGCGGGAAGTAGCCTGCCACGCAGACGCGACCACGCTTCCCTGCGAGCGGACAAGCACTGCAGTCATGCGCTACGGCTTCCATGTCAGACCTTCCCAGAGCGCGTCCACCGCCGCGAGCCGCTCACCGATCCACCGCATGACCGGCACAGCCATCGAGTTCCCGAGGGCTTTGTACCTCGGCCCGTCGGCGGCGGGCTTGCCCTTGCGCTCGATGAGCGTGAAGTCGCGAGGCATTCCTTGCAAAAACTCACACTCCGTCGGCGTGAGTCGGCGCACCATGACAGCGGAAGATGCCACAATCGGCGTCCTTCGTCCGGTCCCGTCCTCGCTCGCGTCGAATCCGTCGGCGCGGAGCGTGTGCGTCTGCTCGCCAGTCACGCAAACCGATTGCGTTCGCCCAGCCCGGAGTGAGTACGCAAGCTCTTCGCTCACGCCGCCTCCGACTGGACCGCCCGAGTCGTGGCTCTCGTTGCAAGCATCGCCATCGGCAGCGCCCGCGTGACTCCCGAACACGTAGGCGACAGCCGGCGGCACCGAGGCGTTGATCGTGAACGACGGGTCGTGCGCGCTACCAACGCCGAGCCCTGGATCTCGGAGCCGCACACGCCCAGCCGCATCGGGGCCCGGCGTCTGCATGACGCCCTCGCCCCGGAGCGCGTCGGACGAGATCGGGTAGGCAACGGCTTGCACCGCCGTCTGCACGCCGAGCGTGTACGCTGGGTCACCGGGCTCGCCCACGCCCGTCGCGCACGTCCCGACCCCGATTCGCACGTCCTCGCGAATTTTGGAGAGGTCGATGGGCGTTGCTTGGAATGGAACACAGTTGTGTACCCAGGCGTTCCTCCCCGCCTTGGAATAGTTGCGTCCCTCTTGAACCTGAATCGGCTCGGCGAGCATCGGGATCAAGGTTTCGGTGTCCCCGTCGCTTCGGTATCCGCTGCCACTCGTTCCAGTGCCAGTCGCAACGCAGCGGGCAACTCTCGGCCCCGCCTTGCGGCTCTTCGAAGGATTCCGGCGCAGGCTTTCGGGCTCAAACAGTACCGCCGCAGGTGGTCGCCAGTCTCCAAGATATCCGACAACGAAGACTCGACGGCGCCGCTGTGGGACTCCGAAGAAGCGCGCGTCCAGAACTCGCCATGCGCAGCAATACCCGAGGTCGTCAAGCGTGGAGACGATTCGTCGGAAAGTGCGCCCGCCATCATCGGAGAGGACGCCTGGGACGTTTTCCCAGACGAGCCAGCGCGCTCCGACAGCTCGCGCCAGAGCGAAGCTGGCCCAGAGCGGGCCAGCAGAACGTGCATCACCCAATCCACCGCGCCGGCCAGCCACGGAGAAGCCGACGCAGTTGTGGACGACGAGCCCATCTGCTGTGTAGCTGTTGTCATCTTCTACCTCGAGATTCCATACCTCTTCCACATCGCCTGTCGCCTGCACGTCGCGCACGAGCCCGAAGCAAAAGCCGTGCGCGAAGAACGCGCTGCGCGGATTATCATAAACACGCCCTTCGTAAAACACGCGTTCATTTACTACACGTCCTTCAATCACTCCAGACCGAGCAGGATGTGTCTCTCGAGAAGATACCGAGAGCCTGAGCGAAGAGAACAATAGGCGCAACCCGACCGACAACTTGCGGCTCACACTGCCATACGAAAATCCATTTCCTGTTACGCTTCCGTCCGCAAACAAATATCCATCCACGAACGCCTGCCGGTCGCCTTCCGGCAAACCGAAAAGCCAAGCTGGGATCGTCTTGTTCTCTGCACCACTCCCGAAGTGAGTCATGAGCCAACGCGCAACCGGACGACTCGCCACAGTAACTCGGGTAGCAGTTCGCATCTTCGACCTGCTGCCGACGTGAAGCCCGGCCGCCTCGATGATAGCGACCATCTTCTCCGCGTCGGAGTGGCCGTCCGAGATCATTACAGTGCCCCGCCGCGCGTTCACATGCGCCCAACCGTTCCCGACCCACATGCCTACGAACTTCCAGAACGCCTCGGAGAACGGAGGCAACGCGTGCTCCTGCCCATGCGTTTCGATGTACGGTGCCTGCATACTAGGAAACACGCTCGGCGTTGCCCAGAAGTAGCCCTTCATGTTCATCGCAGCGATCCAGTCTGGCGTCGCACCCAACGCGCGACGCACATAACGACGCAAATCGTTGTCCCACACCAGCCCTTTCGGCATCGCCCAGAAAGGATGACCCCACGTCGTGCGGATCGCACCGATGCCACCCTGCCCTTTCAGCCTGACCGTTTCAGAGCAGCGACTCATCTTCTCGGTGACACGCCTGTACCGCAGTTTATGTGTGAGAACGTAGTCCCCCACCTGCACGTCCTCGATGGGAACAAGACCGCGCTCCGTCAGGACCAAAGTGCCCCGCACGAAACACGGTGATCCCGAAACGAGGAGATCGACGTGTCCGACTTGCTCTCCGATTGTTGCATGGTCAACCTCCAGCAGATTGCCGTAGTTCGCGACGCCTGAGAACCGAGCTGCGAGTACCTCAGACGCGAACGGGTCGATCTCGAAATAGCCGGCGCACTCCCATCCGATAGGCTTCCACGCCTGCGTCGGCGCCGAGATGCCGGAGCACACGTCGAGGTATCGCACGACTACATGACCCCGACGCCCAGCTCGGCGGCACGGCGCAGGAACCT
>JBAZMT010000129.1:0-3032 GCA_041649615.1 Parcubacteria group bacterium
AAGGAATAACGGCTGATCGGGGGCGGTCCTGCGCGTGCGGGGCCGCCCCGCAGCCTTTTGACTAAGGAGGAGACCGATGCCGACGCACGTGCTGGTGACCAATGACGGCCGCGTCCTGATTCGGACGAATCGCCTAGCGGGACGTTCCGACATGCGGCCCGCGATCCTGGGCGACGACGGAAAGCTCATCGTCCCGCCGGCCAAGTTGGCGAAGGAGGAGCCTGAACCGGTCGTGAAGACCGAGCAGGAAGTGGCGCCCATCGTCGCTGACGAGACGCCGCTCACGGCGGAGCGGCTCGACGCGATGGAGAAGCCGGCCCTGCAGAGCTACGCCAAGCAGCGGTTCGGGGTTGACCTCGACATGCGGCGCTCCCCGGAGACGCTGCGCGGTCAGGTCTGGCGGCTGCACGAGGAGAAGGCGGCTGGGGTACCGGAGCACGCCTGATGGCCACGATCCCGAATACCCGCCATCCCGATTGGTATGTACCAAGATTCTGTCGAGGTGAATTATGAGCACGAACAAGGTCACGGACTATTTCAGCGCCAGCGCCGCGTTGACCATTACTCTGAACGCCCTGGCATCCTCAACAAGCGGCGTCGGACGGCAGAGTACTCTGCTGACGGGCAATACACATCGCCGTGCGATCATCTACGTCAAGATCACTCAGGGCACATCGCCAACGGGAAACAAGGGTGTTTACGTATATCTCCTGCGTGGCGATGCTCACGCCACGCCGCACTACACGGATGGCGCAGGAGCATCCGATGCCGCCCTGACGATCCTGAACGCCGTCTGCATCGGCACGATGGCCAACAAGGCAAGTCCATCCACGGAGGACGTCCTCTACGGCGAGTTTGTCGTCGAGAACATGGGGCCGGTTTGGGGGATCGCCATCGTCCACGATACCGCCGTCAATCTCAAAGCGTCCGACGCCGATCACTGGGTGCGCTACATCTACGTGGATGATGACATTCAGGCGGCCAGTTGAGAGATGAGTATCTCCAATTCCCTCCACTGGCCCGGCACGGGCTATTTTGATGCGCGTTCCAGATTGGCGCGCAACTGCGTCACCGCCCTGTGCGCTCGCGGATGGTCCGGCAGCGGAAAGTTCCATGATGAGTCGGGGTATCGAAACCACTACACGCTGACCAATCTGTCGCGCAGTTCATGCTGGACCCCGGAGGGACTGTCGTTCAATCGTTCTTCCCTACACTACGCTCTCCATAGCCCCCGCGTCGGGCTATCCATTGGCAATGATCCCGTATCCATTACGATCCTGCTCAAAGCCCCAGCCGCGACATCCGATCAGAATTTCATCTGGTGCCAGGCGAGCACGGCAAGCGACACACCGCTCTATGGAATTCGCACCAGCGGCTCCAGCCCCTACCAAAAGCTAATCCTCTGGAAGCGCAACGATGCGAGTCAGGCGACGAGCAACGTCTCGACCGTGACCAATGTGTTGGATTCGACCTGGCGTGTCGTGACCTACACCGAAACGCCTGTGTCTGGCAGTCCTCCCATTGGTGCGTGGTGGGTGGATGGCCACTGGGAAGCCTCCGCGAGCCACACGTACAGCGGAACATATACCGTGACCCGCGAAGCGCTGGCCTGCGCTCCGAGGGCCTCTCCGACACTCTATTGGACCGGAGTGATCGCTGTATTTCTGATGCACAGGCGGGTGCTCTCGGCTTCGGAAATCCGACAACTTCACGCGGACCCCTTCACCCTGTTCCGCCGACGAAGCCGTACCATAGGAATTTCAGTGACCGGATCCGATTCCGAGTCAACGTCCGTTTCGGTGTCGGAATCGAACTCCACTTCCACCAGCAACTCCAACTCGCTTTCGATCTCAAACAGCAACAGCGCGTCGTCGTCCGTTTCGGTGTCTCAGTCCGCGTCAGAATCAACCTCGACCTCGGAAAGCCCGAGCGTTTCTGACTCGGAGTCGTCAAGCACGTCCGCATTCAGCCATTCGCAGTCCGACAGCAATTCCCTATCGCAAAGCGAGTCCGTATCGGCCTCCGTGTCTGATTCGATGAGCGTGTCGGACTCGGCCTCGCACTCCGACAGCCTGTCCTACAGCAACTCAGTCTCTCTCTCTACGTCTGAGAGCGTGTCCGGGTCGGTTTCTCACAGCGCCTCAATCTCGGCCAGCGCCTCGGAGTCCGACTCGGCGTCCGCCTCAACGAGCACCTCGGCGTTCAGCGCTTCCGAATCGTCCAGCGCCTCGACGTCCGTCAGCGTTTCGGAGTCTGCAAGTGCCTCGGTCTCCATCAGTGTGTCAGTCTCTTCAAGCCAGTCAGCCTCGACCAGCACGTCTGCGTTCAGTCACTCTGAGTCGGACAGCACCTCCACGTCCCTGAGCCTTTCGGCGTCCGTCAGCGCGTCCCAGTCGGACTCAGAGAGCGCGTCCGTCTCCATCAGCGCGTCAAACAGCGTCTCGGAGTCGGCGTCGGTCTCCGTCAGCGAATCGTCAAGCGCCTCGACCTCAACCAGCACCTCCGCCATCAGCGCGTCGGAATCCGAGAGCACATCGGTCTCCATGAGCGACTCGAACTCAACGTCGGCCTCCGTGTCCGACTCTGAGTCCGCGTCGCTCTCACCGTCGCTTTCAGTTTCCGTCAGCCAGTCCATCTCGCTGTCGAACAGCACGTCGCACAGCGCCTCAGAGGCATGGACGGGAGGCTTCTCGGTCCTCAACGGCGGCGTGTTCAGGAGTCCTGTGGTGAACGGGATTGTAGTGAGGGCCTCGCAATGAACCCAAGTCTCGAAGAGACAATCTACCTGGACTTCATCCTATCGAGTCCGACAACGTTTCTCGCCGTGGATGCCGACACCGCGCCGGCCTACGCCGTCTACGAGGACGACACGGACACAGCCATCGTGAGCGGCGTGGCGACCAAGCGCACGAGCCTCACCGGCCACTATCGCGTCGGTCTCGCCTGCACCGCCGCGAACGGGTTCGAGGCAGGGAAGTCGTACAGCGTCGTAGTGACTGCGACCGTGGAGGGGGCGCCGGGCTACAAGGGTC
>JBAZMT010000130.1:0-3018 GCA_041649615.1 Parcubacteria group bacterium
GCTAGCGGGCCTTTCGGACCGACCTCTTCGCTAGGGCCGCTTTCATCTCAGCATGGCGCAGGGCGTCCTCGGCTTTGTGGTGCGCCTTGGCGAGTCGCTTGATTTGGGCGGGTGTCGGTGCGCTCGAACGTTTCTGTGCCATCGGAACCTCAGGTTGTGATGTCGACCAAGTGTTGAGTGAGAAGCATTGCTCGCGTGTCACCAGCGGCAGCGAGGTGGGCGGCAGCAGCCGTCACGAAGGGAATGCTGTCGGACCCTTGCGCATAGGCAAGGATCTCGTCGTTGGTGCCAGCTGACAGCAGGCTTTCGCCGTACAGATCTCGGGTGTTGACTCCCGTCGGCTTGCTCGGCGTGAGAACGGTCGGAGCCGTCTTGACTTCGGTCGCAGCAATGGCTCGCAGCTCATCGAGCGTCGCTTCGCCCTCGAGGTAGTCTCGCAGTGCTTCTGCGGTCTTCGGGTAGCCGTTGTCGTTCAGCCAGATGGCTTGGCCTTGGGCAATGGTCTGACTGCTGCCCTTGAGAACGGCTTCGACGATTTGGGCCGGCACCGAAGCGGACGTGGTCGCGGTCGGTTTCGTGCCAGCGGTGCTGGTCGGTGTGCTGCTCGTCGTCGAGGTCTTGGCTTTCGCCTTGCTTGCAACCGCGAGCAGTGCAACCAGGGCGCCGCCACCAATGATAAAGGGCAATGCTCCCATGTCTCATTTCCTCTTCAGTGCGAAAGACCCAACGACCACAACGACAGCAATGAACCCTGCAACCTTGAGGCCTGTTGTGATGCCTGTGGCGTGCTCACTTAGTTGGTCGAGCAAATCTGGTTCGGGAGGGGGCTTTTGCACCGTATCGTCCGACGTCTGGATTTCTGGCCCGGCGATAGTGGGGGATGGCAAGCCAGCGGCTTCCCATGCGACGTTCTCGCCAGGGGTCGAGAAAATAACGAAGTCGTGCGGACCTGCACCGTCGACACCTTCGAAGTGCTGAGTGACTTCGATGGTTGCGCGTGGAGGGACCATGCGTGTCATCGCATCGACCCACGAACCCCACGCCAGCTGGTTGGGCTCGAACACATCGAGCCAGTATCGACCTGCGGGCAATGGACGGCGTCGTTCGAGGGCCATGGGGTGCCTAGAGAGATTGAATGTCGTGCGCTGCAATCAGAACATGCATCGCGACGTCGATGGGGGCAAGGATGTCGACCAGATAGAAGACATTGATGCGCACAGTGTGGGGGGCGATGAAGCCAGCGCCCAGAACTAAGATCTGGAACGTGAAGTTGTCGAACGAAACCACGGTCATTGGGTCGCCCCGGAGCTCCGATTGGACCGCGAAGTCGTAGTTGTATTGGCCAGCGACGTTCGCAGGGAAGGTGAACGCCACCTGTTCGACCGTCTGCACTACCGGGCCGTCGGCGGCTTTGCGGATGGTAATCATGGGCTTGCCCCAGCAGCGCCAGCCGTCGCCATCGATGGCGGTTCGGGCGAGCTCGTTGCGCCTGCAATTCCCGATGAGGTTACGAGGTTCGCTTCGCTCACTTGCGCCACAAGCAGCGCTGCATCGCAAGCGCGACGAGCGAGCTCGATGGGCTCGACACCGAGCTTGGCTGCTTGCGCCTTGACTGCGGAACTTAGTGCCACAGCTGTGGCACAAAGCTCAGAGGGGTTCTGCACCTGCACGCGCGGGGCCGTGCAAGCGTAGTTCATCAGCAGCAGTATTCCGAGGCACCCGAGGGCCACGGCAACGAAGTTCCAGTTTGAGGCTTTGGGAATGAAGTAGGGCATGGTTGACCTCAAACGGTTGAGATGAAGATGTTGCGGCCAAGCGGGCTAATTGTCCAGTTGACGGTGCTGGTGTCGAGGGCGTTCGAGGAGGTGACGGTAAATTGGGTCGTGCTGATCTGCTGGACGCTCAGAATGCCGGGGGTTCCGGCGAAGGCCGCATGAGAGACGGTCACCCGTTGCGTCGTGTTGCTGTACCAAGGCACGGTAACCGTGGTCGTTCCAGTGACCATGGCAGGCGTGATACCCTTCTGGGCGTAGTCAGATGGCTGAAGGAGTTGAAGAAAGGTCAACGGTACAACCGGTGCCGCTGACAATCTGGCTTGGCCTGCTGCGCCAGTAATGTTGTTCGTGCCGGTAATTCTCACTGTCGCGTTGTTGTAGAGACTGACTCCCCAGCCAGTGTTGTTGGCGCCTGAGAAGCTCGATATATTTGCGACGGAGTTGGCTGTCAGATTTAAGGCGCTCGAAGTGGCTGAAGCCAAGTCGAACGCCTGACAATCCGCGAGCGAGAAGTACCCATACGCATTAGCAGTGAACCCGCAGTTTTGCCCCAAGCAAGAATTGAAAGACAGAACCTGAGTGGCACCTGTAGCTACTTGGGTTGTGGTGCCACCGCCGAAGAGACAGGCGTACAATGCTCCCTCCGCGTTTACGGATGCAGAAATTGCTGTTGACGAATCATCCTGCGAATAGAAGCAACCAGCTTTGGCCAGTGAGGTCAACGAAGTGAATAGTCTCGGGAGGGTTCTCACCTGAGCAAGTCTCGAGCCGAAGATCAGGGCAAAACTGATTTCGCCCAAGGCTGTTCCCGCAGTTTCAATGTTCTGGCAGTCAATCGAGCTGATGAACCATTGCCGATGATCCCAGGCTGGATTTCCTGGCAGCAGCAATGGGCCGTCAACAGCTAGAGTTACCGCAGGTATTGTTGGCAGCGATTCGACGACAATTTCGTCCCCAACGACTGGGTTCACCAACTCGTAGATCGGGAATGTTGTCAGTTTTGGTCTGATCCATCTGGTCGTTCGTGCGACGCCAATGCCAACCCCGGCCGGGTTTGCGCACGCCACCCAAGTCACCGCCCCAATTGCGGTTCCTGCGGTGCAACGGACCCGTGTCCACTGGTATGCTGTCCAGTCCGCTATTAGCGTCGAGGTTAGCTGCGGTGCTGCTGGCGTTGCATGCACAATGCCTGTGTAGCTTGCAACGGTTCCAGCGTCAGCCAGTTGGGTCGGCGTTCCGATGA
>JBAZMT010000131.1:0-3007 GCA_041649615.1 Parcubacteria group bacterium
CTGCGGTTTCTTTAGCCTGCTTGTCGCGTGCCTTTAGCGGGGGTTTGTGAAGGGGGTGCAACCCCCTCACGAAGAAGCCGTTAGGCGGTGTCGTTTCTTCTCTTGTACTTCTTCCTTCTTCTGTGTGCAAAGTTTGCCCTAGCGGTGCCTTACCCCTGGGGCAATATTTGCCCTACCCCCAGGAAGGCGCTGCTCGTCAACTCCCTTCTCGATGGGGCAATAGATATAGTAACCAGATACGCCGTGCTCCGTGTGCGTTACCCTACTGATAAGGCCAAGGGTCTCCAGCCGGTCGAGGTATGTACACACTGACCGTAGCGAGCATCCTATCTGCTTCGCCAGCCTTTTCCTGCTCGGCCAGCAATAGTTGTCCCGTGCTCCATAGCAATGTGCCCACAGATGAATCCAGAGAGACAGAAGCGGTGGAGTAAGGTCAGCACGGAGTATCTCATTTGGAACAACGGTCGTGTCTTTTAGACCTTTAGTGCGTTCATCTGCTGCTACTACCTTGAGCTGTTCGATCATTGTGACTCTCCTCTAGGGTCAGACATCGCGGCGGAGAGTCACCACCTGACCGCGTGTCCAACCCCGAGGAGATTATACCACTATCCTATGCAGCGCGGCACCTACGTTACCAACGTCTTCCCGCCCGCCTCCGGGAGCTGCATCCACTCACGCATCGCCTTCTCGTCCCCGAAGCCTTCCGGGAACTGAGCGTACTTCCGTGCGTCCGGTGGCATCTCCGCGATCTCCTCACGCTCGGCTTCCGTCATCACGAGCATGATCGGGAGCTTCTGTGAATCGTAGACCCTCTTGCCGACCTTGACCTTCATCGTGCATCCCTCCTAGAACTCTCGGAACAGCGCGGCCAGGAACATCCGCGCCGCAAGCCATACCGCCAGGAACAGCGCGAGCACCGTCCCGCCAACCGCAAGCAGCGCAATCGCCCACCATGCCATCTAGTCCTCCCTGTAGAAGTGCGCGACGAGGGGCGTACCGTCCGGGATCGCGCCGGACGCGGGGATGTGCACCGTGCCGCTGCCGTCCGTGATCTCCGCCCCGACGCGCCGCAGGTGCAGCGTGAGAAGCGGCGTGTCCTTGACGAGTTCGATCTTCTGCTCCATCCGCTCCAGTTGCTCACGCACCATCTCGGCGACCTTGCTTCCGTCGATCTTCACCATCATGCTCGGTCCCGCGATCGTAGCATCCTCCGCCTTGACGACGCCAGCCGGCAACTTCACCGGCTCAATCGGCCTCACCTTCGGCGGACGCCCGCGCCGCTTCTGCCCCAGTGGGATAGCTCCGTCCTTCACGTCGCGCAACGGTGGTGGCGTCGGCTTCTCTGTCCGTTCATTCTCTTCGCTCATGAATCCCCCTATCTGATCCAGTCGCCCGTCGCGTGATAGAGCGCAAGCGATTTCCGCGCCCGTACCCCCGTCGGCTTCTTACGCCCGTTCAACGCCGCGATCGGCTCTAGCTGATTCAGCCGCACACGCCGCGCCTCTGCGTCGAACGGATCGGGCACGAAGTCTACCTCGCGCATTATCGCTTCGTCGGCGTGCCTGCGGAGGTCGGCGGCGTGGCCCCTTTCGTAGTCCCCTTTGCGCATGATCCCCTCCCTGAGCGCCAGAGCGCGATGATCGTGGCAACGTATCCGAGACCCCACAAAGCGACGAAGATCCACGTCTGCCAGGTCTCCCGCCGCTTCATCGTGCGCATCCCTTCGTCCACAGCCGCGACCTTCGTCCACAGCTGATCCGTCTGCGTCATGGCCTGGACAGCGTAGTCGGTCGCGTTCTTGAGCCGCCGGTCTACGTCCGCCGCCCGTACCTCGTCTTCCGCCTCGATCATCGTGACGCGGCTCTGTAGCTCGACGACGACTTGAGGATTGAACTCCGTTGGCGGGGCCTGCGTCTCGACCCGTGTCTCGATCACGCGTTCGACCGGGACAATCTCGATCGGGTTGATGTACGTATCCTCAGCGGGGAAAATCGCAAACACGAGCGCCGCCAGCCCGAGACACGTCAGATAGATCGCCATAAGCGCCTTCACGCTTTCCCCTCCTCTCTCTCCAGAAACTCCACGATCGCCTGGCAGACGAGATAGTTCACTGAGCGTTTCTGCCGCTTCCCCACCGCCATCAGCCGCTCCACGATCCGCTCGCCTTGCAGCGCCTTCGGGATGTAGAGCGACGCCTTCGTGACATCCACCTTCTCTGGCATCATGCCTCCCTTACGTCCTCCTATCGGCGATCCCCCACCACAGCGCCAGGACGGACTCCGCGAGCCATTCTAGGCCCCATATAGCCCGCCTAGGAAGTCTTCCCAACATCTGCGTGCGGCGGTGCCTCCAAGAAGGTCTCTTCTGGATAACCGTCGCCTTCTGGGATTAGCACCCATTCACCCGTCTTCCAGCTTAGACCGTACTTCTTGTAGCGATGGTCTGGATAGCGTTCCACCTTTCTGACACGGAATCCGTGTGTCCCGAATCCAGCCATCACGCATGGATCTCGTTCCATCAGATCAATCTCTACGCCGATGCACTTGGCCCCATCTGGCGGCCAGTAATCAGTCGCGCAGCGACGAATCTCCTCTTCGATGGTGTCTGCGATTTTGCTCATGCGTTTCTCCCGTGACACTTCTTGTACTTCTTCCCCGAGCCGCACGGACATGGATCGTTCCTTCCGGGCTTCTTGATGTGTACTGGCTCCTTGCTCGGGCGGAACAGCGTTCGTGATCCCGTCTCGCTCTTGACCCACTTCAGGAACCGCTTGGACGGCGGGACGATCGCCTTGCCGTCGTGCAGGACGACGTTCGGCTGATTGTCGCGCCGCCGGTTCGATCGGTCGCCGCTCATGGCTTGTCCTGCGTCATGGCGAGCACGAAAGCGCGGGTGATGGCGCGAGGTGATTCTCCAGGCCCAGCCGTCCCTACCCAGTAGATATTGTCATGGTTCCAGATCGCCGCTGATGAGTCATCGAGCACATCCCCTGTCATCGGGTCGATCA
>JBAZMT010000132.1:0-3005 GCA_041649615.1 Parcubacteria group bacterium
TCCATCGACGGCGGCAACAACTGGGACCTGGCCTTTGCGGGCTATAACACCGCAACCGCCACCTACACGCTGGGCGCAGGCGTGTCCATCCGCTGCCTCGACATATCGGCCGACTACGGCGGCAAGCGCGACATCGCGTTCGGCACTCTTAATGCAGCCACCGGCCTCGGCGCATGGTATGTCAGGTCTTCCAGCGGCTTCACGACCTGGAATCAGCAGATCAGCCCGCTGAACGGCGGCGCTGCCGCTGACACCGGCATCTATGCCCTCAAGTTCTCGCCGACCTACAGCGGCGACTCCTCGGTAACGCTGGTCTACGCCACCGCCGCAGGCACATGGTTCCAGGTGGCGCTGCGCGACGTTAACATGAACACCACCACATCCTTCGCCTACCCGTACCCGGGCGTCGTCGTAGCCAACCCCACGGCACCGGTTCCTGCTACCAACGTCCAGTTGAGGAACGTATCCCTGCAGCTTCCCTCCGACTTCTCCGGACAGTCGGCCTCGCTGCGCAGGGCCTACATCAGCCTTGACACCACCGGCGCCGTGGTGAACAGTGGTATCTATCGCGTCGACGACACAACTGTCTACACCCTGATGGACAACACCGCCGTATTAGACAAACAGATCTACACCATCGCATACTTCGGCACTTATGCCTCCGGCAAACTGCTGGCAGGCGAGCG
Source organism: Parcubacteria group bacterium (assembly GCA_041649615.1). Classification (GTDB taxonomy): domain Bacteria; phylum Patescibacteriota; class Minisyncoccia; order UBA6257; family Colwellbacteraceae; genus JALOAR01. The sequence goes on from JBAZMT010000132.1 coordinate 687, forward strand.
CATGGGATTCTCCTGCTCGGCGACCGTGCCCACCTGGTTCACGGACTCACCGACCACCTGCCCCATCCCGTGCTGGTACCCGGCACTTAAGCCGACCACCGGCGCAGCCAACGTAGCCTGTCAGGTAGCCAAGGCAGGCGAAGGCGCCGCAATCGTTGCATGGAATGCTGACGGATCTCTGGGCTATGCAGCCACCGGCTCACAGCCGCATATGGTATACAATGGCGCATCCTGGTTCGTTCAGCAGTTGAACGTCCCGGTAGTCAACGACGAGTCGGCATTCGCTATCTCTCGCAACAACGGCGAGACCTGGAACCAGCTCGTCCTGATCAACACCACCATCGACTGGTTCAACGACGTGGCGGTAGCACCCGATTGCACCACCATCTACCTGGCCTCGTCCAACACTTACCTCGGCCTCGCCACCTGCAACTCGTTTGACAGCGTGTGGCGTGCCACCATCAACCCCAACGTGGCAGCTCCGCTTCCCGCGGTTCCCCCGCTGGGCACCTACTGGGAGCGCGTCTACTGCCGCCCGACCGCTCTTATCACCTGCACCCCCGAGGTGCAGACCGACCTGCCCATACTGAGGGTCGTCCCCTCCTGCACCGACAAGCCTGACGGCGAGATCGTCGGCTGGGCCGCGCAGAATACAAGGGCAATGGCCTGGTCTCCCGACTACGGCGATTACTGGGCAACCGTCACACCGCGCTTCACCATCCAGGACTTCGCTTTCGAGACCAGCACCACCATCTACACCGTTAACGGTTCAGGTATGGTCCAGAGGCTCCCCTACACCGGCACCTCCTGGTCCACCAACCTGCCCACCTACCAGACCAACCTCGAGACCTCGCACACCATCGTGGCAGTTCCCGACGGTAAAGTACTGGTCGGCGCAGGCGCCGTTTCATCCTACCCGGTGGCCTACTCCGCCGATAAGGGCGTGAGCTTCACCACCGGCTCCGAGTCCATCTCCGGACATGCACAAGAGCATGTCATCTTCGACGTGGACTTCAAGAACAACAGCTTCATCTACATGGGCGACGATGCCCTGGCCGCCAGTGGCCTTGGCACCGTTTATCGCAACACGGCTCCTTCGTTCCAGAGGTGGGTCGACAACGATATGATGGCTGCTGCCAATGGCAGTGGTTACATCTTCGGCGCCGAGCCGCTGCTTGCCTGGCCCGCACCGGCCACCAATCCCCCGCACATCGTCGGCCAGTTCGGCCTCGTCCAGGCCTGGACGGGCGATCCCCAGCCCGCGCTCTACAGCGCGCATGACAACATCACCACTTCGGCCGGCATGGATGACAGCGCAGTCTGCCGCACTCTCAAGCCGCGTGACGGCATGCCCAAGCCGGGCATCGCCTGGGACTGCCTTGACATCTTTGCACCGATCACCACAGCCGGCGTAAAATTCACCCTCGAGCCGACCTCGCTCAAATACTGCGGCTGCTGCACGCTCGACACCAACACCACCCTCTACGCCATTGATGACGAGAGCGGCAACTGGACGTATGTCAACGGCCTGAGGAACGGCTATGCATTCAACCTCCTCGGCCGCATGTGGAACTTCGCCGGATTCGTCCCGGCGCTTGATCTGACCGGATTCGGCTATGCCCCGGTTATCAGGCGCGGCATGCTCTGGGCTTACACTGACTGCCTGGCCAAGAAGGGCCCCATCCTGAAGAGCCCGGCTGACCAGTACCTGGTGGGCGCCGACCCGGTAACGGGCCGCAACCAGCAGATCGACCTGAGCTGGGAACAGCTCTGTCTGAGCACCTGGTACCAGCTCCAGATCGCCAAGGACGCAGCGTTCACACTGAGGATCAATCCTTTCGTGAACAACGCTAACGTCATCAGCTCCGTAACCGGATCCCTCCTACTGCAAATGGACGCCACCAACATGACTTCACCGGCTGCCTGGATAGCTCCGGGTGCGCTGCCTGAAGCCGGCGCCATCTACTACTGGAGGGTACGCTCCGCACGTTCAGCCACCGGCCAGTTCGCGGCCAGCCCTTGGTCAGAGGCACGCAGCTTCACCGTCAAGGCGGGATTCATCGTCAACACCCCGTACTACGGCGTACAGTTGCTGGCCCCCAACAACGGCTGCCTCGGCTGCAAAGTAAAGCCAGCCTCCTTCTCATGGAGCCCCTGGAAAGAGGCCACCAAGTACCAGTTCGACCTCGCCAAGGATCCTGAGTTCAAGAGCCTGGTCGTAACCGCCACCACCACCACCACCGGTTACGAGTACGACGGCACCCTGGACTACAGCACCAACTACTTCTGGCGTGTGAAGGCCCTTGAAGTCAATGGCCA
>JBAZMT010000133.1:0-3003 GCA_041649615.1 Parcubacteria group bacterium
ATGAGTACGGATTTCCCTTCATAAGGTTCCAGCAGTACATTGACATCACGTCTAGGACTCTCAGTTTCTGGACGGGTCATTTGGGAACGTTCCGGTGGATTGACAAGGATGTCGAGTACGGTAAGACGTACTACTATCGAGTTCGAGCTTACACGGGAAAACTCGATTGGGAAGACAGGGACGCGCACAAGCTCAATCTTCGGGCGAAGTATCTTCGCCCCAACATGAATGAGTTTCAGTCGTATCAGTTCATCTGGCCCACAGCGAAACCTGACCATCCGCCAGTGATGGGTCAGCCCTCGGGTATCGTCAAGGGAACGCTGTTCCCGGTCCCTGATGATCTGGACATTCAAGAGGCTCTCTTCCGCACGTTTTTGGCGGCCTTCTCGCTCAACTTTCATTTACCTTTACCGGAGCGAGAGGTGGAACTCGATGGGGACGGGAACGTCAAGTTGGATGAGGATGACAACCCGATCTACAAGCCTCTGTATTATGAGAACGGAGAGCCCGTATATGGTGCTGAGTCTATCGGAAAGGGTTCAATTGACACCCTTTCCGGCACATTGGCGTCGTTCACGGCCGATCCTATTGTGGACCTGTTGGGTGACCAGAGCCCTTGGAAACCGAGTGAGGTCACGGGGAAGTACCCCGACGTCCCGTGGACGCGGACTTCGGTGCGCTTTCAGGCAGGACGTATGGCCAATCGTTTCGCTGGTTTCTTCATGGAGTCAGCGGATGTTGTGGTCAACGCTTTCGTCGACCTGATGCTGGCGCCCCTACCCGAGGGTATGCCTCCGACGGCCGGTATTCCGGGTAGTACCCTCAAGGGGGTCAAGACACTGAAGGACCTTGTATATACCCTGACGGATGCGGAGAAGGTCGTCCCTTCCGCGACCGGTCAGGCCCAAGTAGATGCGGCTCTTGCTGCTTCGACCTCCATCTCGCTCGTCGTCTCTCAATACGACTACGTTGTTACCCAGGACCAAGCAAAAACCTACGGGTCTGCCTTCAGTGATGCGGTGGTGAGGAAGAACGTTCTGGTCATCATTCGCTTCCTCCGGTCCATAGGGGGGCAGGGGATGCCTCCGAACTGGCAATCGATTTCGCTTCTGCGTGATCTGGTGCCGTGGTCAGGACAGTTCCTCTATGACTTGCTGGCTAAGATCCAGGCGATGCTCGATGCTTTCCGAGGCGTTCTGGACGAGATCAAGGCATTCATCGACCTGCTCATCCGCAAGATCAATGCCCTTGAAGCTTTCATCCAGTACCTGGTTGACTTGCTGAACTACATCGAAGGAATGACACTTGGTTTCTACTTCCTTGATTCGGGGCTCATGCACGGAGATGCCAACGAGTGGATAACCACCCTCAATACGGCTGAGGGGAACAAGCCTAGAACGGGGCCCGATGGGTACACGGCGGGAGTAGTATTTGGCCTCGTTGGGCCGGACATTGGAGCGTTTGCATCGGCCTTCAAGGTGATCTTCGGGTGAGGTGAGCCATGGCTTTCGATTGGAAAGGGACCTTCAACCGAAGTCAGTACGAGCGGTTCAAGGCGTATGCCCAGGCTCAGCTTACGGGTATTCAGGAGCGCTTGAACCATCTAAACGCTGAGATCCGACGAGTGGGTCGGTTTCAGTTGTCCTACGATCAGAACGGGATCCCTACAGCGTATTCGGTAGACCCCGATGATTCCTACATCGGCAAACTCATGGGAGTCTACGAAATACTAGGAGGAGATGCCTTCTACGATTTGAAGGTACGTACGGTTGATCAGCCAGTGTTCATGATCAAGGGGAGTGAGTCCAGTCCAGCTCAGCTCATGAGCAGTGGTGAAGCATTCGGGCCACCAGGACTGGGGGACCGATTCTCAGCTATCTACATGGAGAAGGCTAGGTCGTGGATCGGCGATTCTTTGCAATCCCGACGAGAGTATCTGGAGCGCAAAATCCGGCGCCTGATCGACTACACAGACCAACTGGAAGCAGAGAGGCAGGAACTGGTCCGCATTGCCGCAAGTAGTGAGGTTGAGGATTCGCTGGCCTACATTTTCACTACTCTGGAGCAGCTCTTCGATGATCCTACCTATCGAGCCGTCTATGATGATGGCGGTTCGGATCCTCAAGGTCAGCTTACCTCAGCGCCTCTGGCAGCCTACAACCCAGGCCCAGAGCGTGCGGTGGGTGACTACGGCCGAGGGCCTGACGGCGCGTTTAAGCCCGGTGAGGTAAAATGAGCTACGATCGAGCCATTGACTTCGAGTGCCCCCACATCGTCGTGGATGAGGCCCTTTTCGTCAATGGCGACCGGCAGACCGTCCGGCCGCTCCGTCCAATTTCGTCGTTTACGTCGGTCAAGGTTCGGCTCAACGGGGCCATCGAGTGCCCTTCGGAGGGGGTATACTTGCCTCCTCAGACCATCGGCACCCGGAAGGGCCCGTTCAACGTTCAGCAGGGGGTCAACAACGTTTTCCAGGTATCGGTGAACAACGGGCCAGTGCAGACGGCTACTCTGCCGTCGTCTAGATTGATGCCCACTGTTGAGCTGACGGATCGTTTGAACCGACAACTTCAGGGAGTTCGTTTCTTCCTGTCGGACCGCGGTACTGTTGGGATTCAATCAGCCTACGAGGGAAAGGCTGCAACCCTGTTTATTTACTCGGGGTCTTCTCTGGCCTCGACCTTAGGGATGGTTGTCAACAGGGAGTACCGTGGTAAGGACCTGGTTTCCGGTTGGACCCTAGTAACGGATGTCAACACTCTCGCGGATCGCCCGACGCGTTTGGTAGTTTTCGATCTGCCCTTACGAAGCACGAATGACTACATCGAGGTCAGCTACGCTACGCTCAGGGAAGAGTGTCGGCGTTGCGGGGGGTCTGGGTATGAACACGACTGGAGGTTCAACCAACGGGGAGACGTAGAGATCGTTCAGGACGAGCTTCTGTTGGTGCAGGAGGTCCAGAAGATCCTCTATACTGAGCGAGGCACCAACCCGTTCCACAAT
>JBAZMT010000134.1:0-2997 GCA_041649615.1 Parcubacteria group bacterium
GCCCTGCTCAGGTCTGCTCCGCTCAGGTTGGCACAGTGCAGGTCGGCCCCGCTCAGGTTGGCACAGTGCAGGTCGGCCCCGCTCAGGTTGGCACAGTGCAGGCCGGCCTCGCTCAGGTTGGCCCAGTGCAGGTCGGCCCCGCTCAGGTTGGCCTTTCTCAGGTCGGCTCCGCTCAGGTTGGCTCTGCTCAGGTTGGCTCCGCGCAGGTTGGCTCCGCTCAGGTCGGCTCCGCTCAGGTCGGCTCCGCTCAGGTTGGCTCTGCTCAGGTTGGCTCCGCTCAGGTTGGCTCTGCTCAGGTTGGCTCCGCTCAGGTTGGCTCCGCGCAGGTTGATAACATCAGTGCATGCCGTCCTCCACGCATTCCACGCCGGCGCGCCCTCTCGCATCTTGTTCAGGTGCTCTTGGTCAGCCACGTTGCACCTCCGGGCCTGTCAGGCGGACCCGCTCCGACCACTCCTCTGGCTCTGTCTCTGGCAGCCCGAGTCGTCTCAGGCCCTCGGCGATGGCCGGGTCGGGCTCGTCTCGCGGCACGGTCCCCGCCTGCTTCATAGCCCACCACCGGGCTGCGTTGCGCATCACTCGCGCATAGGTCTCGGCCTCGGGATACTCGCGCAGTAGGGTGTCCGCGTAGCGCCGGAGGGTGTCTGGCCACGATCCGTCTGGCATTTCCGGCTCCGCCCGGCGCCCTTCGATGGCACCGTCGGCCGGCCGCTTGGACGGTTCGGCAGCCTCCCTGCGTAGCTCCCCCTCCCGCACGTGCAACCTGCGCAGGCCCACCCGGAGCACCTCGGCCACACTGCGCTCCTCGGCAAGCGCCGCCTCCAGGTCCGCCACGCGGACCTCGGCCGCCCGCAGCTTGGCATCCGTCCCCGCTGCATGCACCTCGACGCCGAACGCATCGGAAATAGCGGAGCAGAGACCACGGGCAATGGACGCCTTGCCGGCGAATGGCTTGCCGCAGGCGTCGAGACCATGCAGTATGTCTCGCTGTCGATCCCATGTTAGGTCTACGGTGGCAGCGTCGAGGCCACCCCACACCGCCCGGTTGTCGTGCTTGGTCTGCTCACTCACATTTGGTCCCTCCCGTCAGATATATGGCGCAGGCACCAGGCAGAGTCTGTCCGTGCGCGAGGTTGCTTCCGGTCCCATCGTCGACGCAAAACACGGTGTTGCGTAGCCCTGCCGGGCGCAGAATGCGCACATACCCGTTGCGGTCCAACGCAATGTTGATTGCGCCTACGATCGTAGCGTCATCCGCTGCCTGCCGGAGAGCGGCGGTAGTCGCTCGCGAATCATTGGCTGCTATGGGCATATTGAGTCGGCCGTACACCTCGGCACGTCCATCCTCGGCAGTAGCCATCTCAGTCAGTTGAGCCACTGTCCATCGCTCGCTCAATGTTCCTGCTCCTCTCCATTCCAAGCCCCGACCCGTCTGTCGCGTGGGCCTCTGTGCCTGTCTCGTCTACGTCCCCGTCCGGGTCCCAGTCGTCCCAGTCCTCGGCGCCGAGCAGTACGTTATCTGTCAGTCTGTCCAGCGCGCTAGGGCACTCGCGCCACCCATCGCGCACGGCTATTGACAGCGCCGTCTCCATCTGCTATCATCCTTTCGTTCTTACTCCCGCCCCGCCTCCTGCGAGCCCTCAGCTATTCTCCCGGCTGGGGGCTCGCGCCGTTCTGCTGCAGCTCTTCCAGTACATCCTCCAGCGCCGCTGCATAGTCCGCCATAGCCTCGGCCCAACAGGCCAGGGCTTGGCAGGCCTCGCAGCCGTCTGGCATCGGTCCCTCTGGCTTCTCGCGGTCAGGCTTGCGGATGGTCTCCACCTCCCAGTTGCGCGATACACGATTGCTCTGACAGCGCCTCCTCGTGGTCCCTGTCTACGAACGCCCGCATGGCGTCGAACAGGACCGGCAGGTCCTGTTGCGTGATCCATACAAACACGTCCGCCATGCTCTGCCCGGCGAACGTGGACACCTGCGATGCGTTCTGCACCCGGAGCATGATGTCCTCCGGCCTGCGCTCCAGCTCAATTCGCATTGTGGCCTCCCCTGTGTGTAGTGAGGGCGCCAGCCGGGAATGCCAGCGCCCTCTGTCCCGTGTCAGTCGCCGCGCTCCCCTGCTACTCGCTACCTGCGCGCGGCATACCTCTATGTCATTGCCCCGCTAACGCGGGGGTGTGGCCTGTGTTGGTCCGGGGCTTCGGAGGGCGATGTCAGTTGCGCTCTATGCGCTGCATCGTCCTCAGCGCCACCCCTACCCGCATAGCCCGCTCCCGCTCTATGCCGATACCCTTGTGGATGCCGGCCACGTAGATTGCGCGGCCTATGCCGAGCAGCAGGGCGGCTACGCCGATGCCCAACAGGACCCACTCCGCTACGTTCATCGCTTTGCCTCCTCTGTGATCTTGTACTCCAGCCCCCGACGCCGTAGCTCCGCGCGGAGGCTTGCTATCGTGACCGCCTCCGGTGCGCCGATGATCGTGTGTGGCGCGCGGCGGAGGCGGCCTGCGGCGACGAGCCGCCCGACCTGCGTCCTGGTGAGACCAAGAGCCTGCGCGGCCCTGGTGATAGTGATGGCGCGCGGTGTCATGGGTGCGATCCTAACCGTTCGGCTCGCACGTGTCAATGACTTTCTTCGCCGCGGCGGTGAGCCTCCATCGCCGCGGCGATCGCCGCCCGCACCACCTCGGCCACACTGCAGCCTGCGGCATCCGCGGCGGCCGATAGACGGTCGTGCAGGTCGGCGTCGAGCCGCAGGTGCCGGCGCGTCATGGCCTCTCCATCCACCGGGCCCGGCTCTGCCAGCCAGGCCTCCGCGGCCTCGGCTACAATGGCGGACTTCTGGCGGCCGGTGTCTACTGCTCTATGCCCCACCCACGTCCACAGGTCGCTGGGAATGTGGGGGTTGAACGTTCTGGTCGGCATGGGTTACTCCTCTCGGGTGTCGGATGTGTCGTCCTGCTCATCTCTCCAATGCGCATACACCATCTCCTCGGGGAG
>JBAZMT010000135.1:0-2994 GCA_041649615.1 Parcubacteria group bacterium
CTGGACTGTGAATCCAGCATTCGCGTGTTCGATCCACGCCGACTACCCCAGTTCGCAGTCGCAGTTGTTGAGGGGGATATGGTCTACACATACGACAACGCCGAGCGGGTCAAGGCGGAGAGGGAGAGGCTTCGTCCGCTACAACGACACGGCAAGCTCGGTACTAAGCGGATCACGCTCAAAGATCGTGTCGTGACACATCTCGGCGGGCGTGTCTGGGAGACTTGGGAAGCCGCACAGCAGGCCATGGAAGAAGAGAACGAGACTCATGGCAATCTGGCTGTGTACGGCGTCAAGGCGGACTGGGTGCGGGACACGCAACCCGACCCTCGCTCGTATGACCCAGTGAACCCAGAACCGAAGTCATGGCGTTTCCTTACTCGCTGGGCCGAGTTAGTGGACGCAGAACCGTCGTAATCATTCCAAGAGAACTAGCGGGTGGTGGTATGTGGACGATCAGCTACGGTCGTCGCCTGCTTTCCGTTATTGAGGTCGGCCAGCCGTATGAGAGCGGTGGCCGACACTGCATTGACATTGTGACGGAGACGGGCGAGCGGGTGGTGTCGAAGTACACGGCAGCCTGGTCAGCGGATCAGGCGTATGGAAAGTTCCGTGAGTACGCAGTGCGAGGCGGGGTGTCTGACAAGAACAGTCGTCTCTTCATCTGGCCGATCGACTTGCGGGCCGATGAGTTGAGCGCCGAGGCGCTTCAGGAGATTGCAAGGCTGACGGAATAGGAGGGGGATGATGGGCGTTACTGCTGATGGGGAAATGGAGCGGCCAAAAGGCAACAAGCCCAAGAGGCCATGCGCCGAACAGGAGAAGCGTCCTACCCTAAAACAGCGAATTGGAGTTGAGCTTCTTGGCATAGCAGAGGACCGCACTCTTGCCGCAGGAACGAGGCTCGAAGCGATCAAGATTCTGCGCGGCATGTTTCCGAGCGACTTCTGATATGAGGCGGTTGTTTGAGTGCGTTTCATCCATCCCCAGCTGTGTCGTGTTCGCTGCCGATGGTGCGGGGTTCGTTCTGGACAACGTAGACACAAGCAAGTTCATCGAGGGGAAGTTCTACGAGGTGGTTATCAATGCTGTTGGGGACGAAGAATGCGATCAACAAGCGCCTGGAGAGCCTAGAGAAGGCGATTCTTGCGCGGAAGCGGGACATGCTTGCGACTGCGGACGAGGGCGGGACGCGGTATGCGAGTGCGAAGGAGCTTCAGTACGGGGCAGCGCAGTGTGACTGGGCGCTCCAAGAGATAGAGAGACGGAAAGAGAAGATCGGGAAGGAAGAGGCGAAGAAGGGATCTGAGGAAGAGTAGTGGACACCCCCGCCTCCAAGTTCTTCTCTCGCCTCAAGGACAACCCCGAGGCGTTCTTCAAGCTGCTGCGTGACCAACTCGGGATTCGGCTGAGAGCAGAGGGGAAGTGGGGCAAGTGGTCTATCGAAGAGGACATCATTCGTTCTCTCTTCGAGACCCCCAGGGCAAACGAGACGTATGTCCGCGCAGGTAATGCAACGGGCAAGTGTCTGGATGTAGATACTCCGATCCCAACGACAAAAGGTTGGGTGCGGATGGGCGATCTCAACTCCGGCGACGTTCTGTTTGATGAATCAGGCGAGCAATGTCATGTTGTTGCGGTCTACGCGCCAAGAACAGCGGAAGCATACGAAGTTTCGTTTGATGACGGGACGAGCATTGTCGCTGATGGCGATCACGTATGGATGGCAATGTCATACCGCGATCGCAAAAGGGCATGGTGGCGCGACTGGGGAAAGAACAAGGATCTGCCCCCTGTTACTGACTGGCGCGAATGGTGGGACGCTACAAGGCAAGTCACTACGCTGGAAATGGCGGGATCGCTCCGCGCGGGTGGCGGGAGAACGTATAACTGGTTCATCCCGTCCGCTAAGCCGCTTTGTCTGCGCAAACATCGTGGGAGCAAGAACGAGATTGACCCGTATACTCTTGGATTCTGGTTGGGCGATGGAACAAGGACGTGCGGATCAATTACTGTTGCGCATCAAGATGCACCGCCAGTGTTGTTGAACATTGCCAAGGCAGAAAATATCAGGGTAATTCCGTCTACTGTACGGCGAGATAACGGATGTGCGACATACTGCGTTGTCGGATTGATGCCGCGGCTAAGAGAGATCGGTGCTCTGGGGAAGAAGGAAGTCCCTGACCACATACTGCGTTCTGATTACAACACACGGTTGGCTGTCTTGCGCGGGATCATGGATTCTGACGGGACAATTGATCGCCGCGGCGGGAGCGCGACTCTTGCCACAACAGAACTAGGATTTGCCACAACAACAGCAGAGTTGGCCCGGTCGCTTGGACTGAAGGCGTGTGAATATCAGCGAACGATACAATACAATGGCCTGCCAAAGACTGTTTACTGTGTATCTTTCAGGCCGCTCATGCGCACGTTCTGCCTTGACAGGAAGTCATCTCGCGCAAAGCCACCAGACGCACCATATGCTTCCCGCCAGACGGCTAGGACTGTAGTCTCAATCGTTCCGGTTGGAAAGAGGAGCGTGCGCTGTATCGCAGTAGACTCCCCGCGCCATTTGTACCTGGCTGGCAGAGGATTCATTCCGACACACAATACCATGTCGGCTGGCGTTGCCGGAAACGCTTATCTGTTCTGCCGCCAGCCAAGCTACATCATGTACCTCTCGACCAAGAAAGAGCAGGCGAAAACTCAGGCTTGGTCGCAGTTTCTGGGGACGTACAATCGCATCCGTCTGTGGTGCCGCAAGAATAACATCGGCCTGCCAGACCCGATGGTCGAGCGAGTCGAGTTTGCTCCTGATTGGTGGGCACGGGTGTACGCGGGGCAGGGCCGCGGCGAGAAAGACAAGGCGATGGGCTGGTCTGGATTCCATAACAAATACCAGCTATTCATCGTAGACGAAGCACCGGGAATCCCCGACTCGGTACATGAGATGATTACGGGGAACATTACGGGAAGCCACAACGTTCTCCTGGC
>JBAZMT010000136.1:0-2990 GCA_041649615.1 Parcubacteria group bacterium
CACTTGATCTGCTCGCCCGGCGTCATGGTCTGTGTGAACACGTCGCCAATAGACGACCGCGTAGCGCATTCCAGAAGGTCGCCAGGGAAGATGAGCCGTGCCTGCGGAGTGTCAATCGCCCACTGAATCCACTCCTCAAACATCTCTTCGTTGAACTCCGCCGCGCCCGCGTGCGTCTCCATCGGAACGAGGTACACTTCTTCCAGATCCTGCGGCTCATCAATCACGGCAATGTCGATGATGCCCGGAATCAGCTTGATCTCAGTGCCACTTGTCTTCAGAGTCCCCTCCCACCCCGGAAAGACAAAGGGGCAGCGGACTAGCCGCCGCCCCGCCAGATCATGTCTCAGCCACTACTCGGCTCCTAGGCCAAGGGGAAACTCCAACAGCACTCCCAGTTCGGGCCGGACGCCGTAGTTGCTACTGAACTTCAGCTCGCCGTAGAGCCCAAACTGTACGTGGCTCGCTCCCCAGACCTTCTCAACGCCGACGACGAAGGCCATGTCGTTGTAGAACAGCCCCGTCTCGTCCCACCAGATTGCCAGTTCCGGGCCGATTCGCACGTCCGCGAAGCCCGTAGGCGGCGTCCAGAAGGCACAGACGGCCCAGCGCCCCATCCAAGTGGAGAAGTCCGTCTTCGATCCGATCAGCTTCCACGAATCGAAGTCCCAGCCGAAGCCAAGGCTCGCCTTGGAGTCCACGCTAGGCTCAAAGCCGATGCTCACAATGGGCGCGTCGGCAAACGCCACCGCAGACAGCAGGCCGACAGCAATCAGACAAACAGCAATCGCTCGCTTCATCTCTCGCTACTCCTTTTCCTTCTGCACCAGCGCCAACACCTCATCAAACCGCCACTCGTTCCCCAACCACGTCGCAACGGATCGCAGGAGCTTCATTTCAAGATCCGGCCCGAAGACGAGCACGATGATCTGGCCGATGAACACAACCAGCGCCAGCGTTGCGAATCCAAGAACGTGGTCCCAGATGTCCTTCAGAGTCTTCAGAAGCCAGCCTTGAATCACGTGAACCTCCTTGGTTGCCTTTGTGGAACTACTCACAGCCTTCGCCACCAGCAATCACCCCCGCCCACAGTCTTTGTCCGACCGAACCCCAGTAGTCTCGCGCTACCAACCGGATAGCCACGGGATAGCCCTCGGGCACATCGCCTGGATCGGGGTCCACGGGGCCGCAGCCCATCGGACCAAGCGGCGGCGGGATGATAGGAGTCGCGCCCGTGTATCCCATGAAGACGTAGACCGCGTCTGCCATGAACCATTCGCCAGTTACGTTGTCTCCGTTGGCGAGGAACACGGAGTAGGATGTCTGGAACCCCGATCCATCGTCGCCCACGACCTCAAACAGCAACTCATACGGATCTCCGTCCGGGTCCTTGACGCCAGTGACTGAAAGCGGTTGCCCCGTCCCGGCGTCGCAGCCGTGCTGTAGATACCGCAGGTCAAACGTCGTCTTCTCCCGCCAGGAGAAGTAGTTGTTGAAGTAGAACGCCCCGTAGACAACGGGAGCAGAGTTCTCAACCGTGACCAGCCCCTCAACGCGATCCTTCTCAGTTGAGCCGACGACGTGGAACGTGCCAGCCTTCGTGTAGAGGTGATGGAAGATCCCGTCGCGGTTAGCGACCTCTTTGGGCGAGCCGTCGCCCCAGTCCAAGCTGTAACCCGGCCCGCCGCCACCAATCAGGCGGGCTTGAAGCTGCAAGCCGCCGACCTCAATCGACGGCCTCATAGAAATCGTGTCGCCGTATCGCCCGCCACCGTAGATGAACGTCAAGACGAGCGGATCGGGCTGTAGATTGCAGCCGCCTAGAAGCACGGCGGCGACAAGGACGAAGAGCAAAGCGAGCCTCTTCTTCATGTCACCTCCAAAAGAAAAGCGGGGCAAGAAGCGGATTCTTGCGCCCGTTTTCGCGCGCCGCACTGTGCGGCATCAGTCTCATGGAATCCGACTCGGATTCCGTCAAGTATTATACAGGGTGATGTCAGGCTTGTCAAGTCTGATGCGAAGAGCGGCGGCGGATGAACTCACACCGCCGCTCTCGCTTGGGGTGGGACTTGGGGGAGGTGCGGCCTGTGCCGCATTCAGTTGGAAGCGAGCCAGTCAGAGCAGGCGGAGACGATGCGTTCGGCGGCGTGCCCATCACCGAACAGTGCCTCGTCATACTGTGCCGGTACTGTCGCGTCTTTGGCCGCGTCAGCAATCTCGCCAGGCTCAACAAGGGTCGCCCACCCCATGTCTACCAGTTCCGGGTACTCCGTTGTGGGGCGAACGATCAGGCTCGGCGTGCGTAGCCAGTAGGCTTCACGCTTCAGTCCGCCAGAGTCCGTGATGACGAGCCGCGCCCCGGCAACGAGCCGCAACATGTATTCGTGCGGCAACGGCTCAATGAAGCGAATGCCAGGATGCTGCGGAGCGAGCTTCGCCGTGCGAGGATGAAGCGGGAAGATGACATCCCCGACCTCGCCGAGGCCCTTGATGATCTCAGCCAGCCTCGCTGGATCGTCCGTGTTCTCGGCGCGGTGGATGGTTGCGACGACGTAGCCGCGTCGCTCCACAGACCCAATTCCCAGGCGCAGGAAGGCGTCCTTCATCACGTCGCCCGTGACGATGCCCGTGCGCCCTTCGCGTTCTAGGTTCTCTCGCCCGGTCTCTGTTGGACAGAGAAGCAGATCGGAGACGCTGTCCGCCACGATGCGGTTGATCTCTTCGGGCATGGATCGCATGAACGAACGCAGCCCGGCCTCAACGTGCGCGATGGGAATGCCAAGTTTCGCCGCCGCAAGCGCCCCGGCCAGGGTAGAGTTCGTGTCGCCATAGACGAGTACCATGTCCGGGCGATTCGCAATGAGATCAGCTTCTATCCCCCGCAGCATAGCGCCAGTCTGCTCCCCGTGTTGGGCAGAGCCAACGCCAAGGTTGACATCAGGTGTGGGAAGGCCATCAAAGAACGCGCCCGACATGCTGTGATCGTAGTG
>JBAZMT010000137.1:0-2986 GCA_041649615.1 Parcubacteria group bacterium
CGTTGTAGTGCAGGAGTTCCTTGCCGACGAGGCCAACCGTGCTGAGTTCTCTACCCCGCTCAGCATGGCGGCGCGGGACGCGGACTTGAGGATCGAGGGCAATCTCTTCTTCGTCTTCTTCACGAATGCGGGCGGGTTCCTGCGCGTGCGGACGATCCCGTTCGACGAAGTGCAAGACGTGATCACGAATCCCGAGGACGCCCGTGAGCCCTGGTATTACGTCCGTCTCAAGGCCCCGCGGGACACGCTGTTCGCCTCGCCGTCCGCTCTGACCGCCGAACCAGTCCTCTACCCTGACTGGCAGTACACGCCCAAGAGCCGCCCGGCGACGTACAACGGCCATAGAATCGACTGGGATCACCCGGTCTACCACGTGAAGGTAAACGCGATCTCGGGCCAGCGGTTCGGCCTGTCAGAGCTTTACAGTGCGCAGGACTGGGCGCGGGCGTACAACGAGTTCCTTGCGAACTGGGCGACGATCACGCGGTCACTCGCTCGTTTCGCGTGGAAGGTCGTCACGAAGGGCGGCGCGACGCAACGGGCGGCAGTCAAGACGAAGCTTGATTCCGGGCTCAGTGGCGACACGTACAACCCGGCACCGTCTACTGGCTCCGTGTTCATCGAGACAGGTGACTCTGCTTCCCTGCAACCGATCAGGACGAGCGGCGCGACCACTACCCCGGCAGACGGCAGACGCCTGCTGCTCATGGTCTGCGCCGCGACTGGAATTCCTGAGCAGTACTTCGGCGATCCGTCTACCGGCAACCTCGCCACGGCCAAGGCTATGGACCGCCCGACGGAATTGCAATTCCTCGTCCGGCAGATGCTCTGGACGCAGATCCTAGAGAACCTCTGCACGTTCGCAATCGAAGCCCGCGCCCGCGCTGGCACAGTCGAAGGGCTATCCGGCGAGGACGTAGAGGACGCATGGGAGGAGATGAAGTTCCGCTATGAACACGATCCGAACGACACCGAACACCCTGACGAGCCGGTGGATGTCCACGTCAATGTCACCTGGCCCGACCTCGTGGAGCGAGACGTCGTGGCGCGGGTTGGTGCCGTGGTCCAAGCCGCAACGCTCGGCGGGCAGGGTATGTTGGCGGGCACGCTCGATGCCGAGTACACCACCCGGCAGCTTCTCATGGCGCTAGGCGAGAAGTCGGTGGAGGAAGTCATGGAGCAGTTCTTCCCCGAGGAAGAGGTGCCGGAGGAAGAGGAGCAAAGCGTCGAGTCGCTGAAAGCCGCGATCAAGGAGCACTTGGCGCTACTCAAGGAGGCCGCGAATGCCGCGAGTCCAAGCGCCTGAGCCGCAGACGTATCGCGTGTTCCTGTCCCTGACGAGCGACCAAGGCGGGCGCGTCATCGAACTCGGCGGGCGTAGGTTCATCGTTGCGCTGGGGCTGGCGCTCTTGGGCTACGGACTGTGTTCGGAATTGGAGGCGAGAGGGCACCGTGTCAACGGCGTATTCGTCAGCACTTCATAAGGCGGCGCTGGCCGTGTTCTACGAAGCGACGCGGACGCAACAGGCCCAGGCTGCGGCCAAGCGCCGTGCCGCTATCCGCCGCGCTCAGGCCGCATTCGCCGCCCTCTTTCGCCGACAGGGACGCCTATTCCTCGAACGTCTGCCGAAGCTCGCATCCTACTTCATCGTCAAGGAAGCGGCATACGACGGCGATCTCGTGGACGCTTTCGCTGACGTATTCGGCAAGACGCGCAAGCAGGCCGAGAAGGCGCTCGTCGATTCGCTGTTCGATGGGCTCTCGCTCGGCTACACGACGCAGGCGACGCAGTTCGGAATAGAACAATCGTTCAAGATCGGGAGCAAGCGAGCCGTGGAATGGGCAAGGCAGAACGCGGCGGCGCGAATCAGCGGGATCGAAGACACCACGAAGGAAGCGGTCAGGAACCTCATCAAGGACGGGATCGAAAAAGGCCGCTCCTATGGGGAAGTCGCACGTGACTTGCGAAGCCCTGAGTTCGGGGCATTCTCGAAACAACGTGCAGAAACGATCGCCGTCACCGAGAACGCATACTCTTATGAACAGGGCAGCCGCTCTCTAGTTGACGACATCGAAGCGGCGGGAATCAAGATGGAGAAGCAGTGGTCTACCGTGGGCGGCGACGCCTGCGAGGAGATCTGCGGACCGAACGAAGCGGAGGGCTGGATAGCGGCGGACGATGCTTTCCAGAGCGGCGACATGCAACCGCCCGGACATCCGAACTGCCGCTGCACAACGCTCTATCGAGTAGCGGAGGGCTGACATGCAATCTGTAGCGGACTTCCCTTGGAAATACGCACACTGTGCGGACAGTACGCAGGTCTCTGCCGGTCCGTGCGTGCTCCATACGATCACCGTGAATCGGCTCGATACCGGCGCGTGTGTCGTTACGGTGTACGACAACCCGGCAGTGGCGGGCAACGTGATCGCCATTATCGACCTCTCGGCAACGACTGTCGTCGATCTCGTCTGCGCGACGCTGATCTATGACATCAAGTGCGCGACGGGGCTTTACCTGGACTTCAGCGGCGCGGTTACGGCGGATCTGACGGTGACGTACAACTAGGAGGGATCCAAATGCCTTGGAAGGTTGGCGACGTCGAGCGGTTCAACAAGGGCCTGACCGACGCCGAGAAGGAGAGATGGGTAGGCGCGGCGAACGGCTACCTCGAAACCTGTCTTGCTGATGGAGGTTCGACTGAGACGTGCGAGGCGTCCGCGATCAAGATCGCCAATGCCGCTGTCCAGGAATCGCGCCACGAGACCAACGGCTTGGGCGAACGCATCCTTGAGGCTGTCTTCGACGAGCACGCCACGATCAAGGCGACCGTCCAAGGATTCCTCAAAGCGGCGCACGCGATCGCCAAGCATCCGAACGTCCCCGCCAAGTTCAAGAAGCGCGTCGAAGAGATCCGCTCCGATCTCGCAGCGCACAAGTGGGCGGATATGGTGGGCGACGATTCCGGGGGTACTCAGACCGCGACCG
>JBAZMT010000138.1:0-2983 GCA_041649615.1 Parcubacteria group bacterium
CGCCAGCGCTATCTCGCGGGCGCGGGGAGTGGCGAGATGCCACGCGTCCATGAGTTTGCGCTGTCTGTCTCGCGCCATCTGTGTCGGGCCGTCACTCATCTAATCCACACCTCCCATTCGTTGACTTTCGCACAGATATGTTTGCCCTTCTTTCTCATCACTCACCGTCCCTCGTTTTGAGTTGCCCGTCGTAGCGACAAAGCACAGGGGTTACAGATATGGACAGACCCGCGAGTCCACCAAACTTGGCCCTTTTGTTTCGTTTTGTAGCAACAGGCGCAAGCCGTGTAATTGGTCAGCGCGGGGTTCTTCACCACCTGTCGTTTCCATCCAGCCATCACTCGCTCCCTTCTGCGTCGCGGGGTGTCCAGGCGTCCCAACACGCCCCGTCGGCGTAAACCGTGATTCCGGCTCCAGCGGAACACCAGCCATCCCCGCCCAGCCCTGTGCGCGGTTCGTACCACTTGCATTTGTCACAGCGAAATACCCCTCTCAGCACTGCCAGCGCTATCTCGCGGGCGCGGGGAGTGGCGGGTAGTGCTTCTAGCACGTCCCACAAAAACTGCATCGCGATATCCTCCGCGAGGTCACTCACTCTGCATCACCGCCCATCAACGCGTCCTCGACTTCAGCGTCCAGGGTCGCGTCATATGGATGAGGTCCATTTGTTTTGGACTCGTCCATTTTTGCACGCTCAGACAACCACCAACACACTCTCCGCCGGGCATCGTCGTCGAGGGAGGCTATGGCGGTCCATGCGGTAGCCATTGCGTCTAGTTCTCGGTCACTCATCACTCATCACCGCCTTTGTCATGCTCAACTCGGAACTCACACACTGAGCATTGTTTCAGTGGTTCAACCATTTCTCCCCGACGCCCACAGAAGTACTGTTGAACAGGCAGGCAGTGCTGACAATTCAAATCTGCCAGAATACCTGCATCAGCATCGGCCCATCCTGCCTGCCATGAATAGAAGAGGTAGCGCCCTAGTGGGGTCATCCTTGAGCCCGGATTCCGCATGTGGCTCCAGCCTCGTTCCCGAGCTTCGTAACCGCCCCGGAAGGCCGCTTGGTCCCACTCAACATTCTCGGGAGCATGAAATCTGTCATAAGCATCCTGTCTCATCTCATCACTCCCCGCCTTTGTCGCGCTCTTTCAGCAGCGCGTCAGCCAACCGAAAACAAACTTTGGCGATTGCCTCATTCTCCCACCCACACTCCAGCGGTTCTCGCTGTGTGTAACCAACCAACGCACAGCCAGCGAAGAAGTCGCGGAGGGTCGGCACTTCCTCCGTCTTTTCCAGCACAACATTCTTTATCTCAAAGATTGCGTTGCTGAAATCGGCCTGCATCTGACAGACAGATTGCATGATGCTTTGTTGTGTGAAAGACCAATCACTCATGGTCGCTCCCTTCTGTGTCGCGGGACATAGGCTTAACCACCACAACTTCCCATATCACCTTGTCGTTAAGATCAACTTGCCTCTGATAGTTGCCATCCAGCACAGCCTCGATGAGGTTAAGAGCTTCGTTCCCGAGCTTCGCATCACCCCATAATTCTGCGAGTTTATATATGATTTCGTATTGCCTCAGCGAACAACGGTCAAGAAAGGTATCTATCATTCCCTGTCTACTCATCACTCCCCGCCTTTGTCGCGCTCCATCGGCGGAGTAACTATCCAGTGGATGCTCCACTTCTCGGGGTAGTGCTGCACTTTTCCTGTTAGTGCGTCAGTCGCCGCTTCTATCTGCTCATCACTCGCGGTTGGGAGGGCGCGGAGGATGGCGGCGAAGGGACAGGTGTTAGGTTGCCAATCGCCGCCATGCTCATACTCGTTCAAAAATCGCAGACCACAGTGATCCCCATGCAAACATGGGCATTCGTTTGGTAGCCAATCCCACTTCCACCCCTCATCACACACACTCATTTCTCAACCGCCTTTCTGCACTCATCACATATCGCCAGCCCGTCCAGCTTGCCTGTCGCTTCCCGGCAACCGCAGTACGCGCAGAGAGAGAGTCCATAGACGGGACGTACAGCCACACTATCGCCCCACTCCCCGGTATCGAATCAGCCAGTGGGAGATGAGGATTGCGGCGAGTAGGATGAGTGGGATTAGGTATAGGCTCATTGGACCTCCCTCCGTTTGAAGTTTTCACAGGCGGCTTCGTCCTCTTTTCGCCATACAGCCGTCTCGGTGAAGTCGCCAGTGGAGTGATGGCAAGCGAGCAGGAACACAATGTCACAAACTTCTTTGCGCCACGGATGGACACACTCTCCGCAGGTGGGCCCGTGTGATTGCTCCAACGCGTCCAGCCGTTCCTCGATCTTGCCCAAGCGTGATTCCATGTACCGGAACTGCAACTCGACCTCGCCAAATGCGTCTCCGTAGTGGTCGCGGGCGTCCTTGATGTCTGTTTCGAGGGCGAGGGTGCGCCCGTCGAGTGCTTCGAGAACATCGTATATTCGACAGCAGATAACGCTCGCGGGAATTGAAGCCGCAATCCCACTTCTCAAACTTTCCATTGCTTTTTTCATGCTCATCTTCCCAGTTCTGCAACCAACTTGGCGGCAAGTTGTTTGGTTTTTGCGGAGATCAATGCCTTGACCTGATTCGTCACTTCGCGTTCAACTGCTTTTTGTAGTTGGTATCCCTTAATCTCTTTTTCCAGGTGAACCTTGAACATATCTTGGAGCGACTTATAGACCTTCTTGTCGCCCCAACCGTTGTCCACCACGACCTCCCCCGTCAGCGTACTTGAGACAACCTTCTTGATCTCCCGTTCCGCGATCGTCTTCGCGTGTTTCTGCATGATGTCACGCGCCGTCTCTGAGAAAATCCTTCCTGCCTCTGTCTCTGCCCTCTCGCGAAAAATCTCGGTTAGTTCCTCGTCGTCCAGCAGTTCGTTCAGTTTCATCTCAGTCATCTCATCCTCCTCAATAGACAACCAGTGTTTCGCCATCAAAACTCGCGGGGTAGTGAC
>JBAZMT010000139.1:0-2972 GCA_041649615.1 Parcubacteria group bacterium
GTCCCCACGGGGATTCGACGTAGAGCGTCGTCACGATCAGGTAGCGATCCTGCTCGATGATCTTCTCCGGCTTGCCGAGGAAGCCCCACGAGAGGCCCCAGGCATCGGCGACCTTCTCCAGGCCCGAGGACTGCGGGTAGGGCCGCCCTTCCTGGTCCACCCAGTCCGACTTGTTCATCAGTTTCAGGGACGCTCTGCGCAGCGTCTGCATCGCGAGAACGCGCTTGTCCGCATTCTCGGCCAGCTCCATCAGCACGTTCAGCCCCTCGGAAAGCATCGGGCGGATCTCACGCGCCTCTCCACCCTGGGCGATCTCCACGATCTCGTTCTCGGTCATTTCTTCTCCTTCCTCTCCTTCGCAAGTTCATGTTCAAGCACTTCACGCGCCCACTGGGACATCGCGCCCCGCTCCAGCTTCTTCATGCTCTTGATCTTCTGGTAGAGGCGGGGATGTCGCGTCTCGTAGACCGCTACGCTCAACTGGACACTCGGTTCGGCCATGCTCATCACCTCCGACGATCATTGTAGCACAAGACTGCGCAGGATGCAACTACCGACGCCGCGATGCGCGAATCCAGAGCCCGAGCATAAGGAGTCCACCAATCCCGAGACAGATCACGCCAATTGAGACCCAAGTGATGCTCCGCCCGAGCCGCCCCTTCACATCATCGATGTGCCCGAGAAGGATGCGATTCTGCTCGTCAACGTAAATGCGCAGCGACTTGTCGGCGTCAGATAGGCTCTTTGAGAGAGAGGCCAGGCGTTCACCGAGTTCCGCGATTCTCGCGTCAGCCGCAGCGACAGTGCCTTCAGTTCTCGCCTCGTATTCAGCGAGTTGGCCCTTGATCGCCGCAACCTCTTGCCCCAGCGCGGAGAGGTCATTGCTGACCGTCGCGGCGAGGGACAGGGCTCCTTGAGCTGTCGCGCTGGAAACGACTCTGGCTTGGGCCTCCATCTGTAGATCATTGCCAACCGAAGCCGCCAATGCCTTTGTCTCTTTGACTTCGCGCTCAAGACGCTCCGTCTCATTTGCGATGAGCGTCAGTCGCTCGGATTGCTCGATCGTCTTGATCGTGTTCGTCTCCCGCACCGTCTCACGGATCTCGGTCGGGTAGACCTCCGTCGTGTACGTGTCCTCTGCCGGGAACATGGCGAAGACAAGTACCGCGATTCCAAGACACGTCAGGTAAATCTTTGCCGCTAGATTCATGCAGTCCTCCCTAGATGTCGTCTACGAAAACCTCTCCGCAGATCCGGCAACGATACGTCGCTGATCCTTCATCCTCGCGCTCTGAAATGACCTCCAGATCGCGCTCTCCGGCTCCACACTCGGGACAGGTGATCTCTCCGTGCGACATCACGCCTCCTTGATTCTAAATGCCACAACAGCATTCATGATTCGTTCGCGCAGAGTGAACCGCTTGGTTGGCCGATCGGCGATGGTGTCTGAGAATCCGTGCGCCACGGCTCCGAAGAGACGCACGAGATCGTTCCACGCCAGCCCCGTCTTCACTCCGATTTCGTACATGGACTGCTCGTCTTGCTTCATGTGACCTCCCCCGATTGGCCCACTGTAGCACAAACAATCGGGCTTGTCAAGAGGCAGATTCCGGGGACTTGTTTTCGGCACCGAGACTCGCTATAATCTCAAGTGCCGCTTAGAGAAGAGTGGGCGGACGGTCTCTCAAATATGGGGGCGATACCGTGAAGGAAGACCTCGAGGATGGATGGTCAGAGATCACCGTCGTCCTTGGCAGGAAATCTCCCAATCAAACAACCACGTACCGGCAATCCATTGAGTGCGTCTATATGGCGGACACTGACGAGGCGAGGATGGCATACAACAATGATGAACAGCGAATGGGCGCAGCTTGAATCTCTAGGGAGGGCGGTCATGGACATCGACAAGAACGCAGAGGTCATCGCGGTACTCGACGAGCTACAGGCACAAGCCCACAAGACGGCGGCGGAGCACGGATGGTGGGAGGAGCCTAGGGGCGATCTTGAGTGCATGATGCTCATTGCCACCGAGCTTGCCGAGGCGGGCGAGGCGTACCGGGACCACAATCCGATCAGTGACAAGATCGCGCCGTTCTCACAGGAGGAAGAGGAGCTGGTGGACGCGGTGATTAGGATTCTCGACCTGTGCGAGGCGCGGGGCTTCGACTTCGGGCGGGCACTCGTCGCGAAGATGGCTTACAACGAGACGCGACCACATAGGCACGGAGGAAAACGCGCATGATCGGCGGCAAGAAGATCCTGATGGGCCATGAGATGGACTGGCTGCGCAAGGCGCTTGGGCTCCCGGAGTTCGTCACGTACATCGGGCTCGACTGTCGAGTGGGCGGTGCCGTGACCGTGGAGTGCGAATACTTCCCGGAGATCGGTCCAGACGGGCAGCTTGCGATAGAGACGGAGTTCGCTAGGTATCGGCTGGAGCGGATCGAAGATGATGAGCCCGCGAAGGCGAGCGGCGGCTAGGAGGGCGTGATGCCTTGTTTGAGGCTAAGTGGTCCACGGCCAGGGTTCATCTGCTACAGCCACGCCTACTGCTTTGAGGGCTACCACTTCGAGAACCACAGCTATCTTGGGCCGGTGCCACTGCGCAAGGACGGCGAGCCGAGCATGAGGACACCGAAGGGGTTTTGGGAATCCGTAGAGCGGTGGAAAGGGCTGTCGGCAGAAGAGCGAGAGAGGTGCAGGGAGGCGTGATGGCGTGGAAGACGGTATTCAGCTACGAAGGAGACGAGGCAATACAGGATATTGACCACGTGTCGTTGAAGCTCGTGCGCGGGAAGAAGTACCGCGTGACCGTCGAGGAAGAGGTCAGCGAGTGCTGCGAGGCGTGGCGGGGGAGTCTGGCTCATGCCTACAAAGGCGGTGTGCGGGCCAGATTCGCTGGCGAGCCAAAGTTCTGTCCAGAGTGCGGGAGGCGGCTGTGACGGACGCGGCGCGAGAGATCGTTGAGAAGA
>JBAZMT010000140.1:0-2965 GCA_041649615.1 Parcubacteria group bacterium
GCTGTGACGGACGGAGTCATTCTCAACGTTCCGCTGGCGGGCCAAGGAACCGAATTCATGCTGCGTTTGACAGCTACGGCTTCGGCCTCAAAGACCTGGCTAGGGTCTTGGGCTGTTATCTACTGATAACCAGACGAAATATAGACCATCATGGGAAACGATCTCGGCACCGGCGTTTCGCGAGTTCTGGACCCCACCGCTCGGGAGTTCACGGAGGTCATCTGGCAACAGGACAAGCCCCCGCTGGACAGTGAGCTGAACCTCCTTCAGGAGTTGAGCGTCAACTTTGCTCGACGCTACGTGATGCGGGGATCCCCCTCGGGATGGCTTGCTCAAGGAGCGAATCCTTCGGAGGTCTACGAGACAAACCCCGCCTGGTCCAACTGGTTCCAGTTCGGCCGCCAACGTGTCGGTGAGAAGTCTTTTCTGTGGGCCGTTGTCAATGGTTGGGTGATTCCGGTTGGCGGGTCCCATACGGGATTCCCTCCTGGCAGCCCGAATGACACGGCTACCTACAACGTCGTTCCTATCGATCCACCCCCAGCCAATAGCGGTGACTATCGGGCCGATTTCGTCTTCCTGGAGGTTTGGCAGGCTCGTATCGCCCCCAACCCCTCAGTTGTCAACAAGCCGGCTGCATCGGCGATCTATCGCTACGGTAATACTTACGGGGGGTTCACCTACCTGCCCGACGACATCACGGACCCCACCCTGGGGTTCGAGACAACGCAACGCGTCCAAGTGCAGTACCGAATCCGGGTCGTGAAGGGCCTGGTCGGTTTGGCCAGCTATCCGGACGGCTTTGACCCCACGGTGGTCAAGGCCCAGGGAGCTGCGGCGGCGGCTACAAGCTACACGTTCACGAACATGCGTTCGGAATTGGGCGATGCGGGCCTCTGGCGGGCCGGTGACGGCGTTCCAAATGCCCTAGGCACCGTGGATGGGTACTCCTACGCAATCCCCATCTGCGCCATCTTCAGGCGCAACAGCGTAGTGTGGGCGGGGGACCCTAGCCAGAACCTCAACGGGGCATTCAACCGGAACCCCGTGGCAACAGACTGCATCGGGTACAAGACTTTCTCGACCACAGCGACCCTGGCAACCAGCCTGGCGGCCGGTGCTCTGACGGCGACTCTGGTGACTGCTGCGGATACAGGGCTACCTCTGGCTCCGGCTTCTCCGGTATACGTTCAGATTGGGGACGAAATCCTGACCTACTCGGTCATCACTGGCGCTACGATGACGCTCGTAGCCCGGGGACAGAACGGGACTCGGGACGAGGTTCATCCTGCGGGCACTCCCGTGACCGTGCTATCGGGTCGCCCTGATGGGTTGTTCTCCGATCAGGTGGCCAAGACCGATATCCTGGATCTTCGCCATGTGGTCAATCCTGGTGGTTTCGATCATCAAACCTTACTCCGTCAGAACTTCCAACGCTTGCTGCGAGGTGAGCTGCGGAGCAACTGGAAGCGATCCGGAGCTGGCCCACAAGGACCTTTCGTAGCCTACGAAGACAAGATCACGAACGCGGCGGCAGCGTTGGGCGTGACCAAGCTCGATGGCCCGGACAACATTCGGCAGGTCTTTTCGGATGCATCTGTCGTTCAGGAGCACTACGTCATCATCGAGCCGGTGGGACAGACAGGTGGACCTACATCAGTAGGGGCGTCGTGGAGTTTGAGCCTTCAGGTCAACCAAACGACCTGTGCCGTCAACAACCAATTGAATCCTGGTGACGTGCTGGAGATCCCGGTCAACCAGCTCAAGACTGGGCTACCTGGTGGTGACGCGGATCAGGTGCAGTGGGTGAATGATGTGGAGTTACGGATTGAGGGAGGAACGACTCCGCTTCCTCCCATTTCGGCATACGTAGTTACTCCTGCAACTCCAGGCCCCAACGATGATCTCGTCATTACTCTCGGTGGAGAGTTTCCAGCAGGAACCACGCGTCGGCTGATCTTGAAATGTCGAGTGTTGTATGGACCGGGACGAGGCCTTGCTCGACGGCCTGATGCGGTTCACGCGGTTTCGTATATCAACCCGTCTTCGTCCCTGCTGACTCAACGAATTGGTACCCCCGAAGCCAATCTTTCGACTAGGGTATCACATCCGACGTTCTGGAGCAAGTCCTATGGGGTGCCTTCCGGGATGTCTGTGACGGCTGAAAGTTACGTTGATGTTGGTAGCAAGACAGTCGTTCTGAACCCGCTTCGACAGATCGACCTTCCAGATACGATGCTGACGATGGATGGGACGGCAGCCAATCTGGCCAATCTATATGCTTCAGCATCGGCAGGCGTCACCAACGGAACCACCACATTTGTCGATGCAGGTGTCAATTTCACGACACTGGGCACGGTAGCTGGGGATGCGCTGGTCATCTTCAACGGGTCCCAGGTGGGACAATATACAGTGGTGGCTGTCAGCTCGCCCACCAGTCTGACGCTTGATCGGGTAGTTTCTACGTCCGCGTCTCCTTTGGGGTGGGGCTTGTTCAAAGCTCAAGGGCTTATGCCCCTTCTCAAGAGAGATGCAGTTACTCCGAAGTGGACGACCACAGATCCGCTGGGTCTCTTCAGTGGCACCACAGACACGGCACACCCGGCCTCGAAGAATCTGTACGTTCAGATCCCCCGACGACTCTGGCCGGCTTGGGGGGAGTACCAACTGCCCTATTTGTGGCAGGACTACGGGCTATTCGATGAAGGCGTCAACTACGGGTTTTTGAGCCCCAAAGGGGCACCTTCCAGGCCCAACTCTGAGACAAACTTCATTCCGTACTCAAACGGGGTCTTGTCCTACGCTCTCTTCTCGACCGTAGACCTGATCACCCCAGCTACTCCGGCCCTATACAACACCAAGTACACGACACCTTTCACTTACGCTGGTATGCGTAAGTTCGTAGACAGTCGAGGGCTTGGTCGGGAGGGGCTTGAGCTGCCACCTTTCTACGGGGTTGCACGTC
>JBAZMT010000141.1:0-2954 GCA_041649615.1 Parcubacteria group bacterium
GCAACTTGTGGTTCAGTGCAGGTGAAGTCGGTCACGGCCGCCAGTTGCCCGGGTCGTCCTCGTACAGCTCAATCTTGTCTTCAACGCGTTCTCGAAGCGTCGACTTCCAGTTAGGCGTGCGCTTCACTGTGGCCGTCTTTTCGATGAAGCGGTTGCGCTTCTGAGCGAAGATACCAACTCGCATAGGATCCGTCCCACGTCCCGCCCCCTCCTCGCTGGAACCATGCACCGAGGTCATGATCCTCACCGAGAGGGTTTTCTCCTCGTTCAGAAAGACGTCGATGCAGACCTCACCTTGGTAAATGACCTGCTTGGGATCCATCGCGTGGTAGGCGCTGAAGATCACCTTCCGCACCTCGTCCAAGGTGATGGGAGTGAAGGTTGGGCCGGCCACCTTCTCCATGGGCACCGCTACGGTCATGACCAGCTCCTGTTGTAGGTGACGGTAGACTCATCGGAGGGATCATCAGGCTCAGGGCCACACTCATTCCCAAGTGCCGCTGAACGGTCCCAAGCCAGAACCGTCCGTGCACTTTCTGCTTCCGGAACCGTGGGATCATTCTTACCGGGTACGTTTTGCCCCGGGGTCAAACCGGCCTCACCGATGAACCGTGGAGTGGGCCCAGATTGTCCATGAAGATTGCTGTGGGGAGACAGAACCGTAAGATCCTCACCCGCCCGAGTGAAAGCTACATAGGCAAGCTGTCGCTCAGTGAGGAATTCAAGTCTCTTCTCTCGCAGCTCGGGATCTGCCTCATCATCCGACACCATAGCACCGGCAGCCGATGCCTTGTGGGGAAATACCCCGGGGGCCATCACTACCGTAACGTTCCTCCACTGTGCTCCCTTAACACTGTGCACTGTCGATAAAGTAACGCACGGAGGGTTCTTACGCTCACTCGGAGGTAGCTTCTGCTGGGCCACATCCCACGCTGTGAGGTCTACCCGTAGATCCTTGGCATCCTCCGTCAGCTTATCGATCTTGGCTCGGAAAGCCTTGGGATTCGAAGGATCATCATCCTTGCCCGTAGGTTGGGCCAGCATGAAAAGGAATTGAACATTGCCAATAGGCTTTTCCTTTTCCTCTTCAGTATCGTCATCCGACTCTTCTTCAGCCGAGAAGCTGGGCGGCATCAAGGTATCACGAAGCGACACCGGGCGATTGTTCTCTGGGGCCCCTGGCATGTTGAGGATGTCCCCCAACATCTCTTGCGTCGAGTAAGGCTTGTCCCCAGGTACATCCAGACTATGCCGAATGCCGTGGAGCGAACGGCCTAGAGCTTCAATCTGCTCCCTGGCTGCACGAAGCTGCCAATTCTGCATCTTGCGATACGGATCGACTGCTTGCAACAACATCTCCACTCCCTCGCGATCGAAAAGATCCAAGGGGTTTACCTGATCCGTCGACACCCCTAACCTACGAGCCTTCATCTCGACGGCTGCTTCAATGATGCGGTCCTCCTGACCCCGCAAACCCAACCACCGATTGGGATTGTTGAGTACTTTGGCCAATGCCTGCTGCATCTTTTTGAAGTCCTGTCCTGCCACCAAAGTGATGTAGGACATGACCGTGACCGTTTCAGGAGATTGCAAGAAGCTAGAGGATCCCCGACGAGCGTAGGGGACTCCTTGGATGATACAGGCCGTCTCGAAGTCGTTGATCTCCCGATTCGTACGAGTGAGAACGGCGTAATCACCAACGGACTGCCCCGCCTCCACATCCTGAGCGATCCGAGTCACCGTCATGATGGCCGCATCGGCATGGGTTCCAGGCTCGTGGAATACGATTGATGCCTTGCCACGCGGCTTCTTTGGATCGGGACGTGCCATCAATGGAAGCCCCAACGGGTGCTCCCGCATGAGGTTGTTGGCCAGCTCGATGATCTCCGGCATACACCTGTAGTTGGTGGCGATGTTCTTGAGCCGGAACCCCTTGTCTTGAAAGCCCACGAACAAGTCTGGGCGTGCGCCCACGAAGCTGTTCACTGACTGACTTTCATCTCCGACCGCAAATAGTGACCTCTTTGGGTCATCCGTGGAGATGTGTTCGCCAAGCAGATCAACAATGGAATGCTGTACCTCATTGAGGTCTTGTGCTTCGTCGATCGCAATATGATCGAACATTCCCTGGATCTTCCGCCTCGCCTCCGGGTTGTCCCGCAACAAGTCCCGGAACATGAGGATCATGTCCGAGAAATCCCCAAGACGGGCTCTCCCGTTATCCCGGTATTTGGCAAGAAAATCCCCCCACTGCTTCATCCCCTTCGGATCCCTACAAGGAGGACTCCACCGCTTGTCCACCCCCTTGAACCCAAGCCACCACTGATACCACTCGGCAGCTTCCGCTTGGTCAGGGAAATCCTTGGCCGCTTGCTCCGGGCTGATATCATTCATCAACCACTTCTGAACAAGCATCGTGGCACGCTTCGGAGGATCCTCCCCCTTACACGCCTTCCACACCCGAGACATGTACCCCCCAAGAGCACTCGGTGACGGTGCCCGAGAAGGCATCTGACGATCTCCCTCCTTCTCTCTACGACCACCCCCAATCAACCACGTAGTGACCGCAGCCTTCTGCTCCGGAGTTCCGTATTCAACCACGAACCGACGGAAAATCGAATGCATCGTCCCGACGGCCATCTGGTCTAGCTTCTCACCTCCCACCCGGGCAGAAATCCGCTCCTTCAACTCACGAGCTGCCTTAGTGTTGAAGCAACACACGAGAATCTTGGACGGGTCCACTCCCTGGTCCTGCACAAGATAGGCTACCCGAGCCGTGACTGTGGACGTCTTTCCGGATCCCGCCCCAGCCGCCACCAAAACCCGACCCGTAGCCATTGCAGCAGCAAGCTGCTCTGGGTCGAGGCCCCGTAGCATTGAGGGGACGTTTCGCTGGTCGGTAGGATCGTTCACAATGGCAGCCGCTGCTGCTGTAGCTACACCAATCGCCTCCG
>JBAZMT010000142.1:0-2953 GCA_041649615.1 Parcubacteria group bacterium
TAAAACACTTCACGCCACCCCGCCAACTCCGCCGCCTTGATGCGCAACTCCTCATCCGTCAGCGCCATCACTTCGTCTCGCGTCATGGCTTCTCCATCGACTCACGCGCCCGCCGGATGAACTGCCCGACGCGGCGCTTGCTCGCGGGTTCACCGTCGATCGTCACGGTCTCACTGCGACAGAAGCGCCCGACGACTGGACCGTCTAGCGGACCGCCGTCAACGATATGCTCGTTGGGGCCTCGCTCGCGTATCTCGATGATGTCGCGTTCGACAACAAGCGTCCGCCCGCGCTTGTCCGTGATCTGCTGTCGCTGAATCATGCCCCACCTCCGAGCCTAGTATATAGTAGCGGGTAACGAGAGTCAACTGCGTGGTGATCCCTCGCCTTGCCAAACCACGCCTCGCCACAGCTAGCCGAACCGAGCCTGACCGAACTCCTCCATACCAGGTTGCCCCTACCATGCCCTGTGTGGCTCACCCTACCGCGCCTCGCCTTGCCGAGTCACCTTCTTCAACTCGACGAGCGTGAACGTTCCGTACTTCCCTTTCGTCTGCGGTCGGTAGTCGCCGATCCCTGGGAACACGCCTGCGTTTTCGATGATGCGAGAGAGCACTTCCTCGGGCATCTCGAAAGGCACGTCGCGCAAGTGGACGTTGAACGTGAGCGTCCAAGGGAAGATGAGCGCCCGGACTCGCGGTACTGCGGCCTTGCCAACGATCGCACGGGCGACGTGGATCGCACACCGCTCGTTTCGGTAGACGATAGCGTTCCCGAGTGACGTCTGTTGCGCCTTCTCTGCTGTCTCGAAGTGATCGAGCGTCAGGCCGTGCGGGATCTCGTCAGGGGAGATCAAGAGATTGCCGCGCACCCAGTCCATCCAGGTTTTCTGGCCCTTCATCCGTTCCGTCTTCGCTGCCTGGCTGATCGCTTGCTCGATGTGGACGGCGGGCTGATAGACCTGCCCGTCTTCGGTCGAGTAGACGGCGTTGCGCCACTCGCTGAGGCTGAACTTGTTGACCGTCGCTGCTTTCGTGCCCGCCATCTGCGGCGTCGGATCGTACCTATGCTGCAACAGACCCGGAGCCATGCCTTCGATTGTGACCGTGAACGTTCGCATCATTCCTCCTTGATCTTGCTTGTGTGAGCCTCGCCTTGCCACGCCACACCCTGACCCGCCCGGCCCCGCCGTGCCTAACCAAGCCATACTGAACCACGCCGGGTTGTCCTCACCTCGCCTTGCACCGCCATACCACGCCCAACCGAGCCCAGCCCTATCTGGCCTTGCAGCGCCTCGCCATGTTGTCCTTGCCGAGCCTTACCAGGCCTTGCCCGACCACGCCTTGCCATGCCGTACCTCGCCAGGCCTCGCCAGGCCGGAACATACCCGGTTGTTATCCCATCACCTCCTGTTTGATCTTCATCCTCCAATCGTGTCGGCTCATCTCCTTGTTCTCTTGCGGCATCAGGTGGGCAATCAGGATCTTCTCAATCGTCAGGCGTTGGAAGCCATCCACGCGCAACCACAGCGCCTCGTCGAATCGGACCTTGTGCCCGCCAAGCCGCTCTCGGATGTTGTCGCTCTCGCCGATGTACACGAGACTTCCCTTGACGTAGAGTGCATACACGCCAGGCGCACGCGGGATAGTCTCCGACTGTTGAACAGTCGCCCGTTGCCAGCCGTCAAGCGGCGGGATAGTCCCGGCGATCTCAATGCCGGCTGCCGACTCCTTGATGCTGATTGGTGTTCGTAGCGGGTGCATCTCACCTCCCTCTTGCTTCTTTTGAAGTATATACCTAACGCAGCGCGGCGTCAATAGGGGGATATCTCTTCCCACCCGTCATAGGTCAGCGTCTGCCCGCTCGGTTGCGTCAGCAAGAGCGCCGTCAGCCCGTGCACGGCGGCATCTAGACGATCCGGACTCCAGTTCGCTTCCCCCGTCCAGTTGGTCATCTGATCTTCCAGCTCGGGCAGGATCCCGACGTGATGCACGCGGCCCTGTTCATAGAGACTCGCAATCGGTTCGGCGCGCAAGATCTTGCCGCGCATGGCACTGATCGAGTGGTAGGGCACGTTGGGATCGAGCGTCCGCAGGTTCGCTTCCACGAGGTCGCCGCCCTGATTGACCTCGGCCACGATCGCATCCGCACGCCAACGGTAGAACGCATCTAGCGCTCTCTTGCCCCATTCCTGCGGGCTCCACCGTCCGCTCAGATCCTCTAGCGGGTAGGCATGGTCGCCGCACTTGCCGACAACGATGATGCCCGTCTCGTCTGACTTCTTCGTCGCCGTCACCGCCGGGTCGATTGCCACGACGATCCGCTCCATGGCCGGGGCCTGCGTCACGCGATGTTGATCAATGGTCTCTTGGAGCCACAGTGCGCCCTCTACCACGTCGAGCCACTTGCCAAGCAGGAACCGGTCACGTGCACGCGATGGCAGCGTCTCAAGCGTCGTCTCGATGTAGCCAGGTGGAAGATTCGCCCTGTTGTCCGTCGGATTCATCAGCATCGAGGCGTAGACATCTTGCGGCAGCGCGGCTTTCGTGATCGGATCAAGGGACTCCATGAAGAGGCGATAGGCCCAGTGGCGGCGGCTCGGCGGGTTGCAATCGTAATAGGCGCGGTTCACTAGTCCCGCGTTCTCGGCCAAGCGGGTGAGCGCCATGATGACCGCCTCGTAGGTGATCTGGCTACACTCGTTGAAGAAGATTGTCGAGTACTCCGTCCCGAGGATCTTCTCGGTCCGATCCTTCTCGTCGAGTCCGCCGATCCAGATCTCCGATCCGTTCGGGAACGAGAGGAAGAAGTCGGCCTTGTCCCAACGTACAGCGACGTTCGGGCAGGCCAGATCGATCACCTTCGGCAGCGAGTCGTGCCAGATCGACGTCTTGCAGTGGTTGAAACGGAAGCGTAGGACGAGGTGCCGCGACTTGCGCTTGAGCGCCCGGAC
>JBAZMT010000143.1:0-2952 GCA_041649615.1 Parcubacteria group bacterium
CCGGAAGACATCTTTCGGCCAGTCGGTCCGGTGAAGCCTGTCGTCTTGAAGTAGTATCTTGCGTTGGGTGCGGGAGTTGGTGTATGTTGCCAGCTCCCGTGTCCGCACCCACGCTCGAAGGGATTGTTGCGTGGACAGAGGAGGAGATCCTCGTTCACCTGAGATTTCTTTTGCCCGCGGGGTGGGACTTCACCTTGGATGAGTCTGGGATTTTGGAGGCCCGGCTTATCGAGGGGGGCGTGGTGCGTTGGGAGAGACAGGGGGTTGATCGGAGAATCCTCCTGTTGGATGCCTACGGGTGGCTGTACCACAAGGTACGGACGGTTCCGGCTCATCCGTTGTGGAGTCGACAACGGGATGACTTTCGAGTACCTATTCGATCGCCTTCAGACGGCAACTCGTTGCCCGGAGACTTGGATCCGGAACAGATTGCCACGGTGTATGCGGATCACATCCAACCAAAGAGACCCAAATGAGAACCCAACGCGGATCGGAAACCCGTAAATTGCTCCTCGCTGGCATCAATAAGCTTGCTGGCGCAGTGTCAGTGACACTGGGCCCTTGTGGTCGTAACGTGGGGTTGGAGAAGACTTTCGGGGCTCCTTTAATCACGAAAGACGGAGTGAGTGTTGCCAAAGAGATAGAGCTGGAGGATCCATGGGAAAACATGGGCGCCCGACTAATTCGAGAGGCCGCCTCGAAGACCAGCGATGACGTTGGGGACGGTACCACTACTGCGATAGTGCTGGCCCGTTTTCTCTGTGTCGAAGGGAACAAGCTGGTTGAGGCCGGGGTGTCTCCTGTGAACCTCAAGCGAGGGATGGACAAGGCGTTCCTTCCTCTACGTGAACAGATCGTGGGGATGGGTTCGCCGGTGCGTACACCTCAGGTGATCGAGCATGTGGCGACACTTTCGGCGAATGGAGACCGAGAGATCGGCAGGACCATCGCTGAAGCGGTGGCTAAGGTAGGCAAGGACGGGGTGGTTAACATCGAGGAGGGTAAGGCATCTCACACCGTGATTGAAACAACGGATGGGATGCAGCTCGATCGGGGGTGGGTCAACTCGGAGTTTTGTCAGTCTCCGGAGACGCAGGAGTCAATCATCCACGATGCTTATGTTTTGGTCACTGACATGAGCCTGGGCAGTGTTCGACCTCTGATTCCGTTGCTCAACGAGATGACGGAGCAGGGGCTAAACCTCGTGATCTTCGCTCCTGACTTCCACGGCGAGTGCATTGCCACGTTCATCCTCAACCTACACAATAAGAAGCTCCTCTCGTGTCTCGTGAAGGCCCCAGGATTTGGTCTTGACCAAGAGGCCATCTTGGAAGACATCGCGGTCCTGACGGGGGCGGAGTTCATCTCTAAGAACAAGGGTATGACCTTTGAAGGCATCACGAAGGAGTACCTGGGGCAAGCCGGTCGGATCCGCGTAACGGCAAAGAACACGACTATCACCGATGGTCGTGGTAGTGCTGAAGCTGTTCAAGCGAGAGTTCAGCAGATTCAGGCGGAGATCGCTCGTACTGGTTCTGAGTACGATGCTGACAAGCTACGGGAACGAATGGGCAAGCTTCTGGGTGGCGTCTGCGTCGTCAAGATCGGGGCATCTACGGAGCTGGCGATGAAGGAGCTGAAGGCTCGCATGGAGGATGCTCTGTTCGCCACGAGGGCCAGTATCGACGAAGGTGTCGTCCCTGGGGGTGGGGTTGTTCTACTGCGATCGGCGAACAACGTAGACTTCTTGCTGAATGGTATACGGACGGGAGAGATCACTGAGGATGACTACGGGTACCCTATTCCGGTCAACGACGAGGAGTGGGCTGGGTTCCGTTTGGTACTCAAGGCGTGTGAGGAACCGCTTCGGGTGATGGTGAACAACGCAGGCGCATCTGGCGACGTATGGGTGGACAAGGTCAGAAACACCCAGGATGAATTGGAAGGGTTGGATGTGGCCTCGATGCGCATGACGAACATGGTCGAGGCGGGTATTTTGGACCCGGTAAAAGTGGCTCGCCTTACTCTGGAGAATGCGGTAAGTGTGGCTTCCACGATTCTGACCACGGAAGCAGCTATTTTGGCAAAGAAGCCTCTTGGTGTCTGATCCACTTGTGCCGCACCTGTGGTGTGGATGAGCGGCTATCGTACCAGAGTGACCGGAAGAAGATTGCTCGTCTGAGGCAGGAGGACCTTCCTCTGGTTGCTCAGGCGATTGTGGGCTTCACGCGTGGTGAAGGCTCGGTGCATCGGGGGTTCTTCCGGGGTACCGAGGTGGTCGAGTTTCACTCTAAGGGTAGTGCTGACGTTACGATACTGGCAACGGATTGGGATCATATCTTGCCCTACATCCAGCAAGGGTACTTCAATCCGATTCTGGTTGCGTTTGGAACAGGTCTTGGGTATACCTCCTCGTTCTACGACTACGTGTTAGGGATACTCCGTAGAGAGTTTCCTGACACGTATCCTACGTCGAGCCTGTAGGAGGGGTTATGACGGAAATCGATCCCACTGGAACGCAACCCGGAGCGGTGACACCTGTAGAGGAACCACGGGTCGTGAACATGAAGTGCAAGACGCCTGAATGCGATTCGATTCAGGCGATCGAACTGGATATTCCTGGTGTCAGTCGAGGACAGCACATGTACCAGTGCGTCAAGTGCCGTCGAACGTGGGGAACGGCAGTCGGTGGCTCCGTTGAGTGGTGAGCCTCGTGGACCATGGGTCTGCTTCATCCATGGTGTGTCTGCGGTGTAAGGGGCGACTAGAGCCTAGCGGGCAAGAGCCTTATCGGCATGTCTGCACTGCTTGCGGACAGAACTACGTGTTGGTCATTCAGTTGGTGCCGGTGGATCCGTTACGACCTCCGGCTCTGGAGGCCAAGTGCTCGACCAAGTGATGCATCAAGATGAGGGGGTGAGGGCGCTACGGTGGATAGCCCGCGGTACCTTG
>JBAZMT010000144.1:0-2950 GCA_041649615.1 Parcubacteria group bacterium
GGCTGTCACATTTCGCAGAATATCGAGTCGCCTGGAATTTGGGGCGTCACCGTCGCAAATTCTGACGACCCGTACATTGACGAGGTCTTCAAAGAAGAATGCAACATTCTTGCGCAGATGTTGACGGCGCTTGGGATCGAGGTGACACCATGACAGCCAAGGATGGTTTTGACTTGCTCGCCACGATCGGGAGAATCAACGAGGTGATACCGTGAAACGTGAAGCATGGCGCGACCTGCGCCCGGGAATGACGGTTCGAGTCGTCGCACCGATCTCCGCAATGGAGCGCGACTTGCTAGGGCGTGTGTTTAGGATTGACCGGTTCGACGGGACACATGGCTACGCTGTTGTGCGCGACGAGCATGGCGCGTGGCACGTGCACCCAGAAGCACTGCAAGAGGTGACGCCGTGACACCACAGCGAACGAAAGCAATCAACCTATACGCTTTGAAGCTGATCTATCATCTTTCGCAAGTCGGTGAGATTGACGCGGCGCGTGCCGTACTGGGCGCGCTGGTCCATTCCGTGGTCGAAATTGACGCCGTGCGCCTCGTGCAGCCGATCATTGCAGCCGAGGCGCGTGAACAGCAAGAATTCGACGCGGACAAGTGAATAAACATATTCACCATGCGTCTGTACATGGTGAGAGAAGAAAGGAGATGTATCGTGGGAAAAAGACAGGCGCAGCCGCGAGAATTTTGGGAGGGAGAGCTCGTGTTCGTTGCCGCGCAAGCGCGACGTGATCCGAGCCATCGCATGGATGGCTTCGACAACTATGTCGCCATGCAAGCGCGCTTCTGTGAGGCTGATGGCTTCGCAGACCTCGCGCGTGAGATGCGGCAGTGGTCGCCTGGCGCGCGAGCGCCTAGCGGCGCGGTCAAGTAGCGGCAACCAGGCCGCGCGAGGCCGCCGAGCTCGTCTCGACGTTCTCGCCTGGCTTGGACGCTAGGCGCGCGGCAGGACGCCGCGCGAACAGCTCGCGGGGAACGCGAGCGAGGAGATCTGAGATGTTGACGATCAAGGGAACGATCACGCCCGAGGCGCAGAAGACCGAGCTGTTGGCGGGCCGCCCCGCGCAGCGCGACCGCGAGTTCACGAGCGCGGACGTGGGCCTCGTGGCCCGCGCGCTCGCGCTCGGAGCGAGCATCGACACGGCAGGTACCGTCTCGCTGCCACAGCACGGGTACAGCAACCCCGACTCGGTGAATAATCTCCTGTGGCCCTACGTCCCGGCCGACGCCGCCGATGCGATCTCGATGTGGGAGACCGCCGTCGCGGCGAAGCGGGGCGAGCTCGCGGCCAGGGCCAAGGTCAAGGCGGCCGAGCACGCGCAGGACGTCGCCGAGCTCGCGGCGCGATTCGAGGAGTGGCTCGGGCTGCCCGAGCCGGCGCCCGAGAACCCCGGCCCCAGCGCGCCGTACATGCCTCGCCGGTACGAAGAGGTGCCTGCCGAGCTGCGCGCGAGAGTCGACGCACGGGCAGCGAAGTTCGTTGCCGCAACGAAGGAGATCGTGCGTCGGCGTATCGCCGACAAGGCCGAGAACGAGGCCGCAGCGCAGCGCCGCGCCAAGGCTCGTCTGGAGCTGCTCGCGCAGCTCTGCGCCGATTGGGGCGACGAGTCGGTCAAGGAGCGGCTCGCCCAGCGCAACCTGCCCGACGGCAATCCCCTGGGCCTGCTGCCCGAGGCGGAAGCGGTCGCGGTCGTGACCGATTG
This sequence comes from Parcubacteria group bacterium, assembly GCA_041649615.1. Lineage (GTDB taxonomy): Bacteria > Patescibacteriota > Minisyncoccia > UBA6257 > Colwellbacteraceae > JALOAR01. Next base: position 1,715 of record JBAZMT010000144.1, read on the forward strand.
GCTCCTGCCGCTCTCCGCGGACCTCGCGCCCTACATCAAGATCCAAGCGAGGGACGTGCGTCAGCACTGCGATGTCGACGCCGACTACAGCCCCGTCCATCAGGATTTCGCCTTCGTGGCCCTCGCGGCTGACGACCCGGAGACCAAGGGCCTCTCGCCCGAGGAGTGGGCCGCCGTGAAGGGCATCACCACGGCCGTGCAGCGGCGCTTTGAGGACGACTTCTTCCGCAGCCCCACCGTGTGCTGCGAGGTGACGCCGCGGGTCCACCGCGGCCAGTGCCGCGAGCGGGAGTGCCCCGAGTGGCCGGTGCGCCGCGTCGGGGTGCTCGTGCGCGTCACGATCGACAACGTGCTGACCGTCGAGCGTGAGTACGGCGCCTCCAAGTAGCCTGGAGACGTGCGCCTCGCGAGACGCGGCTTGGAGCCACGTCTCGCGGGGCACCGCGGCGGCAGTGCCGTATGCCCGGCGAACCGGGGCCGCGGACCAAGGAAAGTTAGAGATATGAAGACCTACAAGCCAAACGTGTTTATCAGCGACGTGTCTCCCTTCGACGCCATGTACAGTGACGTCAAGAGCGGAGCTGTGGTTCCAGGTGAGAAGGTCAGGTACTGGGACGACGAGTCGTGTCGATACGTGATCGCCACAGTGGGGCTGTACTTCGGTGAGCCATCGGTGAGTTTCATCACGCCAAGGCAGCATAGACGGCGAACAAATTGAAAGGAAGCTAGTTATGAGACTCAGTGAAATCAAGCTCTGCCCGATGTGCGTAGCGCGGGCAGGTGGTCGGTTCGGGGTCATGGTCGACGAAGGCGCGAGGGGTGGGTTCCGGGTCGTGGCGTTCGCCCGGAACGCCTATCCCGAGACGCCGACGCAGGCCGGCGTCTACCACGTCCGGACGGTGCAGACATCGCCGGGGGAGCTATGCCCTGGCCCTCGCGCCGGGCTCCTGTGTCGCGCCGATGCGGTTGACGTGGCGTGGACGTGCGCGCCGCTCAACGCGCGGCTCCAGCTCTGGGTCTCCATGGCCGTCGAGGCCTACGAGGCCTGGGGTGACGATCTGCCGCCCGAGGCGCAAGACATCCCCGTCGCCGAGCTCGAGGCGGCCGGTGCCCGCTGCGAGGAGCTCGCGACCGTCGCCATCGCTGCGGTCGCTCGCGGTGACTTGGCCGACGCCGCGGAGCGACTCGCCCAGGCCGCGCAGCTCGAGGTAGTCGACTGCGGCCGGCGGGGTGGGT
>JBAZMT010000145.1:0-2945 GCA_041649615.1 Parcubacteria group bacterium
TGCCGCGACCGAATACGAGTTCCGACACCTTTGCGACGGCTGGACGCGGACAGGGTCTGGAGGCGGGAGCGGCGGCGAGAAGCAGTGCACGTTCACGATTTCCGGAGACACCGCGCTGACCTGGACGCCCTGGACGCCAGTTCCGATGCTGGAGATCCCGATCGCCGACACGTTCGAGGAATACGCGCCCGGCCGGACGTTGGACGGCGTGGCGGGGTGGCGGAGCGATGGCGTAGTGCAGGCGTGCGCCGTGGCGGCACCGCTTCCGCCGGGCTCTCCCGTGCCGGAGGCGACGCACGCGCAGGTCCTGCGCGGAGGCTGGATGTCCCGAAGCGTCGACGGCGTCGAGGGGGAGTCCGTGAACGTTGACTTTCTCTTCGAGGCCATGCCCGGAGAAATGCCCGAGATGGAACCCGCCGTCCAGACCGCCTTCAGGATCGCGGACGACGGCCGGTTGCTCGCCTGGCATGCGGATGGCGCCGGCTCGGCGTGGACGAACCGCTGGAGCGCCTTGGGCGATGCGGTTCACGCGCAGGGCGACTGGATTCGCCTCAGCGTGGCGATGGACTACGCCGACCCCTCCGGCGTGACCTGGTTCCAGCCGCGCGTGAACGGTTCGCTCTGCCCGACGACGGCGGGCTTCCGCTCCCCGGCGGATCTGCGCTCCCCGGGCACCTGGTACCGGTGCGCGAACAACCCCGGCCTCGGCGGCGCGGGCCTGCGCCGGATGACGCGACTGGACCTGCTGGGCGAAGGCGCGCTGGACGACCTCGTCGTCTCGCGCGGCGCCTTCGCCCACACCGGGCCGGACACGGTGAACGGCGTGCCGCTGACCTGGTTCGACGGCATGGGACTGGCGCGCAATCCGCCGGAAGACGCCGACTTCGACGGCGACGGCTTCACGGACTGGGAGGAATTCACTGCGGGCACCGATCCCGCGGATCCGCAAAGCGCCTTCCGCATCACCTCGGTGCGGCTCGATGGCGGCACCGTCAACGTGACGTTCCTCGGCAACGACTCCGGCGCCGCCACGCCGTACATCGTCGAACGCGCGAGCGATCTCGCCACGGGCGACTGGACGGTGGTCGACGACGCCGTCCCGCGCGCCGCCGTACCGGCGACGACGAACACGTGGTCCGAACCGATGCCCGCCGACGGAGCCTTCTACCGCCTTCGCGCGCAGTGACCCATTGGTGCATCATCTCGGCTATCCCGGGGACGGACGTTCGGATTTCCGCGTGGAAGGCGCGAAGCACCTCCGCGTCCGCCGCCTCGGCGAGGAGTGACGCAGAGAAACGGGGTCTGGCTAGCCGTCGCGGAGCCAGATCCTTTGTGTCGTGGACAGTTGCACGGAGGCGGCGCCCAGGGCGTCGGCCAGATGGCCGCGCTTTGTCGCGCCGAGGATCGGAATCACCGGGAACGGCTGCGACATCAGCCACGCAAGGGCGATCTGGTTGGGCGTCGCGCCGATCTCGGCCGCCAACTGATGCGCACGATGGTGGCGCGCGCGACTGGCCGGACTGTCGAAAGCCCGGCACGCGGAGGGATCCTCGCTGGCGAAGTAGCCGCAAGCCGTCGGCGAATAGGCGACCACGGGCAACTGGTGCCGCGCGTGCCAAGCCTCGTCTTCGGGCGTGACGGACTTCATCGTCGGGTCGCCCGAAGCATTCGGGAGCGCCAGGCTCCATTGGGGCTGGGAGGCCACGAAACCGCGCAGGCCGTGACGCGCCGCGTAGACATTGGCTTCCTCGATGCGGCGGGTCGACCAGTTGCTCGCGCCGAGGCAGCGGATGCGCCCCCGATCGGCCTCGGCGTTCAAGACCGAAAGGATTTCCGACACGGGCACGCGCGGGTCGTCGCGGTGCAGAAAATAGAGGTCGATCCGCTCGACGCCCAGTCGATCCTGGCTCTCCTGAATGTCGGACGCGAGGACTTCCGGCGCCAGAAAGGCGTCTGGGCGCGGGTATTTCGGCGGCACCGCCGGATGGCCGCCCTTCGTTCCGATGAAGACCTTCCCGCCATCGCCGTTGCGACGCAGGCATTCGCCGAGCGCGCGCTCGCTCGAACCCGCGCCGTCCTCAAGCCAGAAACAATAGCAGTGGGCCGTGTCGAAGAAGTCGCCTCCCGCCTCGCGGAAATCATCGTAGAGCCGGAACATGGCGTCGCCGCGCAGCCCCGCGCCGAACGCGGTCGCGCTCAGGCAGAACGACGACAACGCCAGTTCGCCGATGCGTTGACGCTTCATTTGAAGAGATCGCTATGGGTTCCAGTTCGGGTCAAGGTCAGGACGAGGACGTTGTCGCTGACTTCGTAGGTCATGCGTTCAAGTCTTTCAAGAGACCCTTCATGTCCTTGAAGCCTTTGACCTTCGGATCTCGGGCGATGCGTTCTGCCTCGCGCATGGCCTCAAGCGTCTCGTCGCCGGGAACTTCGCGAGTGACCTCAAACGGCAGCCCCTGCACACGGATCGCCTGGCGCACGAAGACGTTGAACGCCGTGGACATGTTCATGCCAAGGTCGGAAAACAACGCGTCCGCCTCTTGCTTGAGAGCGCTGTCCATGCGAATGGTCAAATTGGTGCTTGTTCCAGACATCGTGCCTCCCTGAATTGATATGCACGTGACTTTAAGTCATCCGCACATAGAATGCAAGTAAAAAAGCCGCCCGGCGCGCCGGGCGGCTTCGAGGAGGGGGGGGGCTCCGTCTAGACCTAGAACTCCATCGACGCGGCGTTGTCGCCGGAGGTGAAGGTCATCTTCTTGATGTTCAGCTTGTCCTTGAGCAACGAGTGGAAGACCTCGAGGAGGTTCTCGCAGGTGGCGACCTTCTTGACGACGACGAGGCGGCACTCGGGGTAGGTCTTCGCCAAGTCGGTGTCGAAGGGAAGGCCGAGCATCGTGTTCGTGGGCGCGCCGTCGCGGATGCCCTGCTTGACGTAGGCGTCG
>JBAZMT010000146.1:0-2934 GCA_041649615.1 Parcubacteria group bacterium
GCCTGCAGCGATCACGCAATCCGGTCCGATGGTCACCCCCGGGAGGATGATGGCTCCCCACCCGATGACGCAGTTGTCTCGAATGTCGATCCGGCCGAACTTGTGCACCTTCCCGTACCGCTCGGGATCGAGAGTGTGGATCACCCGGATGCCGCCGTCGTGCGTGATCATCACAACGCGGGAGGAGAATCTCACGTTGCTCCCGATGCTGATCAAGTAGGGTTCGGAGCCAAACTCCGGGAGGCCTGAGAAGGTGCAGTTGTCGCCAATGACGGCCCCGGCGCGGCGAGCGCGCCGGATGCCCAGGCGAAGACAGCAATCGCGCAGCTGGTGACGTGCTTGAACCAGGGCGTTCAAGCGACTCACCACTGATCCCCGCAAAGACCGTGTGTCGCGGTGTAACCGAGGTCTGCGAGGAATCGGGAATCGCGTTCTTGACTCGGATCTGCTTGCCTTGCCTCGGTCGCGCTCAAGAGACATCGAGGCTGCCAAGACCGCATCACAGAGACCTCCTCCCGGTGCTTGGAGCATCCACGCTAACAAATTTCACTCCGCGCGGATAGACTATCTAATCGTCAGTGGGAACCATCAACACGGAAGGCGCGAGGAACGGCTTTGGAGGCATACGACGCTGTTGCAGTCAAGATCCGCGAGTACCTCTCACGGAACTTTTTGTTCAGCGACGAAGGGTTTGACTACGCAGATGATGCGTCATTCCTTGAACTGGGCATCATCGACTCTTTCGCCTTCATAGAGCTGCTGCATTGGGTAGAAGAGGAGTTCAGCATCTCCGTGGCCGACGATGAGCTCGTTCCCGACAACTTTAATTCCGTCCGTAAGCTGAGCTCGTTCATTATCGGCAAGCAGAGCGGCGGTACCTGAGAGGGCCAACAATGTGGTCACCAGGATCGGTCTGCGGTAGCCACGCACCATCGACCTTCCACCGTTCAAATACTGTGTGACGGGTGGTGAGAGAGGTGACGAGAATCAGACAGAAGCTCCTTCTCATTCTCGCTTTGGCGATTGGGCTCGTACTCATGGCGGGATGCTCCCGGGACGACAGCCGATCAGGAGATGGTGCCTCGATGACAGCACGAATCGTGTTCCTTCATCACAGTACCGGGCACGTGGTTTGGATTGGCAACACGTCCAAACTGATGTCCAAGATCTTCGGCAAGAGCGACGTAAGAAGCTGGGTAGACAGCTACAACAAGAAGAACAACACAAGTTACGAGATAGAGGAGATGAGCTTCCCCACGACAAGCGAGGGCTACCCTTGGGCCAACTACCCGTATGACTACTACGACATCTGGGTGAAGCATGCGGGAGACGCGTCCTATCAGGGCGAGCCCACGCTCGAGATGCTGACGAAGGAGTATGACGTCATCATCTGGAAGCACTGCTACCCAGTCGGGAGCATCCTCCCCGACACCGGCACCGCGGACGTCGACTCCAGCGAGAAGCGTCTCGAGAACTACAAGCTGCAGTATGCCGAGCTCAAGGAGAAAATGCGCTCGTTTCCCGACACGAAGTTCATCGTCTGGACGGGCGCCGCATTGACCGAAGCGACCACGTCTCCAGAAGAGGCACGGCGCACCCGGGAGTTCTTCGACTGGGTCAAGGCGGAGTGGGACGAACCCGGCGACAACATCTTCTTGTGGGACTTCTACGAACTCGAGACCGAGGGCGGCTACTACCTGAAACCGGAGTACGCGAGCGGGCCAGACAACCCGCACCCAACCCCTGACTTCGGAGGAAGGGTCGCCCCTTTGTTTGGGCAGAGGATTATCGATGTCATCGACGGGAAGGGCGATTCTACTTCGCTGACAGGCAAGGGCGACTAGTCAACGCAGAAGCAGAGAGAAGCTGCTCTGCCCGGTTACATCGGGCCAGCTATGCGAGAGGCGAGCCAATGAATCGCTCAGCCACCCATCGGAGACCGCGCTAGATGTGCGGCATCGTGGGAATCTGCGCTCTTCGCGGGGCTCGGCCAGTGGAGGAGCCGACCCTCCGCTCGATGCTCGGAACGATCCGTCACCGGGGGCCCGACCAGTTCGGGATATACCTTGACGATCACGTGGGTCTCGGGAATGCGCGCCTGAGCATCATCGACCTGAGCACCGGCCAGCAGCCGATCTCCAACGAAGGTGAATCCCTGTGGATCGTGTTCAACGGGGAGATCTTCAATCATCCGGAGCTAAGACTCGAGCTGGAGAGCCGGGGACACCGGTTCTCTACCACGTGCGACACGGAAGTCGTCCTTCACGCGTATGAAGAGTACGGCCCGGACTGCCTGTCTCGCTTCAACGGCCAGTTCGCGATGGCCATCTGGGACAGCCAGGACCGCACCTTGTTCATTGCCCGCGATCGTCTGGGCGTTCGTCCTCTCTTCTACACCGAGGCTGACGGCGCCTTGGTCTTCGGCTCCGAGATCAAGGCGATCCTCGCCCATCCCGGCGTCATCGCGTCCCCCGATCCGGTGGCTCTAGACCAGATCTTCACGTTCTGGAGCACTCTTTCACCGAGGACGTTCTTCCGAGGGATCGCTGAGTTGCCTCCCGGCCACTCCATGCTCGTCAAGGGCGGCCGGATCACGCTCGAGCGCTACTGGGAGATGGCCTTTCCAGAGGACGATGCCGTGCCCCTGCGATCCACGCAGGAGTATGCGGAGGAGCTGCGGGACCTGCTCATCGACGCCACGCGGGTCCGGCTTCGGGCGGACGTCCCCGTGGGTGCCTACCTGAGCGGAGGACTGGATTCGTCGACTGTTACGGCGATCATCCGGAGCCAAACGACCAATCCCCTCGAGACGTTCTCGATCGCGTTTGCAGATGCCCACTACGACGAAAGCGGCTTCCAGACCACGATGGCCAAGGCCTTGGGCACCCAGCACCACGTCGTGCACGCCACCCATGCCGACATCGGAGAGGTGTT
>JBAZMT010000147.1:0-2906 GCA_041649615.1 Parcubacteria group bacterium
CTGCTTCGGAAGTTGGCACCTCTGCTTGAAGGAGCGGGGTCGCTCAACGGCCACATCACTAACCCGAGCGTCACGGACTATAACGGCGTGTACCGCAACGTCCGCTTCGCGGAGGGCGCGGGGCCTACAGGCCGAGACGCGATTGTTGGCGAGTTCCACGCCATCGACCCGCACCTACAGCGACTCGTCAAACACGCACCTCATCTGGTGAAGCTTTCCATCAATGGAAAGGGGAAGGTCAACCGTGGTACAGCGGAGGGCCAGGAAGGCTTCATCGTGGAGGACGTGGACAGCGAGATCCCGTGGACGTGCGACACCGTTTTTCGGGCTGGCGCACGCGGCGGGATTGGCGAAGTGCTGGAAGCGTTGGAGCCCGATGGAGGAGATCACATGGACCTCAACACGATTGAGGACTTGAAGAAAGCCTATCCCAAGCTCTTGGAGGAGTTTGCCAATGAGGTTCGTGCCTCCGTGGCCGATGAGCTTCAGGAGCAGGGGACTGTAGAGAAGATGAAGGTAGACCTTGAAGAGGCTCATAGCGAGTTGGCGAAGGCTGTGAAGGACCGCGACGCGGCCCTTCACAAGATCGCCGTCTTGGAGAGCCAGGGTCTGCTTGAAAAGAAGCTCGGCGAGTCGAAGCTGCATGAGAGCTTGAAGAAGCGCGTGCGGGATCACTTTGCTGACAAGATTGCTGAAGAGGCGGCTGTGGCCGCTGTGATGAAGGACTACGAGGACCTTGCGGCTTCCCTTGCGGAGACGCCCAAGGTTTCGGGAGTCGTTGAGGAGTCCGACGAGAGCGCCAATGACAGCGACTGGGCTTTGCTTCAGGACGTTCTCGGAGTGAAGGACGGTGACAAGTAATGGCCGTCGGGGCACGCGCACGGAACTTCCGTGTAATTGACGACTGGGGCCATCACGTCAAGTTCGTCAACGGCAGCACTGCGCTGGAAGAGGGAGACATCGTCTATGTTTCCAGCAACGTCCTTGTTGAGGGCGCTGATAGCTGCACGTCTGGTGTGCTTGGCGTTGTTGCCTCGGATGCTGATGCCAGCGAGATCGTAACGGTCTTGACGGCGGGCATCTTTGAGGCCGACGCGGCGACGAGCACCAACTTCGGATTCGGCGACAAGGTGTATCTGGCTTCGGCCTCTACGCTTGATGCCGGGACGAGTGGTGACAAGCCTGTCGGGTATGTGACGGAAGCCGATCCGGCTGACGGCGGCTGGGTGCAGTTCGTCCTTTGGTCTGTGGCCGAGGGCGACATTGACGCTCGCAGCTAGGAGGAGCGATGGCTGATAACAAGGTTCTGACTCCTGAGAATAGCCAGAGCGTCCGCGAAGACGGGATGGTAAAGTTCACTCCCGACAAGCAGGTCCGTCTGACGGAGGATGCGCGCGAGACGCTGAAGCAGTTGAAGAAGAAGCCTGGGCTTCTGTCCCGTGCGTCGCTTGCTGATCTGCGCGAAGCTGTTGGCGCGGATGCGTTTGACTCGCTGACGCTGGACCGGATGCACAAGCAGATGCTTGGCGGCTATCAGGACTATGCTCCCCAGTGGGAGAAGATTGTCTCCAAGCGGACGGGCGTGAACGACTTCCGCACTCGCTACTCGATCATTCGGTCTGGCTTCAACCGCCTGCCCGAAGTGAAAGAGAAGGAGAGCTACAAGGAAGTCCAGCACTCCGACGATTCGATCAGTTGGGCTCCGAAGAAGTACGGCGCGATGTACGGCATCTCGTTTGAGGCGTCCACGTATGACGACCTTGGGATGCACGACTCCAACGTGGAGGAGCTTGGAAAGGCTGCTTCGCGCACGCTGGACTACTTCTTCTTCTACACCTGCCTTGATGCGAACCCGACGAGCTATGACGGGTCGAACAACATCTTCGGCACGGTTGGGTCCAGCGCGGGGACGTTTGCGAACACGATGACGACGACCGGGTTGAACTACACGAACCTGGAAACGGCTGTCACGACCATGCTTCAGCAGACGCAACTTGACTCGGCTGCTGTGGCGTCGTTCACGGACGCTGCCTACATGCCCGCGATGTACATTCCGAAGTACCTGATCGTTCATCCTTCGGACGTGTTGACGGCGAAGCGGATGCTGTACTCGCCTCAGTGGCCGGGCAAGGCGGACAACGATGTCAATGTCCTGCCTGAGCTTGAGATCCTGGTGACGCCGTTCATCACGGCGACCCACTGGTATCTGATGGCCGATCCGGGCCAGGGCGCGAACACGATGGAAGCCGGGCTGTGGGGCAGCAACGCCACGCCTGAGCTGTTCTATGAGCCGAACAACACGGGCCACGGGTTTGCGTTTGACGAGATGCGCATGAAGATCCGCACGATCTTCGGCGGCGGCGTTCTCGACCCGCGCGCTTGGGTGCTTGGTTCGACCTAGTAGATAGGCTGACACAGGGGGCGGGCACTCCCGCCCCCATCTCTAAAGGAGATACAATGAAGAGGGTACTACTCCTCATTCTGGCGTTGGCCGTGCTTGCGCTCCCGGTGTCGGCAACCGAGTGGTCACACTTCGGCGATCTTTCCGTTCTCTCTCTTGGGATCGGCGCGTCGGGCAGCGAAACCACGATCATCGACTCTAGCGGCAACTTCAACATCACGGGCACGTTTGCGCACACGGCGGCGACGGCGTTGTTCACCAACTCCACGTCGTTCATTGCGTATACGCCTAACTTCACTGTCGGGTATGACTCGGGCGCGTACATCAAGTTCGCCGTGAGTGACACGACGGGCAACCTGGCGATTACTCATGCCGGGTCCACGAAGAACGTCGGCTGGACTACGACGGGGACGTTTGGGTTCACGACGGGCTCGTTCACCATCACGCCATCTGACGATTTCACGCTGACGGCGACGGATGACATCACGATTGAGTCCAACAGCGC
>JBAZMT010000148.1:0-2906 GCA_041649615.1 Parcubacteria group bacterium
ATCGGCCTGCGCGCCCTGCCACGGCGCGATCGATGCCCCCCGAGCAAGATGAGCGAACCATATATCCCCAAAGCGGCAAACGGAGCCGCGCCCTTCACGCTGGACCACTTCAAGGCGTGGGCGTACGAGCTGGAGCTGGACAATGGTGAGCCTTGGATTGTCGAGCCGTTCTTCGGCGCATTCCTCGGCGACTACTTCGCGGGCATCCCCGAGTGCTGGCTAGTAGTGCCCGAGGGGAACACTAAGACCACGAGCCTCGCGGGCCTCGCTATCTATCTGCTCGAATACCGCCGCCGGGCCGGGATACCTTGGGCCGCTTCCTCCCGTGATCAAGCCGAGATCGGCTATCGCCAGGCTGAGGGTTTCGTGCTCGGATCGAAGCGGCTCAAGTCATTCATGAAGTGTCAGGAGGGCTATCGGCGGATCAAGAACCTGGACACAGCTGGCCGCATCCAAGTCTTTGCTGCCGACGACAACACGGGGGACGGGATCATACCTACCGACGCCTTCCTTGACGAGTTGCACCGTCATCGCTCCCTGAAGCTCTATCGCACATGGAGCGGGAAGCTGGGGAAACGCGGCGGCCAGCTCGCGACCATCTCCACCGCCGGCGAGCCTGGCGGCGAGTTCGAGGAGACCCGCGCTCGGATACGCAAGAGCACTCCGGTTGTAGAGCGCAGCTCCTGCTTTACCCGCTGCCGTTCCGATCGTGTCGTGTTACACGATTGGGCGGTCCCCGAGGAGGGTGACGTTGAAGACCTCGCACTCGTCAAGGCAGCTAACCCATTTTCCGGTATCACGATCGAAAGTCTGCGGGCGAAGCGCGAGTCGCCGACGATGACCCTCTCCCATTGGCGCCGCTTCGCGTGCAATCTCCCTACGCGAGCTGATGAGGCCGCGATCACTGAGGCTGAATGGTACGCGGCCAAGACGGACGAACACATCCCCGAGGGGCTACCGAAGGCGTGCGGGCTGGACGTGGCGTGGAAGTGGGATACGACGGCGCTCGTGCCCTTCTGGTGGCGTGATGACGAGTACCGCTTGCTCGGCCCCGCAACGATCCTCGAGCCCCCCCGCAACGGCTCCATGCTAGATCCGGAGCGGGTAAAGAAAGCGCTACGAGATGAACACGCGAAAGGCCCGATCCACACCCTCGTCATGGACACGTCGCGGGCTGAGGATATCGCCTCGTGGGCCGAGAGCGAGTTGGGCTGCACGGTGGTCGATCGTGGCCAGTCCAACTCATTTGCTATCGACGATTACGACCGCTTCATGGAGGCGCTGCGACAAGGCTGGCTCAAGCATACCGGCGACCAGGGGTTGACGGAGCACTGCCTCAACGCCATCGCCCGGACGCTTGAGTACGGCGACACACGGTTCGACCGTCCGAAGCAGGCTAGGCAGGTGACGAATGAGGCGGCAAGGCGCCGGGTGATCGACGCACTGACGGCAGCCGCGATGGTGCATTCGGTAGCCGTCGCCGACAACGCGACGGTCGAAGCCCCCGAACCTTGGGTGATGGTGGCATGAAACTGAAATTACGGTGGCCCTGGGGCAAGAAGGCCGGGGTCATAGACGACTGGCCTTGGAGTTCGCCCCCGCCCGAATCCTGGCTGCTCTCGGGCGGACTACTCACGCTCGACCAGGCGCTTGGTCTCCCGGCCCTGCTCGGGGTACTGCTCCGCATCGCGCAGGGCGTCGGCATGACTCCCCAGCTCGTCTATTCGGACGGAGAGGTAAGAGACAAAGCCAAGGACTCCTGGCAGTGGACGCTCCTGCACAAGCGCCCGAGCGATGAGTGTGGCCCGGCCACATTCCGCTCCGACATCGCTCTCTCACTCGCTGGGAGCGGCAAAGCCTATGTGCGGAAGTTCAAGGTGCGCGACCGCGTGAGGGCGCTGATGGTGCTCGATCCGGCGAAGGTCACAACGGAGCGTAAGGCCGGGCGGCTGGTGTTCCGCGACGAGTGCGAATCGGCTGCCAGCCCAGCGATGCGTACACAGTCCGAGATCATCTTCATGCGCGGCCCCTCGCTCAGCGGCGGGCCGGAGGGCATCGCCCCCATCACCTCTGCGCGCATGGCTATCTCGGCCGGGGTGAAGCGGATCGGCTTCGAGACCCGCCACTTCGATAACGGTGCCCGCCCAGGCGTCGTGCTGGAGTTTCCCAACGAGATCACCAAGGAACAGGCGAAAGAGCAAGTCGAAGTCTGGAACGAGACTCACAAGGGCTGGGAGAACGCCTCTAAGACCGGAGTGGTCGGTGGCGGCGCGAAGGTTAAGGATCTCCCCGTTTCGCTCGAAGATGCGCAGTTCGTCGAAACGAATCAATTCACAGCCCGGCAGATCGCAATGATCTACGGCGTTCCCCCCGCCTTTCTCTGCTTGGGCGAGCAGGGCATGACCGATCAAGACTGGACCCAGCTTTTGACCTTCGGCCTGGGCTGGATCTACACGACTATCGACCAAGCCTTCAACGCCGATCCCGACTTGTTCCCCGACGACGCGGGCCTGTTCTGTGAGCACCTGGCAGACGGCCTAATCCGCTTCGACCCCAGTACCCGCTATCGCGGCTACAAGAACGCGCGGCAGGGCGGCTGGATCACCGGTAACGAGATACGACAGATGGAGAACCGCCCGCCGCATAAGGACGGGGACGAACTCCAGAAGACCCCCGTAGGCGGGGCTCCGAACGAGCCCTCCAAGGAAGAAGAGGAGTAGCACGATGAGCGGCACAAACGAGCCGGCCACCGGGCCGGGGCTTCAGCCTGCGCGCGACCAGCTCGAAACGAGGGACTTCCGCTTTGAGCTGCGCGTGGATGAGCTATCTGAAGACGGGCAGTTCGAGGGCTACGCCTCCGTCTTCGGCAACGCGGACGCCTACGGCGACGTGATCGAGCCGGGCGC
>JBAZMT010000149.1:0-2893 GCA_041649615.1 Parcubacteria group bacterium
GACGCCGGAGTTGACCGAGGTCTTGATGACCGGGATGGGGAAGCGACTCCAGCCGCTTTGCGTCCACCTCACCACGGCCGACTACGAGCGGGAGGGCTCGGTCTGCAATCAGAAACACGACTACGCCAAGAAGGTTGCGGCGAACTCGCTGGATAGGACTGCCGGAATCGACGACCCAGCCTTTCTGCCGGTCGTCTATGAGGCCACGATCCAGGATGACTGGACGGACCCGAAGGTGTGGGCAAAGGCAAACCCGAACCTCGGTATCAGCGTTCCGGTGTCCTACCTGGAGCACGAATGCAAGCGGGCGATTGACGATCTCGGCTTTCGTCCGACGTTCCAGCGACTACACCTCAACATTCGCACGAAGCAGCGGTCCCGATGGCTAGCTCCGGAGAAGTGGCTGGCATCGGCTGGCGTTGTGGCTGAGGAAGCGCTCTACGGTCAACCGTGTGGAGGCGGGCTTGACTTGTCGGCCAAGTACGACCTAACGACCTGCGTCTATACGTTTCCGCAAGACGACGGCGTATTCAAGCTGCTGCCACGGTTTTGGATTCCCGAGAAGACAGCAGAGGAGCAGGAGCGGAAGAACCGCATTCCATACGCGCAGTGGGCTGCCGGTGGCTTTGTCACGGTTACGCCCCGGGGGTCAGTGGACTACGACTTCGTGGAAGCGGCCATCCGAGACGATGCCAAGCGGTTTGAGTTGCGGCGACTCGCCTTCGACCCATGGAACGCCAACGCCACCAGGACACGCCTAGAGGCGGATGGACTTCCGATGGTGGAGTTTGGCCAGACGCTGAAGAACTTCAACGAGCCCTCAAAGGAGTTTGCCAAACTGATGATCGAAGGCAAGCTCCACCACGGCAACCATCCGGTGTTGACTTGGTGTGCTGAGAACGTGGAGGTCTACACGGATGCCAGCGGGAACATCCGGCCAGTGAAGCCAAAGGAAGGGGCAGAGGGAAAAATTGACGGGATCGTTGGCGGCATCATGTCACTGTGGGCCGCGATGACCTCGATAGAAACTGCCGGCGAAAGCTACTACGAATCCAATCCAATCGAGTTTGCGTGATGCCCGCACTGACCCAACTTCTGTCTATCGAACTCTGCCGCGACTGCAATCTCGGCCACGTCCATACGGCATGTCCGAACAAGAACGCAGAGCGGTACGCGCACACCGACACGCACCGCGTCCTGAATGACGGCATGATCGTCCGGTTTGCTACGCGATTCTACAAGCGGGGATTCACCGGCCTGGTGGCGTGGCACTACTACAATGAGCCGCTCCTCGCCAAGGATCGCATGTTCCTCTTGATGCGACAGATCAAGGCCATCACGCCGCAGGCCCGCTTTCTGCTCTGGACGAACGGCACGCTACTTCCTGCCGACTGCTCGGACTTTGCAGCGTTCGGTCAGATTCACGTGACGGACTACACGCAGTCGGGGCACCGGCCAGTCAATATACCGTCGTTGCGTCGGGCGTGCGCCAACGTGCAGGTTCACTCGTGGCCTCTCGACAAGCGGCTGGTCGGCCTCGGTGCGGAGACTTCTACGCCATGCACCAGGCCGTTTACTGAGTTCATCGTCGATTACTTCGGGAACGTGCATCCTTGCTGCTACGACTGGCGAGGATTGGCGAGCGTCGGCAACGTCTTCACCAGCACCTTTGACACACTCATCGAACGATGGGGTGAACTCCGGCGGGCGATGTGCCGAGAAGCGATGACGGCAAATGCCCCAGAGGCATGTCGTCGATGCCAGTTGAAGTGCGGAGGGATTACTTCTTTCGACCAGGAAGCCAAGGCGAGGGCTATCGCGTGGCGCCAGGCGATGTTGGACGACCCGCCGCGAAGAAACCTGGGCAGGCCGGCTGTGGTATTCGTGTTCTACCGCAACCGACATTCCTCCAACCCAATCCCGCTCCAGCGGCTGGCGGACCACTTCGCGTGGAACGACAACTTCTACCGTGAATCGCGGTGCCGCGTAATCGTGGTAACGGCAGAGCAGCACGACGTGCCGGCCTATGCGGAATGCGTGATTTTCCCGAAAGAGCAGTTGCCAACACGCAACGGCAAGCCGGTCTTCTCGCTGTCACGCACGAAGAACGCTGGGATTGCGGCTGCCGTCAAGGCCGGCTTTGATCCGATCATCGTGACGGACCCCGATATTGCCTACACGGCCAAGGCGTGGCAGCGGTGCTTGGATGTAGCGACCAACGAGGCGGCCGTTCCTGTCTACTGGATGGCATCCTCCTTTGCCAACCGCAACGAGCGATGCCACATCCGATCGACCAAGACCAATATCGCTCACTTCAGCCAGTGCTCCAAGAGCCACGAAGACCTGGGGGCTACCGGTATGGTGGCGATGTGTCGGGAGAACTGGGAGCGGATACGGTACGACGATCGTTGTTGCGGGTACGGCGCCGAAGATGGTTTCCTGCTTCAAGAGATTCGCCGGGCAAAACTTAGGGAACTGCGTGACACCGTGATCTATCACATAGCCCACGTTCCTGGCATGCCACAAGCAAACTTCACGATCAAAGGATTCGAGCGACAGGACAGTTGGGACATGGCTTTCAACCCAATTAACTTCACTGGCAATCATCGGGCACACGCCGGAGGCTGAGCATGGAACACCGCTTGACGGTTCTCCACATCGAGACCACCACGGCCTGCAATTTGCGGTGCGGCCATTGCACGCGGGTGCTGCCTGATTACCAGGTGCATTCCATGCCGTGGGAGGTATTCGAGAAACTCATCCCGGCAATGCGAGAGCACCAGCCGTCCGTGTTGTTGAACGGCCACGGAGAACCGTTGGTACATCCAGACTTCCGAAGGCAGTTCGCCGCCGTCACGTCGTGTGATTGTTCGGTGAGGTTCCAAACCAACGG
>JBAZMT010000150.1:0-2889 GCA_041649615.1 Parcubacteria group bacterium
AGAGCGATGTCCTCGGTGTCGAATACCTCCGGCGCCTCTACGGGAGTCAGTAGGTCGACGACCTGTTGTAGGGCATCCACCAACGATTTGCGCTTGACGTCTATGTCCAGGTCAGGGACCTCTACGGTGCGACCGACCGCAGCCAGCATCGAGGCCACGATCCTCTGGCGGGCATCAACGAGCAGGAGGTCACCAAAATCTCTCAATGATTTTGCGGCACTATCGATCAGTGCCCATTGATCCCCGGCAGCTTCCCGGGTAAGCTGCTCCACTGCCAGGGAGAGCGGGTCTTGTGAGGTATCCATGATCACTTCATACACCGGCCCCATGGCCTGTCCGCGAATTCGGTACACCAGACGACGGAATCAGTGGACCCATCTGATCCACGATCCCCTTCCACCGGCTCCGGGTAATTTCAAGGAGGAGCTGGTGTTTTTGAGCCCAACCCATGCGGGTTACGTCCAAGTTGGGCCAGGGGAAAGCATCACGGCCACCGACTGGGGGCAGCTTCAGGACGAGATGCCCGTCAAGACGCCTCCATGGCCGCGTAACCGCCGGGAGCGGAGGGCCCTAGCCAAGCTCACCCCCACGGCCCTTCAGCGAGCCAAGAGGCGTCTGGGCCCCGTAAAGGACTCCGTGGAGTGGAACGCACGATTTTGGGTTCACTTTCTCCGGGGGGCTCACTAGTAGAGGCATGTCGAAGATGATGATCGGCTCCTCCCCCTGGGGCGAGGATTGCGCCCAGACCACGAACCCGCTCTACGTCCTCCGCGCCACCTTGGAGTGCAACACCTACAAGGCTCAGCTCCGGCGGCATTACTCGGCGGCGCACGATGGGCAGGAGCTACCCTGCCTTCTCACCATCACCGAGAACCCCCACGACTTCGGGGTGTACTACACGGTGGACGCCGTGTTCTCCGACGATGATGAGGCGGCCGTGACGGCGGCCTACTGGCTGGAGGCCCAGGGCCCCGAGTTGTGGGATGAGATCGCCCGGCAAGAGCTGGGGATGCCCGCTGAGGAGACCCATGCCGCTGATCAAGCATGAATAAGCACTAACCGGGGATGAGGGACCCTTCAATTTCGTGAATGAACGCCCGCTGGTCCGCCGCTTCATGGGCAGGGGCAAGACGTTCTTGGGCGATTTCTATGTATGCGGGGTTCAGTTCGACCCCGACATAGTGGCGATCCAAGCTCTTGGCTACGGCCAGGGTCGTCCCGCTACCCGCGAAGGGGTCAAGGACCAGGCAGGGACGGGTAGACGGGTTGGGGCAGTTACAGGTAGGGACCCACCCCACGGTTTTGGTGGGATTGGCCTGTAGCCATTGATTGTACCTGTAATGACTCATCCCTGTGCGATCCATCCCGTGCTCGACGTGCAGCCCGCGCTCCATATCGGGCTGTATCCCCTTCTCGTACAAGGGACGCTCAGGACGTCGGGTCACTCTTTGAAAAGGGGCCCCGCAAGTCACACAACACCCCTTCTCGCTAGACCCAGCCTTGATGCACGTCTCGGCCAGTTCCGAGGGCATGACGGCGAAGTGTGCTCCGGCAAAGGGGCGTGGGTTGATGTGCCACACGGACCGCTTGTTCCGGGTGACGTGTTCTCCCGTCCGCATCCGAGCGGCCAAAGAGTCTAGGCCGGTGTTGCCCCCGTTGTCGGCCCCGTAGCGTTCAGCCGTTTCGTAGTGGGTCGTGGTGCGTTGCGCGTTACAGTCCGCCAGCGGCTCCCTGACGGCCTCTTGGTCGTAGTAGTAGCTCTGAGCCTTGGTCAGGAGGAAAACGTATTCGTGGGCCCTCGTAGGCCGGTCTGTGACCGATTCTGGGAGGCAGGAGCCCTTGGCCCAGATGATGTCCGCTCGGAGCCACCACCCCTCGGCTTGGAGGGCAAAGGCCACTCGCCAGGGAATCCCGATGAGGTCCTTGGGTTTGAGGTCGGGGTTGGCCCGGATGCGGTCTGCCTGGCGGCTGCGGCGGCGGTCCCCGCCGTGGGCCTCAAGCCACTCGGGCCCGTTGAGGCGTTGGTTGTTGTAACCACCCCCGTGGTAGCTGTCCCCGAGGTTGAGCCAGAGCGTACCGTCGTCTCTGAGCACTCGGTGCACTTCACGGAAGACTTGCACGAGTCGTTCGGTGTAGGCTTCCGGGGTGTCCTCCAGTCCGATCTGTCCTTCGACGTGGTAGTCTCGCATCCCGAAGTAGGGAGGGGACGTTACACAGGTCTGCACACTACCGGGCGAAAGCTGTTGTAGCTGTGCTACAGCGTCACCGAGAAGAATGGTGTCTAACATCGTGAGGTCCAGATGTTGAAGCTGTTCACCGTATGCGTATCAATGGACGTCGACTTCTCCGTTCTAGCCGAGACGCGAGAAGAAGTCGAGGCAGCACTCAAGAACACTGACCTCTACGATTGGGTAGACGTCAACTACGACGTCACTGTGGTTGACTCCAAGGCTGATCCGCTGAAGGAGGGATCGGTCGATAGCTGTGTGATACAGGACGGGAAGCAAAACAGCCTCTGTGATCTAGCCTCGTTCGAGCTTGAGAACCCCGACTGGAAGGAGCGGCTTTACGCGGTCCGATGCGAAACGGAACGTAAGGCTCGCAACCTTTGGCTGCCGGGGATCCCTCAGTAGTCTCGCAGCAGGTGATCCCACTGGTTGGGGATTCTGTCGGTTGCGATGCGGTTGATGTGCTTCTGAAGGGGCAGCGCGTCATCGACGCTCTTGATTCCCAGCTTCTCTACGGAGACGCAGATCAGGGGGCCTGTCTCCACGTTCATGATCGTGATGTACCAACGAGGCCCGTCGGTCTTGTCTCGGTGCTCGATCTGGATGGCGGCTCGCCACTCACGCGGGAATTGTGTCAAGCGGTCCACGCTGAAAATGGGCG
>JBAZMT010000151.1:0-2884 GCA_041649615.1 Parcubacteria group bacterium
CGCGAGGAAGGCTCAATCATCGAGGCCGCGACCTTCAACGAGGACGGGGCGCTCGTCGAGGTAGGTGGTCAGAATGGGTAAGGTCTTGCGGTCTGACGGGACGGTACGCGTGCGCATCATCGGCCCAGGCAAGGGATCGAGCGCCGTCTATGAGGCCGAGCAACTGAAGCGCGACGGCGGCGTGTTCAAGGGCGCACAAGTCTTCTGGGATCACCCGTCAACGAAGGAAGAGCGCGAGCGGCCAGAGCGCAGCTTGCGTGATCTCTGTGGCGTGGCAGTCAGCGATCCCGTGTACGAAGAGACTGGGCCGAAGGGCGCGGGGCTCTACACGGACGTGCGCGTCTTCAAGCCGTATCAGCCGCTCATCGAAGAGATGGGACCACACATCGGCGTGAGCATTCGCGCGGCGGGCTCCGTCGTGACGAAGCAGGTCAACGGGGAATCCGTTCGCGTTGCCGAGAAGTTCACGTCAGGCGGATTCGATTTCGTGACCAAGGCCGGGGCGGGCGGGACTGTTGTTCCGTTGTATGAATCGGCCCGCAAAGAAGCACAGAATCTAGTGGACGCATTCCACAAGACAAACCCGACGTTCATTGAGAGCGAAGGGAAGTCTGAAACAGATAGATTCATCGAGTGGGCGACCGGAAACGCGAGCCCGGAGGAGGACAACAGCATGGAACTCAAGGAAGCGGTCGCCGCTCTGGAAGCCTCCAAGTCCGAAGTAGCGACACTGAAGGAAGAGAACAAGGCGCTTTCTATCGCAGCGATGTTGCGGGAAGCACGGGAGGTTATCGCATCAGAGTTGATGAAAGAGACAACTCTGCTTGAAGTTTCACGAGAGCGCATCACCGCCTCCGTGATGAAGGAAGCGCCTTTCAAAGAAGGGAAACTTGACAAAGAGGCCCTGGCCGGTTTCGTCAAGGAGGCCGCGAAAGTAGAGAAGGCGTACATCGAAGCCCTCAAGCCGCGGGGCATCACCGGCATGGGCCAGGCGGGTACCACGGACGGCAAGGCGCGGCTGCGGGAATCGCTCATTGCGATGCACTTGCAGAATGGCGAAGGGAAGGAAAAGGCCGAGCGGCTGGCGGATCTCGCCATCGCCGGACGATAGGAGGCTAGAACATGCCTGCTCTGTATCTTGCAACTGGACGGACGGCGGGCGAGGAGTGCTCCTCGACCTACGAAGGGCGTCACATCACCATCGAAGAGACGTACCTGGTACACCCGTACCATGCGGACGGCTTCGTGGATAAGGGCGACCCGTGCATCATCGACGGCGGCGGCGACTATGCCGGACTCGTCGGTGTGGCGCTGAATAGCGCGGATGCGGCGACGGATCTCATCGCTCTCGACACTGAGGGCATCTGGTTCCTCAACGTCCTCGGGCGCACGAGCGACGGGACGAGCGACGGTATCGCGAAGGCGCTCAAGGCTGGCGACCCGGTTGCGATCATGAAGGCCCCGGGAGTCAACACGACGATCCTGACGGGCGAGACAGACTGGAGTCACTTCGTACCGTTCGGCCACGTCCTCGGGGATGTCACGGCCCACGTCTCGACGCCGACCATCGTAGCGGTCAAGGTCCACTGCGAGGCGCACGGGACGGTTGACGGCTTCCTGAACTTCGGCTCGGGCTCGACGGCTGCCGGGAACATGCTCCTTGAAGGCTCGACGACGCTGCGTGAGTCGGTCGCGTTGCGCGGCTGCTTCGCTCCTGAGACGCTCCTCACCGCTGGCGAACAGATCCACGGCATCAACTTCCGCATCGTGGACAACCTCATCGCCACGGGCGGCGAGATCACCTGCGCGGAGTTCAAGGCAGTGCGCGACGAGGCGACGGATGTCAGCGTATCGTCCATGACGGCGCTCAAGATTGACACGGACAACAAGAACGGCGGTATCGCCCCATTCGTCCGTGGCATCGACATCATGATGGAGGGCGCACCTGGCACGACGCCGGCAATCCGCTCGGCCATCCACGTCAACAGCTCGGGCACGGCTGGCACGAAGGAGTGCTTGCTGGAGCTCGAAGCGGCCACGACCTGCGGCGGCGCAGCGGCAGACAAGACGGGCGGCGGGAAGACGGCGGCTATCTCCGTCATGGTCGCTGGCTCGCAGTATTGGATTCAGCTCTACGCGGCCTAGTAGGGAGGGCCAATGATCACGCGCGAGGTTCTACTTGCGAAGCGTAAGGAATACGAAGAGGCCAAGAAGAAAGCCATCGGTACGGTGAACGCCCTAGCCGGCGCTATCGAGGCCATTGACGATCTCCTGGCACTCGTCGCCCAGCAGGTGGAGCCCTCAACCGCTGAAGGAGATAACCATGCCTGAGAAACTATTCGCGGAAGTAGCAACCATGCAGAGCCAGGATGCCTTCCTGCCGGTCGGGAACCGGTTCACGGAGGCGCAGATTGCGGAGGCGGTAGACCTCATCCGCAACGCCGGACGGCTCCCGGCACACCGCCACGAGTTCCTGCTACGTGAAGCCATCACCACGTCCGACTTCCCGTACCTGTTCGGTACCGTGATCGAGCACGAGATGCTCGCTCGCTACCGCTTCGCAGCGGCCCCGTGGCGTCCGTACACGAAGGTCTCAACGCTGCTCAACTTCAACATCCATCAACGCCACATGCTCGACGGATTGACGGGGCGTCTGCCGGTAGTCGGCGAGAAGGGTGAGTACCTCGTCGATCCGAAGCCGATCCACTCGCGGCGCTACATCCAGCTGACGAAGAAGGGAAAGCAGTTCGACATCTCGTGGGAGTCGCTCATCAACGACGGGCTCGGGGCGTTCTCGGACGTCGCTCAGCGATACGCCGATGCGGCCAGCAATACCGAATACTTCGACGTGACGAGCCTCTACAGCTCGGCGGCGGGTCCGAAC
>JBAZMT010000152.1:0-2865 GCA_041649615.1 Parcubacteria group bacterium
GCCAGTAACAAGCTGCGCTAGAGTCGTGCCAGAGAAGCTGAGATTGATGTAGCCAGTCCCAGCCAGGTTCTCAACGAAGAACGTCGGCTCGACCACTCCGTTAAAATACGCGAAGTCCGCATCCGCAGACACAATACCGAACACCGGAACATCTACCGAGCCGCCTGTTGGCAGATCAACAATCAGGCAGTTCGCGTTAGCGTCTGCCGTAGTCCACTCGATAGAAACCGGCTTGCCAGTCCCGCCAAACGATAGATCGATGTCGTCAGGAATCGTGAACGACCCCGTCGAATCGAAGATGACAGTCTCAGAACCCTCCTCGCCAAATGCGAAGTACCCAGTGAAAGCGAGATTCGTGTAGTGAGTAAATTCCGTTCCGTAAGCCACAATTGGCAGCAGCAACAGCAGCGCCAACCAAACAAACCTTTTCATTGCTCCTCCATGCGCAGCTATGCGCTGCGTTCAACTGCATGTTGCCGCCTGGCATGAACAACTATTCTAGAGACAAGCGGCGTAACGGAGAGAAGGGAATCGACGGTCTCTTTCTTGCGCGACAAGTAGACCGTCGCCTCATCATATAGAGAGCGAGCGAGTAACTGCACTCCCTGAACTCCACAATATGAGATCCTGAACGCATTCGCATTCTTGATCTTCGATACCGCTGGGCGCAGATGTGTATGCAAATCAGCAAAAGCAGCAAACCCATCGAGCATAGCTCTTGTTCCAACGAGAGACATTCTGTATGCCTGTTTGTTTTTCATGGGGATAATGCAGCCATCGCCATCGAACACCCCTCGCCAATAGTGCCGCTCCAGTTCAGGCGGTATCGCCGTGCAAGGGGATATAGTAAGTGACTTGTTTCTGGTAACTCCAAGAGCCATAAGAGATTCCGACATCATTGTTGAGCATACACTTGCGCGAGCGTATTGGCGCTGTTTCCCGTTGACAATGCTTGTCCCGAATCTCACTGGGGATGAAGACCCTAGGTCTGCCAGAAATCGCTCAAGGTGTCCAGCGTCAGTCGCCTTCAGGCCAAAGGCAACACCACTGTGGTTCACATAACCATCTGCTGATATGAACCCAAGCCAGTATGCCTTGCTCTCGGTATCTATCGTGTCGAAGAAAGACTCATCCAGACTGTACTTTCGTGTTCGATTCATTGTGCTCCCTGGTAGTGGAGTGGCGGGCCTTCGGCCGCTACCAGGTGGCCGTAAAGCCCGGCCTCTGGCCCGCCAAGAGATGCGAGACGACGCAGAGAGATCCGCGCCGGTTACTTATCAGGTAGAGCCGAGAATCCAAGCACGCGGGTCGAGAACGCCGCCACCGAAGACCGTTCGGATCTTCATGCGCATCTCGTCGAACGCGAAGCCATGGCCGGTGTTGTTCGGCTCATAGAAGAGTTCCGGCTTGGAGTTTC
Source organism: Parcubacteria group bacterium (assembly GCA_041649615.1). Classification (GTDB taxonomy): domain Bacteria; phylum Patescibacteriota; class Minisyncoccia; order UBA6257; family Colwellbacteraceae; genus JALOAR01. Next base: position 1,418 of record JBAZMT010000152.1, read on the forward strand.
CACTCCACAAACCGGCCTCCATCGTGTTCGCGCCCTGGCCCGGATCGGCCATCAGATACCAATGCGTCGCGGTGATATGCGGCGTGACCAGAATCTGAAGCTCGGGCAGGACATTCACATCGTTGTCAGCCTTGCCCGGCCAGTTCGGCGAGTAGAGCATCCGCTTCGCCGTCAGTACATCCGAAGGATGAACGATCAGGTACTTCGGAATGTACATCGCGGGCATGTAGTTGCCATCAGTGAACGTCGAGGACGAATCAAGCTGGGTCTGCTGGAGCATGGTCGTAACAGCCGTCTCCAGGTTCGTGTAGTTCAGACCCGTAGTCGTCATCGTGTTCGCAAACGTTCCGGCACTCGACCCAACCGTCCCGAAGATGTTGTTCGACCCGTCATAGCTCGTCGGGTTCGCATCGAGACAGGTGTAGAAGAAGAAGTAGTCAAGCCCGCGCGACGCAGCTTTTCCAAGCTCCGCCACGTTCGAGTCGTGCATCCCAAGATCGTCATACGTGGACGCTTCCCAAGAGATGCCATACATCGCACCGTACTTGGCCGGAGTCCAAGAAATCTGATCGTCGGAGTGCTGGACTTCCTTGTAGCTCTCCTTCTCCTTGACTTCGGGCAGGCGGTTGAAGCCAGACCGAATAATCGAGTAGCGCGTTCGGAAGTCATTGATGCTCGTCCGCTTGGAGACAATCTTCTCCCACTGCGGGGGATACTCTTCGTACCCACCGAGCATCTGCTTGTGCATCCGATCCAGTGTCAATGAATCGAACGCATCGGCACCGACAGCCTCGCGCAGATCGTGCAGGGTCGCGTGTGAGAGCAGGCCCGGCTTCCTCTTCAATTGTTTCAGCGTCTCGCGCGCATCTTCCGTCAGACGGATCTGCTTGTCGGGAGTGAACTTCGCCATCCCCGGCTCGCCGACGCTCTTGCTATCCTCTTTGACTAGGACTTTGTTATCAGCCATGGCTATGCCCCCTAGCTCCGAGCGGAGACATCCATTTCCGCTACAGACCACAGCAAGAATTGGACCCATCCGCCCGATGCGGGATCAGCTTCCACTACCCGGCCAATCGGCACGTCGCCGCTCGTCCCAGCGTCAACGGTCGATGCACTGGCAAGATAAATCTTGTCGTACAGCGCCGCGTCGTAAGACGTGGCCGCATCAATCTCAAACAGGCCAGCCGTCAGGACGGTAATCGTCTCGCCAGCCGCCGCATCCGACCCAGCAACGCCAATAACGCCAGTCGTGCAGCTATCGGCTCCCTCAATGAGGACGCCGCTGGAATCGCAGACGATGTCGCCTTCCTCCAGTGCCGTGCTGCCGTTTACGAACTTGACGTGATGGCCCCAATCGTCAATAACGCGAACATTCCGTGCGCGCGCTCCGACGGCCATGACTACTCACCGTCCTTGAGACCAAGAACGTCATTCAGAAGTTCCCAGTC
>JBAZMT010000153.1:0-2848 GCA_041649615.1 Parcubacteria group bacterium
CAACTCTTGAGTCCATCCTTACTCTTAGGGTTCCTGCCGAAGGTGCCAGGGTTATGACACCGGGTGCAGATTTTCTGCTGGCTCGTCATCATTGGCACTTATCTTGACCTCTAGACTGCCATTGTGGCAAAACAACTTCCCTGAGTAAATTGAAGTTCTTGTTCGAAATTGTCTTGAACACCCGATAGTATTTCTCGTACCGGGGATCCTTGGCTGCCGCCACTTCCAGGGTGGTGATCGCAGAGAAGAACCGATGCCGAACTCGACCCTGGGTCAGGTTCAGGATCTTCGCCACCTCTGACTGGCAGGTGGTGTGCCACATTCCCACCAGGATGTCGACGTCGATCGAATCCTTAAAAACGCCAGGTAGTTCCTCCCGCATTTCCTCTTCCTCTAGATGTGGAATTGAGAGCAGGAACTTGATGCGCTTCAGCCCTCTTCCGAGGCGGTAAGAGACGGCTGCTTGGGTCACGTCGAAGATGAGCGCAATGTCCGCCTGTCTTTTCTTGTCGATGAAGTAGAGCTTAATGAGGTCGGCCTCTCGGCTCGGTATGCGGTCTAGCAAGGGGGTGAGCAACGAATCGTAATTCCCCTCTCTCAACAGTTGCTCAAGGGTTTTGCAACCTACATCATCGTCCACATCACCATCCTCTAAGCCTAGGAGTCCTTCCTCAAGGGCTTGTATGTTGCGGTCAACCTCAGCAAAGCGATTAGCCATGCTGGCAGGGTCCAAAGGAATGACGTAACCAGATGTAGACACGCAAACCTCGCTCAAAACAGAGCGGGGTCACGGATCGGGTATGAGGATCCGCACCGCCCGCTCGACCTTTGCATCTACATCTTGGAGCCGCTGGGTGGCGGCCTTTAGGTCAGGACTGGCCGGTGTCAGAAGACATGGGAGATCCTGAACCAAAGTCATCAAGGCAGCATTCATGCGGATCTGACTCGCATGAGACTTCAAGTTCCGGTACTGAGTTTGTGACAACTCAGCCATATTACTACGCAACAATTTGTCCACCGTCTTGTACGGTGAAAGCACTTTTCTAGCTGTTTTCAGCCCAAATCCTGGTACCCCAGGGATGTTGTCACTCGTATCACCACTCAATGCTCTGAGCTGAGGAAGCAGCTCAGGGTCAATCCCGTACTCTTCACGTACCGCCGAAGGTGTGTACAGCTTCTCTTTGCCGGCACCAACGGTAGGAACCAGCACCTGAGTCGTCTCGGTGACAAGCTGCAACAAGTCCCGGTCCGTAGACACGATGATATTGCTGCCCTCGACTAAGGCCCCCTTCACCATAGAGGCAATGAGATCGTCAGCCTCTTCTTCTGGGTGCGTGACCTGAGTGATTCCGAAGTAGGGTAGGGCATCCCGTAGCCACGACCCCTCGAAGGTCGCCTTAGGTTCGCCCCTTCCCGCTTTGTACTCTGGGAACTGAAGACGCCTCCGTTGAGACGAGCCGTCCCACACGAAGTAGATTTGGGCGTCAGGGTACCTTTTCTTCAGGGCAGCCAACGCGTTAAGGGTTCCCACGATGCCTCCTGTGGGACGGCCCTTCTTATCGCACAGCTCAGATAAGCCTGGTGCCATAGCGCACCGGCACACCATGTTATTCCCGTCAACGAGTACGCTTCGTGACTTCAACTTACGAATCCCTGACGATAGTTGAGCCGCCCGATTTGTAGTACGTTGTAGGTAGTCCCACTTCTCTGTAGGTTCTACCAAGGTATGCAGAGGCAACGGGTCAGTATACACTAGAGGAATGACTGCCTGCAAGTGAATTGATCTGTCTGTCCACTTTTGTATGCGTTGCCAGGACTCTACTAGCGATTGAAGGAGGGGGTCTGGCCCTATCGGCGCCTGCGCATTCAGAGCCAGACGGAACAGTCTTATCTGCTCCACCCACTGAGATAACTGGATGTATTCACAGGCTTTTTCGTCCAAACCCACAGGCTCCAACGAAGGCGCCTTGAGTATTCTCACCTGCTGCGCCACAGTACCCATTCGACGCAGCCACCCATGTAACGTAAGGTACTGATCCAGAAGTCTCCGAATCTCCCCTGCGTCCCCTGACCACAGCAGTACCGGCATAGCCGACCGGAACCAAGCACAGAGCACCCGGCCACGCTCGAACCAGGGGGAGTAGGGAGCCTTAGCTTCCAGGCGCAGACACGACCGCGGCAACGTCACAAGAGACTCTTTGGACCGCAGGTGAATCAGCACCTGAACCGAACCCATCTCGGGGATCTCCTCAATGACAGTAGCTTCGATACGTTTGTAAGGGCCCGAGGTCACCATCACTCTATCCCCTACCTCGATACCCTGATCCTCCTGCAATCGAACCATCTCCCGCATCCGATTGATCTCGGCGCCAGAGATGCAAGCAATGACTCGCGTACCTCTTACTGCTGACGGTTTGGTGATGATTGACTGTATGTACTTCGATCCCTCCAAGCGATAGAAACGCTCGTCCGTAAAAGTATCCCGACGAATGAAGGCGTACCCATCAATGAGGTAGTTGATGCTGACTTCGTCGTCTAGACTCACCACCGATGCGGGGATGTACACCACAGAGTTGCGCAACAAATGGTGAATTGAGGCCTCGATCACCGTAGGGTTTTCCCCTTCGGCACGCGCACTCAACATCACCACCACCCATTCTTCCGGATTAGTGGTTTTGGCTATGCTTGGTGTAGAGCCTTCCACGATCGTTCAAATTCCTTGCGCCAGTCTGCCGGACTCATCACATTCCCGTTCAACACAGGCCCTTCGCTCAACACAAGATTCCCACCCCGAGTAGTGGTAGTACGGGGGCGAACATCAGAAATAGCCTGCGTATCCATATCTGTC
>JBAZMT010000154.1:0-2845 GCA_041649615.1 Parcubacteria group bacterium
GCACCGTGACCTTCGCAACTCTCCTCCGTTTTGATGCCGCAGGCGCCCATGGCGGCACAGAGTCGCCGCACGAGGATGTCAGAGATCTCTTCGTTTACAGGCAATGATTCGTATGTTTGCAGAAGGACTTGAAATTGCTCTGGTGTATAGTGCGTCGATTCCGCTGCCTGCGACACCCGTTTGAAATGCATATCGCCCCGTACGGCCGGAGTGGCTGTGTCGGTCTGCAGGGTCCGCAGCAGATGCATGCGTGTCGTGAGGCTCATGGTTGCAGATGGCGATCGCAGGGGGCCGTGCATCAGTACCGTGCCATCCGGGTGCGTGCGAAATTGCTGACTCTCTTCAAAGTATTGCACGCCTCCGCCCACCTTTGGCCGACCCGTACGGCGATTAAGACTCTTTGCCAGTTGCGCACGGTGCTCAGGGAGATCGTGCGACTGTTCAATGTGCACATCGATGACGGTTTCGGGCGTGGTCACGCCCTGCAGGGCGTCGTGCGTCTTGGCGATCAGTATCTCCAGTGAATCTGCGCTGACTGGAACAGTTTTCTCTCCGATGCGCAGCGCACCGATGAATTTAGGCTCATTGGATGCTATTGGTTGGCTATCGGACACGTTTGTTATTATAACACAAAATAATAATTATTTCAATTATGCCGTAATGGGCAATGGAAGTGATGCGGTGCAAAAGGCGCTCGTTGTGCTGGGCTACAAAGTGGATGAGGCCGAAGGGGGAGTGCTGCATGTCTCCAAAGTCGGCCGATCGCTGCGCATGACCTTTGCCATCCATAATGCGATGGTGGGTAAACTGGAGGTGATGCTGTAGCTGGACTGGAAGAGCAGACTGGCCGGTCAGGAATAATCTCTATCGGCTATGCCGTCCTGTCTGCGCATTTCGACAATCTGTGTCTCAGGAGTGTTGCGGCAACGGCGATCACGACCGCGCCGAAGGTGATGAGGATGCCCATGAACACCCCGCCCGCCCGGTCATCGGTGCTGAGCAGAATGTAAATTTCCCCCACCGCGACAAAGCCGATGATGATTAACGCACAATAGCGAATGATCCGTAAGGCCTTCACAGCCTCCCGCACGAATTTCTTCCGTTCTCCGGCATGTCTGAGCATCGTGTATGCCTGAGAGAGCGCCACAAAAAACGGGATGGATGCGATGTACGCGTACGCCAGAAAGGGATCGTTGAAGTAAATCTGAAAGAGCGTGGCGTTCGCGTTTCTGCCCTCGATGTGCGGTTCCCAGAGCAGGAAGGCGAGAGCGCTGATCCCGATGAGCACAAGGATGCCCTGAAGAACAATGGCTGAGCTTCGTTTCATAAGCATGCAGTGGTGGTGGAGGAAGATGCAGTATAGCGCAGAGCAGGGGAAAGCGCACGAGTCGCTTTCGCCCGCGCGAGGATTTGCTATGCTCTGCCCGCATTGGGGAGCCCACCTTCGCCCGCCTTCGGCGGGACTACGGCGGGCGAGAGCCCATTCCTGCTATCATCGTTTCACATTGGGGAGTCGCCAAGTGGTAAGGCACCTGCCTCTGGAGCAGGCATTCGGGGGTTCGAATCCCTCCTCCCCAGCCAATATGCGTGAGTTTGCTGCATCGTGTAAACTCAATTGGACTAACGCATCTTTATGACGACGATAATTCAGCTAACTCTCATTCAGTTGTTGTCGGGAGTATCACTATTGGTCCTTCTTTTTGGTCTGCTTCAATGGGCTTTAGCGACATGGATTTCAATTCGATTAGAACAGTCTATACAACACGAATATAACAAGAAAATTGAAGACTACAGATTTCGGCAATTACAAAGACAGAAAGCTGAAATAATAGCTCGTTTATTTTCGAAGTGGATAAAATATCGTGGCAATGAAGATAAGTATCTTGATAAGAAAGAGTTAGTTAACTTTTATGAAGAGCTCAATCAAATGTCCTTAGAAATTTCGATCTGGATTGAAGATGTTGAGTTGTTGAGAGATGTAATGGCACGACTACAACTTAAAGACGGTGCTAAAAATGTTCGAGACCTAGCAGGACAGATTAGAAAATTAATTTTGAAGAATCCTGAGGATCAATTCGATCCTCAAGATATAGTTTTATGGCCCAATTCTGAAACAGCGAGTAAGTTATTTTTATGAGCCAACCCCGACCGTCTTGCCCTCCCATTCCAAAAATCCGACCCTCAAAAACGTTGTCTGGGGCTCATCCAAAAGGTCATGTACTGTGCCGCTCAGCCAACACGTGTGCGTCGATATAGACCAGTGAGTATTGTCTTATATAAGCCTAAAACAAAGAACTGAATGCTTGTCCACATAGTACAAATTTTGTGTTATAATAATCTTATGGAGAACAAAGAAGAAGCTGTTGCTTGGGAGGGTAGAGGTGATGCGGTGACCGACACTGCTGATCAAATCACTGGCTTGCGTCAGCGCTACAACACCTTGATGGCTCGCTTTGGATGGAAACCACATCCGTTCGACTCGCGGCTCACGCAAGCGGAGATTGAGAATTTGGTGACGGATCTGGAACAACAGAGAAGCCCGATCGTTGAGAAATATTTGAATGAAGGCCTTCCCATCGACGAAGAATCACCAACCTACCGGCTGGCAGAGCAGATGCACATCATCGACATACCAGACTACATCGGTGCCCTGAATAGGGTCGGTGCATGTCGAAATGTGATCGCAGTGAGAACACGTAAAGGGGAAACAATCGATGATGAGACAAGGAGCGTCTTTCGCAATACCTATCGTTCATTGCAGGAGCAAGCGCAATTGGTTTCCGCAGTCGATCCTTCGGGCTTCGAGGATACTATCGTGAACATCGTTGTGCAGGTGAAGAATCTT
>JBAZMT010000155.1:0-2833 GCA_041649615.1 Parcubacteria group bacterium
GCAGGTGCCGACGTTGCCGGCTTGCACCTACGCGCGGGTCAGCCGTTTCCGTCCGGATGAGATCCCGTTCGCCACCGTGCGCATTCAGGTCACGTGCTGGGCGGCGACGCATGATGAGGCGCGGGCAGTCGCGCAGGCGCTCACGGTCGCCGCAGGCCGCAAGAAAGGCACATCCGCAGGATTGCGCGTCATCTATTGCAGCGAGGTAAACGATCTCGACCTACGAGATCCAGAGACAGGGCGCTACACGGTGCCCGTGGACTTCAAGCTCACGTACAGGGAGGCCTAATCATGGCACAGACCTCGGTTCAGGTAGAGAATGCGATCCGCTTTGGATCGGCGAAGTTCGAGATGGGGGCCACCGTCGGGGCGCTCGTGGATATCGGGGCGATCCGCAACGGCGTGTGGGAGTACCGCTTCGACAAAGTGACGGTCAAGAGCGACAACGCAGGCACGATCATGGAGGCGATCCGAAACGAGGAGTGCGGGATCTCTGCCGACCTCATGGAGGTCAACCTAGAGAAGATTTCATCGTTCTACTCTGGCGTCCTGACGCACGCGACAGTTGCCGCTGCGCCGGTTGCCGTGACAAACGAGGAGCACGTCCTCACCGGAACGACAGAGAACATCCTGACGTACCGCAATGGGGCAGGCACGGAAGTCGCTACGATCTCCGCGACGAGCGCCTCTGGGGGCGGTACGACCTACGTCCGCGACTGCGACTACATCATCAACGTCGACGCGGACGGCTACACCACGATTGCGCGGGCGTACCCGACGGTGATCGAAGGCGCGACGGCAGTCTGCGCAGTCACGGGAACGACGGCCTACTTCCTGAGCGCAGGCGCGTGGGACGTACAGCCAGCCGTCGGGGATCACATCTACGTGACGGGATTCACCGAAACCGCCAACAACGGAGTGAAGACGGTAACGGCCGTTACGGCTGACACGATCACGGTTTCCGAGGTGCTCGTCAACGAGGTTGAGGGCGACACGATCACGATCACCCGTGGCGCGATCCTGACTGGCGGGACGATCTACGTCAACTACACCTACACGCCACTTGCCAGCCGAACCCTCAAGGGCGGCGGGCTCACCGAGTTCACCGCCCGCGTCTGCCGGTTCACGAACACGGACAGCGCCGGGAAGATCTTCCGCATCACGGTCTTCTCGGCAACGCCGGAAACCGGGATCGTCCTCAACTTCCCGAGTGACGACGCCGACGATCCGATGCTCTGCCCGATCTCGATGACCGGCGTACCGGATACGTCGCTGACGGCTGGAGAACAGCTGTTCGAGATCTACGACGAGCAGCATAGCTCGTAAGGAATAGGCACAGGGAGGAATGATGCCGGAGAAAGAGAAGGAACTGGCGATGGGCCCAATCATCAAGGACTTCGATAAGCTGGCTCCACAGCAGCGCCAGGCCCGACTTGGCGGGCGGGTGATCGACGCGACAACGATCCCCGCCCGTGTCCTCATGGAAGCAGCGCGATTCGCGGATGAGATTGAGAAGTACTCAGGCGAAGAGCGGCTAGACAAGGCGCTGTCGCTCGTTGTGCGCATCGCCAAGGTCCACGATCCTGAGATCACGCTGGACTGGTTGCTCGATAATGCAGACTTGAACCAACTCATGGCGCTCATCGACTTCACGCTTGAACCACTGAAGACGCGTGCGAGAGAGGAGCAAGAGAAGAAGGGGGAAGCGGGAACGCCCGAGGGATAACGAGTATCGAACTCGGGCGGATACTAGCGCGGCTGTCGATCTTGTACCCGGGGACGACGCCGAACTACTGGCTCGACGGCCATCCGATAGAGGACTGGTACTGGTATCTCGGTATGGCCGAAGAGGAGCAGAGAAGGGGAACACAGATGATCGGCGAAGCGGTGATCGGAACGTATGGCGCGGCGCTGGCGAAGAAGCCCTTGCCGAAGGCGAAACCGCTCATCGTTTCATCGGCTGACGAGGCACCGGATCGGGCAGCGTTCTACAAGGACGAGTACGTGAGGAAGCACATCAAGCGAGGCTGATATGGCGACACTGCTTGGGACTCTGGGAATCGGGATCACGGCGGACCTCGCTGGCTTGTCGAAGGGGATCGATACCGCGTCCAAGAGCCTGACAGACTTCGGCCAGAAGACAGAGAAAATTGGCAAGTCGATCTCCGATACCGGCACCACAATGACGAAGTGGGTCACGGGTCCGATCGTCGCTGTCGGCGCGGCTGTTACTGCTCTCGCCGTCAACGTCGGGCAGTTCGCCGACAACCTCATGACACAGAGCCTACAGACTGGTCTTTCTGCCAAATCGCTACAGGAGTGGCGGTACATCGCTACCCTCTGTGGGGTCAGTGCGGACGCTGCCGTGACCGCGATCTATGGTCTGAGCCGCCGCATGGCCGAGCTAGAGAACGACACCGGGGAGGGCGCGGAGGCTCTCGCCAAGCTCGGGCTGACCTTTGAGGACATCCGTGGCAAGTCGCCGGAAGACGTGTTCACGCTGTTGCTCGATCGCCTATCGACGATTCCGGATGTCCTTGAACGGAACTCGATCGCATCAAAGACGCTGGGGCTCGGATGGAAGGAAGTCGCGCCGATCATCGCGGCTGGCGGTGACGAGATCGAACGTCTCCGAGAAGAGGCACACGATCTCGGCGTCATCATCAGCGATGAAGGGATCAAGGCGGCGGCAGACTTCGACAACGCTTGGGACTCCATCACGGCGCAACTCGCGGCGGCGAAAAACGAGATGGGGATCAGCCTCGCTCCGATGATGCGCAACACGTTCGTGCCGATCATCCAGAATACCGTGATCCCGGCGCTCAAGGACTTC
>JBAZMT010000156.1:0-2817 GCA_041649615.1 Parcubacteria group bacterium
GACCCGGCCCCACTATTCGGCGACTTGGGGATCGGGGATCTGACCCTGCCCTTGTTCTTGCTAGCTGCCCTCTGGCTTCTCAGCCTTGGGTGACCGTTGCGTCTCGGGGCAATTGCGCGGCCACTGCCGTGACCAGCGCCAGAGACTATCTTTCATGAGTTCGCATTGGCGGGCGGGACGGTTCTGGAATATGTCGAGGATGACCGCGGCAAGGTCGAGCTGCTCGACGCCTGCCGGATCCTCGATGATGAGAGCGAGCTCGATGGTGAGGTGGTCGCGTTCGGTGAGGTGGTTGACGGGCATGGCGTGAGGGTCCTTTCGAGACGGTCCAACGCCCGTCTCAACTGGTTAGTTGAGTCACGTAGTGTCATGGTCCCCCCTGGTGTGGGTGGTTACGGTAGCGAGTCGATCACTCTGAGCAACAGGCTGATGACCTTGCGGAGGGCATCACTAACGGCGCCGATGGCCTTGCGGGTCTCGGGCTCGATAGACTCGATGGCTTCGAACTGGCAGACCGCTCGATAGACGTTGTCATCGATGGTGACCAGTTCGGTTCGCACGCGTTGGAAGCGTTCACGGATCATGAATTTGCCTTTCGCGGAACCCCGTGGCCCTGGCGACGTTCCTCGTCGAAGCCCCAGAGGAACAATTCTTTGGTGTCGTCATTCAGTACGGTTGCGAACGCCTCGTCGCGAGAGATGTCGGCAAAGCCTTCGCGCCCCAGCAATCGTCCCATCGCAATCACCAGGATGGCCATTGCTTCGTGTGGCGAGGGGGCACTGGCTTGCAACGCCTGGCCTATGATGGCCGACATGGCGAACAGCTCGGGTTCGGTCATCTTAGGCATTGTGCACCGCGATCGACTTTCGGTAAGTGAGATCTCGCTCGATGGCCGCGCCTTCGCTCTTCAGCACTAATGCGACCGCTTCCTTGGGCATCATCGACGCCGACCAATGGTAGTCTGCGCCAGGCCCCAGATTGATGACCACCACGACCGCGTCGTAGCCTAGATCGCGCAGGGCATCGACTGCGGCCGCGACGACCGCTTGCGCGGATTCCTCGTTCGGGTTCAGGGGAAGATCAGCCATGCGGTTCGGTCCTTCGAAGGTGAAATCCCAAGGCCGTCAGACTTTCAGCTTTAGCCCTATTGGCGATCCGTTCGTACTCGCACAGAAGCCAATTGCATGCCGGGCACAATGCAACTGGGGATCCGAAGGCGGCTTGCGCAAAGCACCGATTCGGACTCACTAGCTCACCGGCCAGATCTCCGACCAAGAAATTGTTGATCGTGCAGCTGACAAGCACGAGGTCTGGAAGCACTCGAACGCTAGGCATGAGGTATGCGCTCGCCACACTTTCCGCACCAACAGCCGGGTGCAATTCCGTTGTGCCCTTCGGGGCACTTTGAATCGAGCTGCGGAAGAAAACACTTGCTTGTAGTGAGGATCTGCAAATCGCCGACGCGGCTCTCGGGTTTCATCATCGCGACGATATCGAGCCGTTGGGCCATATTCAGGGCCGCCTGTTCGAGTTGCTCTCGAGAATTGCCGGCGATGATGTCACGGACGAGCTGCAGGTTCGTTGCCATGGTTGCTCCCTTGGCGATGACCCCGGGCTAGAATTCCTAAGCCGCCCGGGGCCAACGCGCCTGCTTAGTCAGGCCCATGCCGCCCGAAGGTCGGGCATGTCCCATTAGTATACTATCGGGACACGGGGGGTCTACCTCTTTTTTCCGCACTTTTTGAGCCCCTTTGAAGGGCTCGCAATCCTTGGGGTTTTCGGGACGGCGCCTTTGGCGCCTAGGAGCCTATGCACGATCGATTTCGGGCATTTCAGGGCCATTGCAATCTGGCGGATAGTCCGCCCCTGCTCCCGTAGCCGAAACACGTCGATGGCATCGACGACCCGGCGAGGGCGGCCCCATGGCCGTCCTGCTGACTCTGCCGAACGCCTTGCAGCGCCCACCCGCTCCCGAATCGCGATTAGCTCCCGCTCGGCCTGCCAGCCTAACACCGACAGGATGACATCGCGAGCCGGCCCGGCGATGTCGAAGCCATCCGCCAGGGTCACGAGCTCGACGCCTGCCCTTTCGAGCTCGTGAATGAGGTTCAGGGTCTCCCTAGCGCCGCCCCTCGTGAGACGGTCGAGCCGATAGAGGTAGAGGCGGGAGATCAGCCCCTTGCGGGCGTCTGCGAGCATGCGTCGCAGCTCGGGACGGGCCCGGCCGCCCCCCCCTTCAATTTCTGCATAGACACGTCCGATCCGGTCGCCACGAGCTCGTGCCGCTCGGACGACAGAGTCGTTTTGCGTCTCGACACTTTGGCCATCAGTCGAGACCCGCAGATACATCGCGGCGCAGCCAGGCATTGCTGTCCCGATAGCACCTTTCGGGACAGCCCGCCAACCCACCACGCCTTGCTGACTGCGAGGCAACGCCGAGCCAGGGGACTCCGTCTCCCCATGGGAGCCCGCAGGGCGACCGCCGCACGCGACCCGCAGGGGCGCAATTTCGACTTAAGAGGCTTCTAAAGGTGAACGTGGCTCTAACGTTGGCTCAGCTACAACATTTTGACTCAAGGACCGAGGGCAACGGCCTAGCGGCCGTTGTCGTTAGGTGTGTGGCGAGCGTTTACCTATCCCTACAGTTCGCACCATGCACCGACAGAAGCTTACTAGGACTTGGGCGCACCTGCGCATTCGACGCCGGGGGCTTCGTGCGCACTTGACAGCGTCATGGACGCCGTCACTCCGGCGGGTCTGGCCCCTGGCGGGGCACAGGCTTTTGCTCTTCGCCTGTGCCCCGCCTAGCTCGGGCTG
>JBAZMT010000157.1:0-2809 GCA_041649615.1 Parcubacteria group bacterium
CGCACGGGTTTCCGGACACTCCAACAGCTAGAAGGTCAGGACCCCACAGTCGAAGAAATCGCCAAACATACTGGGCTCGATGTCGAGACAACCAGGGCTGCCATGCGGACAAACCTGCAACCAATCTCGCTCGATCATCCCTGTGGCGAGAAGCAAGAGAGCTCACTGGGAGAATATTTCCCCGACAGGCACGAGCAGAATCCGCAGACAGAGGTCTACCTCGCTCAACTCAGAGAACGTATCGCAGATGCACTTTCCACTCTTGTGTACCGCGAACGCGAGGTGATCCGTCTGCGTTTCGGACTCGCCGACGGCGTCTGCTACACGCTCGAAGAAGTCGGGAAGATATTCTCGGTGTCGCGCGAGCGCGTGCGTCAGATCGAAGGCATCGCCATAAGAAGGCTCCAATTGCCGCAGACCAAGAAACTCCTGAAGGATTTTTGACCGGAAAAATGCACTTCACATCCATGCTCTCCATGGTAGGATGACCCCCCTTTCGATGGTGCGCACCTTCACCTTCGTCGCGCTCTTCTGCTGCAGCCTGCTGGCCTCCGTGCCTGCCGGGGCGGTCGCGCCGCTCCCCAAGAAAGAATTCACCGAGCGGGAGAAAGAACGCATCCTGCTGCCGTGCAAGCGGGCGAGCCCCGATCGTCGCATCCGCTGCGAGGTGCGTGAACTCAAGCGGGCGGAGGCGGAGTGGGGCAAGAGCAATCCCGTGAACGCCTACGACGTCTACAACTGGATGGACCTCGGCGGTCAGCACCGCCGCGACCGACTGCAACAGGAACGCGAAGACCGATTCGCGGCACACTGGCAGAGCACGCGCAAGGTCTACAGCCAGTTCGAGCCTTCCAATGACATCAACACGCAACGTCTGCCCTACGTGAATCGTGTGCGCGAGAGCCGCCTGGACTGCATGTACGCACAGCACGGCCGCACGCGCACCAAGTGCTTCGACATCCAGGTCGATACGGCGCAGAAGATGATGCGCACGCCGCAGAGGTAGGGGCTTAGGGATAGGGCTATGGTTAGGGCTATGGTTAGGGTTAGGCAGAGCAAGGGATACGTTTGCGTGTTTTTAATCCTATCCTCAGAACGGGCTTGCGTTGTACCTAGGGGGGAGGTATGATGCCTCCGATGACGCCACCTCCCTCGATCCCCGAAAAACGATCACTCACGCTCCACATTGGCGGAATGAAGTGCGCCAGCTGCGAGCTCCTGTTGGAACGCAAACTCAGAGCCGTTCCAGGCGTGCTCCATGTCGCCGTTCATCACCGCAAGGGAATCGCAACGATCACGGCCTCCCCCGATACTCTCCCCTCCTTTCAACAGCTGGAATCGGTCATCCGCGAAGCCGGTTACCGTGTGACAGCACGGCAGGAAATCGTGACAGCACGTCAGGAGTGTCGCCTGCAAAACGAATTGGAATCCTCACAGCAGAAATGGCTGGAGATCGGCGGCGCACTGCTCATCATCTTCGCACTGTACAAAATTCTGAGTGCGTATGATCTGGTTTCCCTCGCCCCGTCGACTGCCGGGACCCTCACGTTCGGCGGCATCTTCGTCATCGGCCTCGTCGCCGGGATGAGCAGCTGCCTCGCCGTCACCGGAGGTCTCCTGCTCGCCATGGCTGCCAAGTACAACGAAGTACATGGTGGAGCCACTCCCTGGCTGCGGCTCAGGCCTCTTCTACAGTTCAACGCCGGCCGCCTCGCCTCATACTTCGTCCTCGGCGGACTCGTCGGGCTTCTCGGTCAGTCCATCACCCTGAACGCCCGGATGACGGGCGTGATGAGCGTCATCGTGGCGCTGGTCATGCTGTACCTCGCCCTCACCATCCTGAAGATCATTCCCAAGGGCAGTTTCCCCATCCAGCCGCCCAAGGCCTTCGCACACTGGATCGCGGACCTCTCGGAAAATGACCACCCGGCCGCACCGTTGGCTCTCGGCGCACTCACGTTCTTCCTGCCCTGCGGGTTCACGCAGTCGCTGCAGCTCGTCGCCCTGGCATCGGGAAGCTTCCTCTCGGGAGCGCTGATCATGTTCATCTTCGCCCTCGGAACCCTGCCCGCCCTCCTCGGCATCAGCTACGTATCCGCGAACGCGAGCGGAACCTCATCGCGCCTCTTCCTGCGGTTCGCGGGCACACTCGTCCTCGTGCTCGCACTCTTCAACTTGAATAGCGGCTTTGCGCTCGTCGGCATTGATGTCCCCCGATCGTTCGCTTCCGCTTTCGGCTCTCCCTCTGCACCATCACCCGCGCCGGGCGTGCAGAACGGTGTACAGGAGGTGTACATGACCGTCAGCGGCTCTGGCTACGCGCCCAGTGATATTACGATCCGTTCGGGGGTGCCCGTCCGCTTCCACGTGGACGGCTCGCAAGCGGGAGGCTGCACGCGCGGGTTCGTGATCCCCTCCCTCGGCGTCCAGAAAGTCTTGGCTGCCGGCGACAATGTTTTTGAATTCACGCCAGAGTCACCCGGACGCATCCCCTTCAGCTGTTCCATGGGTATGGTGCGCGGCTCCTTCACGGTCATTTGACGCTGCGGCGTGCTACGGTATCCCCATTCCCCCCTCCTCCATGACCGGACAGAAACGCAAGACCCTCATCGGGTATAAAAAAGCACAGAGCCTCCTCAAGAAGATCATCACGATGGTGGAAGAGGACCGCTACTGCATCGACATCATGCAGCAGAATCTCGCTGCGATTGGCCTGTTGAAATCCGCACACCAGTCCCTCATGGAAGGGCATTTACACAGCTGCGTGGAGAATGCTTTTGCGACAGGGAATCAAAAGAAGCAGCACGAG
>JBAZMT010000158.1:0-2799 GCA_041649615.1 Parcubacteria group bacterium
TGAGCCTGGCCGACGAGATAAAACGCACGGCAATGCGATGGTATCCGGCGTTCACGGTCGAGCATCTCTGGGGACCCAGTGAGAAGCGCTCTGAACCTGTTGAAGTAGCTCCGAATGTTTGGCTGACTGCCCGCCATGTTCTTCAACAGATGGGCTCCGAGGTCGGACGGTGCATCTGGGTAGACACTTGGATCAGCATCACCCTTCATGTGGCTAATCAGCTCTTGACTGATAATAGCTTGTCTTATGACCCTATTCGGGGTCTCTACACTCAACACCGAGGATCTTGCGCCGGAGTGGTTGTTCCTGACGTACGGATGCCCAATGAGTTTGCTGGTGTCGTACGAGCAAACGGCTACAACGTTCGCGTCTCTCGCCCCCTCCCTCAAGTCAAGGTGGCAGAAACAAACCACGAGAGCGAGCGGGGCGTTCTCTTTTACCCTGATGAGGCGTTCTCCAAGGTCATTCCGAACACGGGGACGTTGTTGGACCTCCGAGCCAAGGTGATGGACATGCTGGCTGAGGGACTCAAGCCGACGTCTCTCGGTGAGGTGATCCGTTAGGACACCACTGCCATCTCAGGGCACCCACAGAAATAGGACCTCCGACACTGGGCACGGATGCGGTCGATGGCTCTCCGCGCCGCCCGTGGGGACGAGTAGATGTGAGCCTCCTCCGGCCGATCAGTGAAGACCGGCTTGGAGACGAAGTTGTCGTCGTCCCCGTCAAAGCGAGGGGCATACTGCGCCACCCAGTGGGAAAAGTAACCGTCACGGCTTACGATCACGGCGGTCATTTTGCCGCGTCCGGAGTGGTTGTGCTCGGATCCTTGTCCGATCCTTTATCTGACTTAACCCCCATCGTCTGAGTCATTCTCCAAATGAGGTCGCTGACGGCATAAGGGGTTCGATATCTGAGCTGAAGACCGGCTTCATTCAGGTAGGGGGCAGTCAGGCCCTCTGCGTGCTTGGCTAAGCAATGAAGGGTAGCATCAGGAACACCCTCCGGGGCTGCTCGGCGCAGTAGTTCATAGCGTTCGTTCAGATCGGGGGCTTTGAAATCCAGGATCTCGTCCACGCGTTCCGGACGAATGAGGGCTGGATCGAACTCGGTCTTGTTCGCTGTGAGGAACGTAGTCAGTGTAGGCCGACGCACCTTGAACTCAGCGAGGACGGTCAGGAGCTTTGGCAGGACCTCGTTAAGGCTTACCTTGTCGAGATCATCCACGAGAAAGAAATTCGGGTTGAGGCTCTCCAGCAGGAAATCCAGCTCGTTGGTCTTGGTGTGGGTGAGCCCTAGTGCGCTCAGTCGTAGCACCGTACCTCCCAAGACACGGATGGATCGTAAGGCGAAGGTGGTCTTTCCAGTGCCTTGAGTGCCCCGGAACAGGTAGGTACGAGGCACCTTGTCTCGTTGGTAGCATTGGTGCTGAGCCACGAACTGCTCGAAGCGTTTCGTAGAAGATGGGGTTAGGTCGAACTTTGCCCACTCGACGGTACCGAAACACGCCCTCATTCCCTGGGGTGTCTCCCGGAAATCGACATGGATCGCCTGGTGAAAGCGGGACCAGACGTTACCCATGAACGCCTTGAAGTCGAATCCTTTGGTGTACCATAGTTGGTTCGAGTGTTCCGGGGTGGGGCCCCATCGCCATTCAATGAAGAAGAGGGTCCCGTATTGGCCACTCTTGGCCACCACGATTTCTGTGTACTCATTGATGGGTATGCTGGTGATCGAGAAGTGGTTCTGTATCGGGGTCGAGAAGAACAGTTGTACCAGCGCGTCGTTCACCTGACTTTCGGTTCCCCCCAACCGATAGATGATGTCTTGAAGGGTTCCTCCCTCTTCCATGTTCAGATACTTGAGCACCGATTCGTAGATGGAGAGGCTCTTTACCGCGGTCGTGATCAAACCGTCCCCGCGGTTCGGTAACTTAGTGAGGATGTCGGTGCTGGTACGCAGAACCCGACGAATCACCCGATTGTGTGCGAAGGGAAGTCGCAAGGTAAGCTCCTGGAGAGAGTCCGGTTGGGTTACGCTCGGATCTTGTGGTGAACGAAACCTTGGTCGTCAGACCAGACTAGAAGCACTTGGCCTTCCAGTAGCTCTGGAAATCGAGCATGATCACTAGCGTCGAGGTTGAACCCGAAGGCCAACGGGGGATCATCGTCCGAGGCTGTTTCGAATGAGAAAATCCCGTCAAGTCCCGTCTCCCAGTAGTAGGGCACGTAGTGAGGCTCCCCCTCGGAGGCCCCGGGGCTCGTGATGATTCCGTCCTCGATGCGATGGTCCATGCTTTTTCTTACACCGGTAGGCCCCGTTTCGGTGTAAGGAAAAGCATGAGCCGTGGAATTCCAAGCATCCATCTGAAGCCCCCTGAGCGACGACTGCTGGAAGCATACGCCAAGCAAGAAGGGCTCACGATCACGGATCTCGTGCGTCGGAGCGTGCTGGGCGAGGCGTCGGGGAACATCAAACGATCCAACGAAATCGATGCCTTGGAGAAGGAGATTTTTGCCCTCTATCCCGATGGGGACGTGCCTTGGTTACGTAATCCCATCGAGGATGACGATCACTTCACCCTCGTCATTATCAAGGATAAGGACTACCCAGACTTCGTGGAACGTACCCGGGCCAACGGGCTCTCTAACCCTTCCGACTACCTGACCCTCCTGGCCAAGCGGGACATCGACGCCTCGAAGAAGCCGGACCGGTCCCACTGGAAAGACCTCGAACTCCACGAGTACGTGGTGTGGTCCGCCTGGGAGGCGGGTGAGGACACCGTCGACAACATCGAAG
>JBAZMT010000159.1:0-2783 GCA_041649615.1 Parcubacteria group bacterium
GGCTACGACATCATCGAGTTGTGGGACGTGACGGACAAGACAGCGCCCTACAAGATCGGGTCGATTGACGAGAGCGGGTCAACCTCGCACCGCTCGAAGCCATTCCAAATCTACGGTGACTATCTGATCTGTGGGAACCAAGCGGCCGAACATCTCTACATCTACGACATCTCTGATCCGTCGAGCCCGAGTCTCGTCAAAGACTACACGCTGGCGAATGCGACGGGGAGACTAGCAGCGCTCGCGGTGAGAGACTGGTACGTGTTCGCGTGTTGTGATGACGATACCAATGGCGGGTTCATCGAGACGATCAACATCACGACGCCAGCGAGTGCCATACAAACGGATTTGATCTATGTTTCAGAGATTGAGAGCGACTTCCGCAATGCGGCAGCGAAACTGGATATCTTGATCGTCACAAAATACGACGGCAATGTTACTTCGATAAGTCCCGCTTCGCATGAAGACGCTGGCTCTGACTGGACTGATGAGACAAGTGCGTATGATGGCGATGATGGCACTGCGGCCTACTCCCTTGCCGGAATCAATCAGTGGACGGAGTTTCTGGTATTCAATCTCGACTATGGCATTGTGACTAACACTATCTCCTATAAGGATAGTTACAATGATTCAGATGAACTCATAGACATAGATGTATATCGAGACGGGGCATGGGTTGACGTATACAGTGGTGCGCGGGAATACGAAGCGCTAGTAACTAAGACGTTCACTGCCGGGCTCGTCACAAAAGCCAGAATCCGTATCTATTCCAAAACGGTCGCATGCTACTTCTGGGAGATATACTTTTCTGGCTCAACTTCAGAAATCGTTGTACTGTCAACAAGCGATCTTACTGCTCTTAGTGTCTCTGATAGACTACTCAGCGATGGGGCGAAACGTGCCATTCTGAACGGTTCCTTCGCCTACGTCTCCTGCGACGCTGGCACGGACGCCAACAAGATCGTAGTCCTCAACATCACAGACCCGACGAACATCTCAAGAGAGACGGCTGTCGGCGGGGCCGGTGCGGCCAACTACACGGGCTCTGACGCTCTGTTCATGTCCAACGGCTACCTCGTCAACGTCGGAGAGGGCTCTGACGCCGCCAAGTATTCTGTCTCGTACTGGGACATCTCCGCTCCCGATCTGCCTGTGCTCGAAACCGTCGGCTATGCCTTCACGGGCGACCTTGATGCGGCAGACGAGACGGGAGGGCTCATCATTGGCGTGGATGTGGACAATTCCAAGGTGCGAGTAGTCGATCCACAAGTTGCTGCCGACTGGGAGTTCCGTGTCCGATTCTTCGATGTGAGCGAAACGCTGATCGAACAGATCACGGTTTACGACGGCGACGCTGACCTTCCCTACGCGGGTGAAAGCTGGACGGCGTTCTCCCAAGTGATCCCCGAAGCCGACATCCCGAACACGACGAAGAAGGTCGAGTTCGTCTGCTACTGCAACGAGTCCACTGGCTACGTCTACGTGGACAGTCTATCCGCTATTTTCGAGTCGTAGTCTTCCCGTCTGACCTAGAGGTGGGTGCATGACCATCCCTTTCGAGAATCCATTTAGAATCAGTGACTTCCGCTTCACGGAGGCGGACCAGCTTACTATCACCTCTGGCCGTATCAGGGTAGATGGTGGGCGAGTCTACCGTGTGGAGACGGAGGCCGCAGCGGCTTCGGACGATCTGTCCTACATCTACGGCGGGCAGGACGGGATGGTCGTTTGCCTCGTTGCGTACAACGATGCGCACACGGTTGTTCTGAAGCACGATGACACGGCGGGTGCGGGGAAGATCGTCACCCCGACAGCTACGGACTACTCGCTAGACGACAACAACAAGCTTGTCTGGCTGATGTACCTGTCGTTTGACAATCACTGGCACATGCTGGCGGCCCCGTCGTCTGGCGGGACGAGTCATACGCTAGATAGTGCGACGCATACGGACGTTGGCTCAATTACTGAGGCGCAGGGCCAGTTGCTCTATTACAACGGCTCAAACTGGTCGGCGCTCGATCCGGGGACAAGCGGCTACTTCCTGAAGACACGGGGAACGGGCGCTGATCCGATGTGGGACGTTGCGGCGGGTGGAGCTACTGGTCAGACAGGGCCAACTGGTGCAGCGTCTACGGTAGCCGGGCCTACGGGTCAGACTGGTCCAACTGGACCGACTGGATCTGCTGGTGCCGCTGGAGCGGCGGGCACGACGGGACCGACAGGCAGAACGGGAAGCACGGGAACCACTGGCCCAACTGGACATACCGGGCCAACAGGACGCGGACCTACCGGGCCTACCGGCGCAGCAGGCGCACCCGCCTCTGACTCAGGCTACCTAGCAACTGGCTTCACTGATCAGACAAGCGTTGTCGTGGCGCACAGCTTCGGCAAGCGACCTGTGGTCAATGTAATCGACAGCTCGGGGAACGGCGTTGACTTTGCCGTCGTCCACGATTCTGTAGACCAGATAACGGTCACATTCAACGAAACGCTGACCGGGACGATTATCTGTGCGGTAGGCGGGTATGGACACACCGGCCCTACTGGCGCGGGCACGACTGGCACAACGGGACAAACGGGATCTACTGGGGTAACGGGGCCTACTGGCCCTACAGGGGCTGCGGGTGCGGCAGGGTCTGCTGGTTCGACAGGCCCTACTGGGCCAACAGGAACAACGGGGAGCACGGGCACGACCGGGGTCACCGGACCCACCGGGCCGACTGGTTCCACATCCCTCAACCGCGACGTAGTGACTGCGACGGTAAGCGGGACGACCTCCGAGA
>JBAZMT010000160.1:0-2772 GCA_041649615.1 Parcubacteria group bacterium
TGGTGTAGGTTGTTAATGGTCGCCCCTAGGCTGTAGGCTCCTGCGTACCAGCGCAGCATCTACAGCCAGGGGCGCGGTCAACTCTGTCGGTCCTGGTCCAACTGCCGCCAATACTCCGGCGGGTGTCCCGATATGCCTTGCAGCGCCACCAGCGGGTCGGCGTCGCCCAGATCGCGCAGCCTCGCAAGCGCCGGATCATGCTCCACGCGGCAGTCGAAGCAGATCACTTGCCCAGGTCGCCAGGGATGCGGGTAGCCGGTGATAACGTGGCCGCAGATGGCGCAGGTCATCTCGCCTCCTCCTGCGCCCGCTCGTCCGCGATCTGCCGCGCGGCCTCCGCGTTCGCCGCCGCCGCCATACGGGCTACGTCCGTCGCACGACGCTCGCCCAGCGCGATTGCCTCCTCCTCCGTGGATCCGCTCAGGAACGCCTTCACCGCGGCCAGTTGCCCCGCGCGTGGGACGCTGAAAGCCCAGCAGAACTCGCGGTATTGGTGGTACTGCGCCTCCTCGAAATGGCCGCACCACTCGCAGCGCCAGGAGCGGAGGTAGCCGCGCCCGCCCACGTAGGACGGATCGGAGAGCCACGTCTCCCGGGCGCCGCACTTGGGGCACGGACGGGGCATACACGTCCAGTTGGGCGTGACTGGCTCGTGAATTTGACGGATAGAGATTTCGGTGGTATACTCTGCGGTAGTCATCGCTGTTTCATCTCCCTTACTTGGAGCCGCTGGTCACCCCCCAGCGGCTCTAGCTTTTCTGGATGCCCGCGCCGTCGAGGCGCTGTTGCTCGAGCTCGACGAACTTGGCCCACATTTCGCTCACCTCGCCCTTGCCCTCGCACCACGCGCAGGTGTAGGAGCGATCTTGTTTCGAGGTGGAGCCGTCGGCGTTGCGCCCCGCGAGGATGTAGTGGCGCTTGCCAGAACCTTTGCATATCGGGCATTTCATTGGGGTCTCCTTTCCTAGAGGCTAAAGGCCAGTTGGGCTGGCTGGGCGGCGACCTCTGGTCCCCATTCCAGCATCAGCATCTCGGTACAATAGTCGCTGAACACCTGACCCGGCTGCATCTCCCATTCGCTGATGGGCAGGTGCCAATAGGCGGGGCGATTACCGTAACGTTTTATGTGGCCAAGATCCGTGAGCGCGGCGAGGCTTGTCCGAAAACTGCGAACCGTATGGGCGTCGTAGTACACCACCTCGTACACGCGCCATTCCGTCATCAGTTCCACCACACACGGCGCTATCGCGTACTCGGCGGTTTTGAGCATCTGGGCGCTGATGTTGTTGCAGTAGGCCCAGCCCGCCGCCCACCCCGTTTTGGTGTGCGTCATCGTGATCTTGCCCAGTTGAATCATGCCCATCGAGGGCTCCCGTACCTGAAGCACCACTGGCCGCCTCGCTCCGTATTTCATCGAAGCATCTCCCGCGCGTACTTGTCAGCCCGTCTGCTCTGCCAAATGGCCCTGCGATTCCTGGCGCTCTCCAGGCTGTCGGCCACGGTGCTAAACAGCACGCCATCGGTGGCGCGGTAGTCGTACTGGATGCGCCGCTTGCCGAATGCGGTAAACTGCTCGTACTGCTCGTGCCCCGGCTGACAGTTCTTTGGGTCTAGCATTTTGTCTCCTCTCCTCTCTGTGCTATCCACCGTCTCAACTCCCTGGCGTTCATCTCGGGGGCCTGGTCCGGGTGGGCCAGCGCCCAGGCCAGGAGGGCGAACGCCCTCGTTTCAGCCTCTTGCGCCATCTCGCGGTAACGCTGCGCCATCGCCATCCACGCGGCCACATTCTCGTAGACCGATAACAGCACATCCCGAGCGATGACGGCGTTGGTGAGCTTGGTGCAGTCCGCGCGCGTGTCCCACGTTCACCCCTCGCTCAGCGGTCACAGGCCGCGGGGGCCGTGGTAGAATTGATAGCATGAGGGGTCATCTCTCCCAGCGCTTTGGAGAGGATCTCGTCCGCAAGCTGATAGGCCTTGCGCCCTTGCACTGCTGCCGCGATCAGCAACTTTCGGTGGGTAGCGGTTCGCACCATCACATGCTTGTAATCCTTGCTGTTCATTCGCGCGTCCTTTCTGATCGTGGTGATCCTATCAAGGATCAATGTGGGCCAAAAAAGCCGCTCCTCGGTAGGAGCGAAGCGATTCTATTGCATATTATACACAGGTCGGGTAGAATGTCAACTAGGTAGAGCGTCAGTCTAGGGGATAGGTCCGAAACTTTAAAATTCGGAACCGAAGTGTATGCTGAGAACGGGTGGGGTCGAGAGGATAGTCAAGCTCATAGATGCAGAACGCGCACGGCAGGGGCTGTCAGGCCGTGACCTGGCCGCGCGCGCGGGCATTGGCGTTGCCACAATCAGTAGGATTCTGGGGGGCCAAGCGGTGCCCGAGCTGGAGACAATCGAAGCGCTGACCAGCGCGCTCGGCTACAAGCTAGAGGCGTTTCTGGTCATGGCGCTGGCGTCCACGCGCAAACACGAGGAGGCCGATCTGATCGCCGATATTGTGGACCCGTTGCCTGAGGAGGATCGCAAGGTCATTCTTGCGCTGGCAACTTACCTTCGCGACACACGAGCATCTGCCGGGCGAGGGTAAGCAGCAACACCTTGCCAGTAGGGTCTAGTTTCCACCACGCTTTCAGCAAACGCAGTAGCTTCATCGCCGCATCTCCTAGAACGCTTGTTCTGTGGGAATTGTACAACAGAAACCCGCAAAACGCAAGGGGGCATCCATGACCAAACCGCGCAAGCTCGGCCGCTACTTGCTGATC
>JBAZMT010000161.1:0-2739 GCA_041649615.1 Parcubacteria group bacterium
CTACGATCCTGGTCAGCGGTGGGAGCAACCCAAGCCTCAAGAGACGACCTTCGAGGAGGCAAAGAGTAAGATTGGCCTTCCGAGCGGGGTTGAGTGGAAGTTCGTGACCGATAATCAGAGGGGCACAAACTACTCCTCCGACGAATACGAGCGATCGGAGAACTCCTGGGTAGCTTATGGGCGGTCTGAGAGCACTCACGTTTTCGTGGGTATGAGCCACAAGATCTACCGTCAGTATTTCGTTGGGGCGGGAGCGGATCAGGATCACTGGGTGATGAAGTCCCTGGAGATCCCGGTTAAGGGTGATGAGGGAAAGACGCCAGCTTGGCTCTATGGCAACGTCATCAAGGCGCTCAAGCTCATCGGCTTCAAAGGGCGCTTCAACTCGAAGGTCACTGACGCCAAGGATTGGACCTTCAGCAAGAAGATGCCAACGGGGGCTGAAGTCAGTATCAAGAACTGGCTCGCTGAAGCAGGCGAAGTAGCTGAGGACGACCCGAAGATTCAGGGCCGCAAAATCATCATCGAACTGCGTTACGAGCACTCTTTCAAGGAAAAGCCGGGGTATGCCAAGGCAAAGTACGGTGATAGCTACGAGTTGATCGAGGTATTGCTCAACGGTAAGGCATACCCACTTCACGAGGACGACACGAAGCTCCTCGCACATAGTTTCAAGGTGATGAAGGCTATCTTCGGTGATCGTTCTTACGGAGGATCGAAGAAGCAGCTCAATCGGATGAAGAACGGCAAGCTCGTGGCAGAGTTGCTGTTGAAGAACATGAAGCATCTGCCGGACAAGGTGCGAGAGGCTCTTGAAGGGATGCTCGCCCAGAAGAAGTAAGGGGCGTGCCCAACCAGTTGGGGTTCTGGGGGCATAAGACCCCAAGATGAAAGGTGGTCGACGGGGCCCCCTCTCTGGTGTAGACTGGGCGAATGGCGGCGAAACCCCTTTCCCCCCAGCAGCAAACGGATGCTATTTACGAGCAGCTTCGGAAGGTTCGGGCGTCCAAGACGCTGAAGCTGAAGCCTAGCCCGA
Organism: Parcubacteria group bacterium; assembly: GCA_041649615.1. Classification (GTDB taxonomy): domain Bacteria; phylum Patescibacteriota; class Minisyncoccia; order UBA6257; family Colwellbacteraceae; genus JALOAR01. Next base: position 1,037 of record JBAZMT010000161.1, read on the forward strand.
TGCTGCGGGAAACCATCAGGGGGATTGATGGTACGGAGCAGCCTTTTCGCCTGCGCTACTATCAGAGCCAGGGTATCTATCACTTCCTGGCCCTCAAGCGCCTCGTGCTTGGTGACGCGGCTGGCACGGGTAAAACGATCCAGGCAATTGGGTCCCTCTGTTACATGTGGGCGAAGGAGTCGTTTCGCGCTCTCATCGTAACGCCGAAGTCGGCGATACGCCAATGGGAGGATGAGTTTGACAAGTTCACGACGGGGGTGAAAGTCTTCGTGGTGTCGGGGGACATCGAGCAGCGGAAGAAAATCTACGCAGAGTGGGCGAGTCACCCTCTTGATCAGGGCAAGCCGGTACTCATCATCAACTACGCTCTCCTCATCCGAGACTGGTCCTATGGCACGAAGATTATCACTCCGGTCGGAGGCAAAGGTAAGCCGATCATCCTTCCCGGACTATTGCAACGTATGCTCACGGAGATCATCGAACTAACGGTGGTGTACGACGAATGCCAAGCATTTAAGTCCACAAGCACGAAGACCTGGCAGGTATGCCAGTACATCGCCGCCAAGGCTCAACGGGTCTATGGCCTCACAGCAACCCTCCTGAAGAACAACCTCATGGAGGGTTACGCTATCTACAAGGTCATCGCTCCGTGGGTTTTCTCGACGAAGACCGCCTTCATGAACGACTACTGCGTGACCAGGATGCAGCCGGTAGCTGGAGGCAGAAAAGTCCCCCTTGTGGTTGGCTACCGCAATCTCAATCTCTTTAGAAACCGCATCGATCCGGTTTTCCTGGGTCGTTTGAAACACGAAATTTCAGACGAATTGCCCAAGATCATCACCAAGGACGTTCGATGTGAGATGAGTGCCTTGGAGGAAGCCAAGTACGATGAGGCTCTGAAAGGAGTGCTGGAGTTAGGGGATGGCGGTGTACGGGACTACTCCGAGCACGCTACCTTAGTGGCGCTTATCTACTGCCAGCAAATCGTCGATTCGATGACCATGTTGAAGTACGAAGAGGGGGACGAGCTGTCAGTCGGCCTGGACCTGACTCCCCACAAAGTCGAAATGGGCGCCAAGGAACAAGCCCTCGTCGAACTACTGACCGGAGAGCAAGAGGGGGCCAAAGTCATCGTCTATACGCGGTTCGAGTCCCTTGTGGAGCGGTTACGAGGACTACTTGCCAAGGAAGGGATCAAGAGTGTTCGTATCACCGGCAAAGAAAAGGACACGGCTCGGCGAGAGGCTCAGAATCTGTTCCAGGATGCGAAGTCAGGCATTCCTGTCATCTTCATCACGGATGCCGGATCTGAGGCTATCAACTTGCAGGCGGCTAGTGCTCTCGTCTTCTATGACGCCCCTTGGTCCTGGGGTAACTACGTCCAGATCCTGGGTCGGCCAGTCAGGATTGGGTCTGTCCATGACAACGTAGTGGTGTACCACTTGATTGCTGAGCGTCCAAAATCAAAGAAGGCGGATCGGAAGACGATTGACCACCATGTGTTGGAGCTGCTGCGGTCGAAGAAGAAGGTCATTGATGCGGTTCTTGGGGAGGCAGCAGTAGGAGCTTTGAGCTTCGAGAGAGATGCTCCTGTAGCTCGGGATCTCATGCAACGTTTGAGGACACCGACCGATGGCTGAGTGCTCCATTTGCAACGGGGTTGGGAGTATTCCTCATCCCGAAGACGACTTGCGGGTGATCAA
>JBAZMT010000162.1:0-2736 GCA_041649615.1 Parcubacteria group bacterium
GCTAGGTTGGGATTGGCCCAGCAAGAAACGGCGCTCGATTGGCAGGCAAGGTTGACAGCGGCCGAGCATTGCATGGTGAGTCAGAGAACGGCATGGCAGGCGAGGCAGGGCACAGCGTGAAGTGGTCGGTCGCGGTTAGTTCGGGAAAGGCAGCTATGGCAAGGTTACGCCTGGAACTGCAAGACGAAGCATGGTGAGGCACGGCAGACAGGGAAAGGAACGGTCCAGGCGGGCCATGCAAGAACCGGTCTGGTTCGGCAGGCGAGGCTATGTGTGGAGTGGCCGAATTCGGTATGACAAGGAACGGCGGCCACGGCGTTGCACAGTGTTGCGAACCCATGACTGTTATGGTCAGGCAGCTACGGCAAACCAAGGCAAGTTGCGGCGGAACCGGGCGGAGCAAACCACGGCAGGCCAGGCAAGGCGCGGAACGAGTGGTGCGGACGGGCTTGGCAGGTCAGGGCTTAGCAGGCATAGCTACGCCACTGCTCACGCTGAGCAAGCCGCTACGGAGGGGGTCGACACTGGTCGGCCCCCTCCTGCTCGCGATAGTTCCGCCGACAGCAGCGCAAGTAATGCGCCCCAGTCACCAGTAGCCGTTGCAAGCGTTACAGCTGGCAGAAGCGTCGACAAGAAGTAGCGATCCCGTCGCCAGGCTTCGTCCCAAACCCGGCCCGGAATTTCAAGCTGGTACACTTCGCGAATGTCCTCCGCCTTGACTCCGTCCGGGTGGTCGAGATCTTCCCGGACCAAATCGCGGATGCCAAAGAAGTCGGCGGTACCGTGCGACCACGTCAGTTGCTTACGCCCGAACAACGCATCCTGGCCTTCCTGCCAAACCGCAATCATGCGCTTGTCGCCGTCAGCTGCCTTCTCGGCAATTTGCCACCAAGTCAGGTTTCCGTTTTTGCCGCCTTTCGTCTCGTAGCTCGTCAACTCGAGGAACATCTTCGCAACGTACCGGCCGTCCCTCGACTGATAGATCTCACGGAAGGTGACGCCTCGTTCTTCGGAGGGCTGGAATTCATCGTGGTAGCCCTCTGCATCCAAACCCTTCCGACGAACGGACTCCGTCCATCGAGTCCGAAGCTCATCCTGCATGGCTGGGTCCAGCTCGCCTTTAGTCAGCAACACCACATGCAAGTGGGGATGCCAGCCGTTCTCGTCGCCATAAGTCGGCTCAAGCGCCCGAACAAAATGAGCTATGCCCATCTGTGCCCGAAGCTCAGCACCGGCGCGGCCTGCAAACATGTCAGACCAGGCTTCGGCAAGCAGCTTGCTCGTGCGCTTGAGGGAGTGAGAGAGCGCGTGTTTGATGGTCAACGTCATCATGTGCGCGCGCGCATTCGGAGGACCCTTACGTTCTGGGCCATAACCAATCCAACGCTCGATAGCATAGTCAACCAGTCCGGCACGTTCGCTCTGGATCTGGATGGCGCAGACAGGGCAGCCCCAAACGTTGTTACAGGTCTGGACTCCGGCCACCCAGGCGCGCTCGCCGTCGCTCATGACCTGGACAGTCTTATGCAACCGGAATCGACGGCAACGTGCAGTGCGGTTGCGCGAGATGGGGCGCAACTTGTCGAGCATGCGATAGGCCTTTTTGACAGCAAGGCCATCGCCTTCAATGAGCAGCTCGTCACCGCAGATCCCCGGACTGATCGGCATTGGATGGCCGTGCGCACAGCAAGGTCGAGACTCCGGCTGGGCACAGGCCGGGTTATCCTGCTTGGGGCTGGGTGGTTCTGGCTTGGGTAGCTCTACACCGCGTTCCTCGCAGAGCCAATGCCAGACAGTGACTTTGCGCTCACGTTCGAGACCGTGGAGACGTTCAGCTACCTCTCTTTCCCGCGCCCAGTCCTTGGACCTATTGCGTCTCTGGCAACGGTTGAGCGAGAAAAAGAGTGGCGCCAATTCTTGCATGTTACTTAGTCAGCAAACGCTGCTTGGCCTTCAAATCAGCAATGTAGTCGTCCTCAAGTCCGATCTTTCGAAGAAGCTCATCTCGCTTGATCCCTTGCCGTTCAGGGGTTAGGCGAAGTGTCTCATTGAGGTCACGTTTACGTTTCGCCGCTTTGCTGATCCGCGTTTCTAGATCCTCGCGTTCCTCGTCGCGTTCCGTCTTTGGCTCACTCGCCATATGGACGGCGTCCCGCTGGTAGTTTCTCAGCAAGATGAGACTTGGCGTCTGGCTGTGCTCTAGGCCGTCAAGCAGGGTCTGTTCGACTTGAATGCGCCGACGCATCTCGCCCTTGAATTCGTCGAAGCGTTCGAGAGCCAACTCACGTTGCCAGTACGCTTTCCGTTCGCGCGCTCGTCCAACCATCTGGGCCCGACGCAAGGCATCCCGTTCGGCATTCGCTGCCCTCTGATCCCGTCCCTCGGTGTCTTCTTCTGATTCCCAATCCGGATTCATGTTCGGTTTTCCTTTTGAAGGCGCGGCCCGGGCCGCGCCGGAGACTTTTTGACTCGCCGTTCAGTGCTGCAAAATTCCGCGGTTTCAGACCGCGGAAGGATTACTTGCCTCTTTTCCAAGCGGGCTTCGCCCGCCCCTGGCCGGCTGCGCCGGCAGGGGCCCCACCCCTACGATTCGACTGGACTTGCCTCACAACTTTCCGTTTCCGCTGTATGACATTCGGCAAATATTTCGTCTGCTGTCGGTTCGTCCAAACCAAATCCTTTGGCCCAACCACGAGCCCAAGCCTTGACAAACTCGCGGAATTCTGGGGTGGACTG
>JBAZMT010000163.1:0-2735 GCA_041649615.1 Parcubacteria group bacterium
TCTCGCCCAGCCGTCTCACTTGACCTCGGCCAGCGCAATGCGAGCATCGCTCGTTGACTCTTGCTCGAGAGCACGGAAGCCACGTTCGAGGCCTCGGGCCATTCGGACGTTGCGCAAGCGGAATCGCTCGGTCACCAACGCCAGCCGTTCGAGGTCGGCTCGCTGCGTTTGGTTCATTGTCGATCGACGGTCACGGGATTGTTGGCTGGTCATTTGGCGCCTCGGGTTTTGGGGAAGGCCCCTTCGAAAGGGCTTACCTCTATAAACGGCAAACCCTCCCCTAAGGTTAGCCCAAGGTTGCAGGAAAGTCTCGGTGAGTATCTGTCCAATGTATGTCCAAGACACCAGCTTGACGGCCCAGGCCGGCAAGCGGAAACTCGCAGAGTCCCGACAAGGGCCCAAATTCCCTAGGAGTTCCAACCATGGCTAGTGAAGCGATCCAGACGATGAGCAAAGACGAACTCGTCAGCGCCGTCCACCGATACAAGAACTACATCGTCTCGGCCAAGCAGAAGCTACAAGCGCCGATGCAGCAAGGGGCCTTGACGCTGTCCGGCTGGGGCGGTGGCATCACGTCGGGTATCGTCCGAGCGTTCGTGCCAGAGGTGTTCGGCGTACCGGTCGACGGTGCCCTCGGCGTTGCTCTGAGTCTCTTCTCCCTGATGGGAGCCGGCGAAAACAAGCTGTGGGATGCGACGGCGGTCTTCGGTGTAGGCCTTGCGGCTCCCGCTTTCTCGCGTGGTACCGAGAAACTCATCAAAGACTGGATGGCCAAGTAAGCGGCTGAGAGCCAGCAAGCTCGGTTATTCGGATGGCAGAAGTAGCAGCAGCTGCGGACAAGAAATCGAACGGACAGCGTGAAAAGGGCTATCCGAACGAGGAGGCTTGGTCAACGTGGCCGGGTGTCGCGCGCGCCGCTAAGATCCTCGGTGTCAGTCTGAAGCAAATGCGGGACATGGTGACATTCGGAGAAATCCAGTGTCACCACGCCAAAGACGGGACCGTCCGCTTTCATCCCGGATGGCTAGAAGAGTACATTGCCGACCGCGACGAGATCCCCGAGGACGAGCCCGACGGGAAGTCCGACAAGGCAGCGAGTCGCGCTGGCATCCCTGCCGATGCTATTCGAGCAACGGCGGAGCTCCTTCGGTCTTCGCAGTCGCAGAACCTCGACCTGCATCGTCTGGTGCTGCAGGGCTTCAAGGCTGCGAGCGAAGCGCAAGACACCACCATCCAACGATTGCTCGAACGTCAAGGCCAGTACGAGAACATCATCACCGACTTGCTCAAGGCTCGTGAGATGTATTTCGATGCGCAGCTCGAGCGCGAAGTCATGCGCAATCAGCATGCGGCCGCGCAACGACGTCGGGATGAGCTCTTCGAAGTGAGCAAGGGCTGGGCAGGCGAGATTGTTCAGGGGCTCAAGCACCGATACGGGCTCGACGAAGCGTCGGGCGCAAAGGTCAATGCAGCCATCGAGCTCCTGAAGATGCTGACTCCGGAACAAATCGAAGTTGGCGCCATGATGGGCTTTTTCAGCGCCGAACAAATCGCCCACATCGAAACCATCATCGGCCGCAAGATACCGCGTCCAGCGCCGCAAGGTTCGTCGCCGAACGGCAAGGCTGGGCCTAAAGCAGATGCGCCTGCCGGCGCAGCCGAACCCCCCCCGGCTGCGCCGGCAGAAGCGCCAGCCAATGAGACTCAACCGGCGCAAGCCGGCGAGGCGGCGCAAGCCGCAGACACAACCAATTCAACCAGTTCAACCGCAGAAAGGCGTATTAGCGCCGACCCCAACGGGGACCCATGATGAATCAGAATTACTACGGAGCCGACCCGAATGCAGTAGCCGCACAGCAACTCGCCAACCTGTTTGCCAACAGCGTCGGAACTGACCGTTTCGGCCTCGACCAAATTGGAGCCGATTCGCTTGCGGCCGATGCCCTCGCGGCGGACATGCTCTTCGGCGCTGACCCCACCCCACAGAACGCACAGTACCGCGCGCAAGCTCATGCCAACCTGAACGCAGCCCAGGGCGGCAACCCTGCGCTTGGCTCGGCAAACATGCAGCAACTGCAGCGCCGCGCTTTGGCGATGGCAGCCGGGCAAGTTCCGTTCTCGGCCACTGGCGAGCAGTCGACGCAGGTCAAGACCGAGCTTCTGCCAATCGTGCCTACCCTGATCCCGGCGGGCGTCGGCGGCAACGCGGGTTTGCTCGCTCCGGCGAGCTTCACCTTTGCCATCACGCCGACCCGGTCCATGCAAATCAACTCAATCATGTTCCCTTCGCTCGACGGCGCAACGGCTGGCTGCGTGCTAATGGGGTTGAGCATCTTGGGCGTGGACCAGATGAATGGTCCGGGTGGCGTTCCGTGCTCGCTGCTCACTGAGGTCCGTACGCATCGAATTCTCAAGGGCGGGACCGCGCAAGCGGGCCAGCAGATCCTCATCACCATCGGCAACACGACTGCCGTTGACCTCGTGATTCGCGGCACCCTCGAGGGCCCGGATCTCGTTCGCGTGACTTGAGAGGTCTGCCATGCTGGTGGTGCTCGACGTTCGTACCGAGATGATTCCGACGCAATACGACATTGCTCGGGTGCTTGCCGCTTACACGCATGCAGCGGCGGAGCACAATCTCGTGCTGCTCGAGCACCACCCGCACACTCCGCGCCTCCTCGACACCGCGCTGCGCTTCGTCTCGGAGCCGAGCGGGCAACCCTACGAGACAATCA
>JBAZMT010000164.1:0-2729 GCA_041649615.1 Parcubacteria group bacterium
CACAGGTCTTCGCTGACTGGTTTATCCGCCACTACGATCACCCTTTCTAGTCTGGTTGTTTGTCTTCCTGCCTCTTCTTGGCCTCATCGAAACAAAGACTCAAGTTCACCTTCACCCAAATAGGCCGCTCGTCGCCCATCATGATGTTCTCTAGTAACTTGAAGTCCAAGTCGGCAACGGCAATGAACCTCTCCTTGCTGGCATCGATGCTCATCGCGATCCGCCACAGACGCACGGCCTTATCCGTCTCCCGCGAGGCAAGGCCGGGCACCATCTGGACGATGAGATCCCCGACGGTCATCGTCCGATCGCCCGTCATCGGGGCCGGGACACCGAGCATCTCGATGGACTTTCCAATCTCAAGTTCGTACACCTTGTCAGGGCTTTTCTCTTTCGTCTTCACGAACCCTCCTTTTGCGTTGCTGATAGTCTACTGCTATACGTTCTCGCGGCCAATGCTTGACAACTGCGCCCATTTGTGGCACAATGCTGCGCGGAGGTGGCACGATGCTCAAGATCAGCTTTCTGACGATCATCAGTGCGGCGCTCGGATTCCTCGCCCTGTTGTCTGGCGGGCAAGCCGAACTGCATTCGATCGAGGTCGGATGGTCGGTCTCCGCCGAGAAGACGATAGTCACAATCGATCCTGTGTTCGTGATCACGACTGACCTGCGCGGTGCGTATGGGTACTGCGTGGGGGACGTAATTTTCATTGACCGACAAGTGAAGACATTTGGGGTGGAGGATGAAAGGCGTGTGTTGCTCCATGAACTGCGACACGTAAGGCAATTCCGTGCTCTGGGGGTGTTCGTTTACCCCGCGCAACTTATCCTCCCAATCGAGCCAATTCACGTGAATTGGTCCGATCCCTCTGTGGAATTGTCCGAGATGTGGTTTCTTCAACGGCCTCTCCCCAAATCATGGAGCCTCCTATCCTATGAGTACATACGTATGTAACGTGCATTCCCGTTTCCATCAAGGATCGGATAATACTCATCGAGGCCCGTTTTCCCGGTTGACGGAGCCCATCGACCAAGCTGGATCTTGTAGCCCGTGGCGGGCATCAAAATCAGATGCTGCCCACTGTAGCTTCTGTATGTAGTGAAGTATGCGTCGGCGCTCTGCATACTGCCAGAACATCCGATTACCCCAGATGAGTTAGCGAAGGCCACCTCGGCGCTGCCTGCACTGTATATGGCCCACCCTCCGTATGAGAACACGGATCTCTTTACCCCGCTCTGATAGATGTTCAGCCTATGGTTGTCCCCGGCAGCAATGGCCAATTCCGCGCGGTCAGAACCAGAGCTAGTGCGCACAAGCAGGCCGGTCAGCGTCCCCGTCGTGATGCTGGTGGCACTGAGATTCGTCACGGTGAACAGGCTGCAATTCAGCGTACCGGCAGAGATGTAGTTCGCGCTCAACGTCCCTGTCGTGATGCTGGAGGCGGACAGGTTAGAAACCGTGATCTTGCTGGCATCGAGTGTACCCGTCTGGATGTTCGTCGCCGTCAGGAGTCCGGTGATGATCTTGCCGCCCGAGATGATGGTCGAGTTGCAGTTCGAGGCCCCGATAGAGTTCAAGGTGGCGATCGTCCCAAGCCCGGAATAGCTGCTCCCAGATCCGCAAGTGATCGTCCCGCTGATCGTCGCCCCGGTCGCATAGAGGACTCCCGCCGACGTGACCCGGAATGGCGCACTCGCCGCCGTCGCACTACCTGCATAGAATGGGTACGTTGCTGGAGCGATTCCGACTGCCGTCCCACCCGTTCCGGCAGTGAGGCTACTCGCGTTGATCGTGAAGCCGCCGATCGTCCCACTAGAGGCCGTGATCGCCCCTGTGATCGTCGCGGAGGTGGCTACAAGCGCCCCGGCAGCCGACACCCTGAACGGAGCCGCGCTGGCCGTCGCGCTACCCGCGTAGAACGGATAGGTCGCTGGGGCAATGCCTACAGCGGTCCCCCCAGACCCAGCCGTGAGCGTCGTGGCGCTAATGGTGAAGCCGCCGATCGTCCCGCTCGTGGCTTTCAGGACACCCGCCTGCGTGACGCTGAACGGAGCATCTCCGATCGCTGTCGCCCCTGCCCAGAATCCAGCCCCGGGCTTCATCTGGACGCGAGTCACTCCAGTCCCGGCGTACAGGCCATTTGTGGTGCTGATCGTGAAGCCGCCGACAGCGCCACCACCGATGGTCAGGTTCCCGCTTGCGTCAAGTTCGGTGTTCGCCGCCTTCCAGGTCAGTTTCGTCCCATCGAAGTTGAGGAAGGCGTTCGCGCCATCGCCGATGTAGGCCCGCGGGGTACCAGAGTTGTACTGAAGCTGGACGCCCTTCGTGCTGAAGGTAGAACTTGCGCCGATGGCCAGGTAACTTGTCGCCTTGAAGTGGTCGCCGCGCACCTCTCCAGTCGAGATGATCGTCTCGGCAAGGACGAGTTCCGCAACAAGAACCGAGTTATCCGCCGCCCACGATCCAGCATCCGGCCAACCCGTCCCGCCGTTATCCGACTCGTCCCACGTTGAACTGCCGTTCCCGTCCGCGCCAACAGGTCGCCCGCGGTACTTGTAGCGGTAGAGTGCAGTAGTCGTCAGGCCCTTGTGGACGTAGCCAGCCCCTGCCGTCTTCGTAAGAGCCGTCCAGGCACCCCAAGATCCGCCGCTGTCTGTAGACAGGGCGTACTGAATCTCATAATTGAGGAATCCGACCCAAGAGGACGCCGGGTCCTTGAACAGGAG
>JBAZMT010000165.1:0-2719 GCA_041649615.1 Parcubacteria group bacterium
CGAGAAAAACCGCTGCCCCTTGTACATGGCCGTCCCGCAGCGGGGGCAGACCTCGGTGGCGCGGGCCTTCTCGAACGCCGCGTCTCGACAGTCCTCGCAGAGCCCGTGCTCGACCCAGGCGTGGTAGTTGTCGGCCTTGCCGCTGCAGCCGACGCACTTCTTCGTCGAGAATGTCTGGCTTCGCGACCTCACCGCTTCGTAGGCGCGACGTTCCTCGCCCGCCTCTCTCCAGTTCGTTTCCATCTTACTTGAGCTCCTTCCAGGTCCGCGCAACGCCGCCAGCGGCGCCGCCGTCCGACAGAATCCTCACTCCGTTGAACCAACCCGACATCTCGCGCTCCATGAGCGTGTTGTGATCGTCCGCTTCATCTTCAGCGCACTCTAGCAGTAGTTGGTCATGTGCGTCCATAACCCATAGTGCGTCAGGTGACTTCTGCTTGTTGATGCGAAGCATCGCAGCCATGACCAGTTCTCGCGCACTACATTGCACAGGAGCATTGAAGCAGAATCTTCTATCAATATGGTCTGTGTCCCGCAACGGGAAGTGAATCTCACGCCCGCTCACATAACCGTTGCGCAGCACACCGTCCCGCATCGCCCGCTGATACCCCTCCTCGAGCCACAAGAACAGCTCGGCCCAGTCGGAGTGGATATCGTCGAGGATGCGCTGGCTCTCGGAGAGCATGTTCGAGCACATGAGCTTGTACTGAGACAGCTCGCTTGGAATGCGTTCGACCTGCGAGAGCATGACCGGGAGAAGCATGTACTTCGAGGCACCGTAAATAGGACCGAAGTTCGCTCGCTTCGCAAGGTTTCGCTTCTTCTTCTGGAGCTTCGCCTCGAGCGTCTCAAACTCGGGCCAACAGCGGATGGCACGCTGTTGGTGAACGTCCCACTTGATGCGGCCTTCGTCAAAGTCAGCGATCTGCCCAACCATGCGCTTGTCTTGCGATAGCGCCGCAGCGACCCGGATCTCGATCATGGAGAAGTCGCGGCCGACGAGACGCCGTCCTGGCGGTGCGGCGAAGATGTCGATCGTATCCTTCTCTGGGTTCTGCGGGTTCCACTTCGACTCGCCCTCGGAGCCGCCGGCCCAGCGAGCGTTAGGGGTGCGCGTCGTCTTGAACGCGCCGTGGGCTCGCCCGTCCGGCCCAATGGGCAGCGTGTTGAGGAGCCAGTCGCGGCGGTATGCCGCCGAGCCCCACGCCTGCCAGGTCTTCACGACCGGGTGCCACGAGACGTGGTGGAGCGCCTCCTCGTTTGTGAGGTAGGCGTCGTCCTTGTCACTGAACTTCGCGACCGGGAGCCCTAGCCACTGCGGGCTGTGAAGGACCAGCCCCATCTGCTGTCCCGATTCGAGGTTCAGGAGCGGCTCACCAAGCGCAGCGACGAGCCGACGCACTGCCGACCGGACAACGGAACAGGCCCGGCCCGCAGCCTGACGAGCGGCGGCGTTCGCCGCGACTTTCGCGGCCATGACGAGCGCCTCGGGCGTCTCAAGCGCGCCAGCTTCGCCGTTTCGCACGCGCTTGTTGAACTCGGCCATGCTCGCGGGTCCGGCGGGCGAAAGCGACATCCACGGCACCCAGTTCGACTTCGATGCCACCTCTCCGAGCGGGTCGAGCGCGTCTCGGAGCTTCGCGGCCGACTCGGCGATGTTGTCCACGAGCTTCGGCTGGAGCAGGCGCCCGGCGACGAGTTCGCAGACCTCGGCGATGGTCTCGAGCGGCGGCAGCTCACCGCCGCAGTCGAGGACCCGCTCGATGTCCTTCACCTTCACGTCGGCCCAGCGCATGACGCCCGAGTTGGCGACGTACTCGAGCGTCTCCACCTGCCGGTCCGCGGCGCCGGTCAGCTCGAGCACCTGCGCATGCAGCTCGGCGGCCTCCAGGCTGTACTTCTCAACGTACTGCGCATGACGATGGAGGTCGATCCCGATGCCGTTGCGGCTCATCTCGAGCGCGACGTCGGTGCCGTCCCGGTCCATCTCGTAAGTCGCCCACAGGTTCCGAGCGCGCAGGTCAGCTTCGAGCCGCGGCCGGATGCGCGCGGTCGCGAGCACATCGTTGCCGTTGTACTCGCCCTCGACACGGAGATTCCCCTTCCAATCTTTCGCGAACTCCCGCTTCCAGGCCGGGAGGTCGAGGTACTCAGCGGCGATGTAGCCGAGGTCGTGCGGCACGCCGCGGAGGTGGAGGACGTGGTGCATGACCATCGTGTCCTCGACGACGCCACGCACGGAGAACCCGTGGCTGTCGAGGACGGCCATATCGTACTGCTTGTTCTGAAACTCCTTGATGACGCGCTCGTCAGCGAGGAGCCTGCGGAGGAGGTCGCGGATCTCGAACCAGTCGACCTCCGAGTAGAACTGCTGCCACTCACCATCGAGGCACGGCCACCAAGCGGCAAGGTCTTCGTCACCCAGGCCGAGCATCCGCATCGGGCTGTTCCACCGGCCAGGCGGCTCAGGAATCGTCTCGACGTCACCCGTGACGCGGCCCAGAAATCGCCAGCGCGCAACGAGCTCGCGAGTGCGAGCCAGCGACGGTGTCGCCTCGATGCGCGCGTCCCAGACACGCGGCGCACCCTCGACGAGCCAGCGCTGAGCCTTCGCCAAGTCCTTCTTCAGGATGGGCGCAGTGAAACCACCTTCCGAGCTCACAATGGACGACGGGTGCTCGGCGGCAGTGAGCCAAGCAACCCACGGCATCGACTCCGG
>JBAZMT010000166.1:0-2712 GCA_041649615.1 Parcubacteria group bacterium
GGCGCAATTCGCCCTGTCCGTGCGGCTCGGGGAAGAAGTACAAGCGATGCTGTCTGCGCAAAGGTGCCTGAGACGCGCTGTATGGGCCCTAGAATGGCTCGCGGAGTCCGTCCTGGCGCTGTGGTGGGGGATCACGGATCGGAGGACGTAAGGGAGGCATGATGCCAGAGAAGGTAGACGTCACGAAGGCGTCGATCTACGTTCCGAAGGCGCTGCAAGGCGAGCGGATCGTGGAGCGGCTGATGGCGGTGGGGAAGAGGCAGAAACGCTCGGTGAACTATCTTGTCTGCCAGGCGATCGTCGAGTTCCTGGAACGTGTGGAGGCGAAGTAACGTGTGGACGAAGATCGGGCAATACGAGTGCGTGCAAGGCGTTATGCCGTCGAACGTCAACCCCAAGAAGTTGCACCAGTACCAGAAGGCACTTGATCGCCTGGCGCTGATCTGTAATTCTGTCTTCGGCTATGGGTATATCATGTTCGGCGATCCTGACAAGATCGGGCCACGGATGGAGCGTGGGCGTATGTACCGCTACACGATCGAACGGCTCGATCCCGATGAGACCACGGTCGAGATCAAGGTCGACGGGAAGACGCTCGCAAAAGACGTCATCAGGAAGACGAAGGAGGCGAAAGCGTGAAGGCGCTTGTGGCGGTTTACCTGACCTGTCTAGGCGTGGCGGCGCTCGTGTTTGCGATTTTCCCCGCTGAGGACACGTACATCAACCCGATCGAGATTGTCCCGGTGGAGCGCGTGATCGAGACACGGGTCGAGACGCAGGCCGCGCCGGTAGAGTTCAATCCGCAGATCGTCGTCGAGCTACAGAGCCGCGTGGAGGCGGTAGAGAACACGGACGATGCCTGGCGGGCCGCTGCCGACCAGCGGATCCGCAACGCGACAGACTACGCGGTGAGCGCAGTCACGGACGCAGACACGCTCTGGACGAAGGTCGCAGCGGTGGAGGAAGAGATGCGCAACAACACGAAACGACAGAGGGCTGATCGCTGGTGGTTTGTTGGCGCATTCACGCTCTGCTACGCCGTCGGCCTAATCGCGCTATGGAGGAGCCCCCGCCGATGCAACAAGACTACAAGCGGAACACCGACCTCCGCAGGCACGCCGACGAAGCGATAATGTGCGAGGTGGACTTCGTGCCCGATCCGTTCGACGCAGAGGCGCGGCGTGTGCGGTTGAATCAGCTAGAGCCGATCGCAGCATTGAACGGGCGTAAGCAGCCGACGGGGATACGGGCGCGGAAGTCGCTTGCGCTGTACCACGCGACGGGCGACTGGATCAGATAGGAGGGATGTTGAAAGATTACGAGGCACTTCACAAAGCGGCGCGTGAGCTGATCGAATACATTGAGGAAGTGGACCTGTGCGACGCGGGGGACGATGACGGGGATGGATACATTGACGAGCGCCGCACGAAGAATTTCTCCGACCTGATCGAGGCCGTGAAGAAGGCCCTCTAGGAGGGATGCATGAACGAAGAGAATGAACGGACAGAGAAGCCGACGCCGCCACCGTTGCGCGACGTGAAGGACGGAGCTGTTCCGAAGCGGCGCGGGCGGCCACCGAAGGTGAGGCCGATTGAGCCGGTGAAGCTGCCGGCTGGCATCGTCAAGGCGGGGGACGTGAACGCGACGCTCCCGACGGTCAGCCTATCAGAGGACCGCATTGTGAAGATCCATGCTCCAACGCCGCTTCTCACGCTGCACCTGCGGCGCGTCGGGGCGGAGATCACGGACGGCAGCGGCACGGTCCATATCCCCGCGTCCGGCGCGATCCCAGACGGCACGAAGCTCGTCGCGCACTTCTACAGGGAGGAGTGATGTTCCCGCTGATTCTCGTCGTGTGGCTGTGGGTATTCGTCGTCATCGTCAGGGTGACGGGCTGATGCAGTGGTGGGCGATTGTGCTGCTTGCGGTCGGCGGGACGGTGCTCGCGTTGTTTCTGGTAGTATGGCTTGCGGCGCGGATGTTCCTGGCCGCGCTATTCCGAGGATGGTGACGACGGTGCGGGGATTCTGCGGGATAGGGATCTACTTGCCGAAGCGGGAGATCAACGTCGGAGGCCTGTGGAGGCACGCATTCGCCTTCGGAGCTGACTTCATCTTCACGATCGGAGAGCGATACAAGAGGCAAGCGGCCGACACAACCTGCGCCTCCCGGCACGTCCCGCTGTTCTGCTTTGTGGATGAGGCCGACTTCACGGCCCACCTCCCCGCCGATTCATCGTTGATCGGAATCGAGATCGCCGAAGGCTCTGTGCCATTGAAGCGATTCGTCCACCCCGAGCGATGTGTCTACATCTTGGGGGCAGAAGACATCGGAATACCGAAAGCGATCCTAGACACGTGCGAGTCGGTAGTCGAGATCCCCGCAGACTTCTGTTTGAACGTGGCGACAACTGGGGCGATCGTGCTCTACGATCGGCAGTGCAAGAACGAACAGGACTAGGAGGGATGCACGATGAAAGTGAATGTCGGTAAACGGGTCTACGATTCACAGAAGCTCCCGATCATGCTCGTGCTGACGGCAGGCGAGCGGGAACAGATCGCGGAGATGCCACCGGACGCACGGAAGTACGCCCAGTTCCCGGAAGGCTTCGGGGACGAGAAGGCGATGCGTGAGTGGATGCAGCTCCCGGAGGCGGGCGGGAAGACGCTAGTGACCTGATAGAAGCGCACCGCAGGCGCATCCTGCGGACCT
>JBAZMT010000167.1:0-2692 GCA_041649615.1 Parcubacteria group bacterium
AACCGCCGCGCGTCCACCGTCACATCCAGCGTATCCCATTGGCCCGAACCCGTGCCCGCGAGCATCGTGGCCCCGCCATCCACTGAAAGCCAGTGGCCCGGCTCATCAAGCCAGCGGATAGCCACGTCGTACGGCCCCTCGGCAGCTAGGCTAATCTCGAAGGTGGCCGACGTGATGCGCCTACATTGGCGCGACTCGGGGGCATCGCTGGGGCCGATGTCCTCGAAACGGGGAGCGTCGGCGTCGGGGGAGGTGCGCGTCATGTAGTAGCAGAAATCGCCGGGCCAATCGCTCTGCCCGGACACGACGCCATTCGAGCCCGTCCACTGGATAGGCGGGTACTTGGTGTCGTAGTCGCGCAAGATGATGAACGCATCCGGCGCCGTCTCTGCTGTGCATCCCATGTGCTTGACGGCCCAGTTCCACGTATCCGCTGGCACATCTTCCAACCATGGCGGGTGAACGTCTATCGCATCGACGCGCATCCCCAACATGCCCAGGATGGCCCAGTGCTTGGCCTCGCCCGATCCCATGCCGAACGTGGATTCCGCGACAGCGGGTACGCCCGCGGCCTTGGCTGCCTTGAGCATGTCCCATGTGCCAAACTCGTTACCCCAGCCGTGGGCGTTCTGCGCCGCTACCTGCATCCCGCACATCTGGACACCGATACCGCGCTTGATGGCTTCCATTGTGAACGTCTTGCGCCCGCTGCCCGGCGTGGCTCGCACAAGCAGGGGCGTGGTGGGAAACGCGACCTTGTAGGTGTCCAGCAATCGCACCGTCTCCACGCCGAACGTCCGCTCCACGCCGCTCGGCATCTTGGCGTTCCACGGGCTTTTCATGGCCCATAGCTCAGCGTCGCAGCCGTGGCCGATAGCGACATAGATCACCTGGGGGCGCCCGTCCAGCGCCGCGCCAAGGGCCTTGACGGCCTCAGTCAGATAGATCCACCATAGGGCGCTATTGTAGGCGGGCATCTTGGCCGCCGTACCGTTGGCCGCTGTAGCCAAGAGGCTTGGCGCAATCGCTTGAACCCAGCCCGGCGAATAGTCCACGCCTTGCGTGTCCTTTTCATCCGGCGCCGTGTGGACTAGCAGCATGGCAATCAACGGCTTGGCCGTGCCGTCGTGCAGCTTGTTCTTTGCCTCAGCCGCTAGCCAGCGCTCGATAATGGACACGTCGAACTGGCCTTGTGCTGGGTTGAACTGGTCCCACCGCAAGTGCCATACCCCGCCCACGCCGGGCTTGATGTCCGGGTAGGTGGTCGTGAAATCAGTGGCCTTAAAATCCATGAACTGTAACAGACTCACTCGCCCCTCCTCAACTTGCGCTTATCACGGGTGGCGTCAAAAAACCTATCCATTCGAGCGCCACGAACATGACGCACTGGCCCGTCGTGGCAAAGATGCCCGTCCAGTCGATGGTGACGTTGACCGTCACCACGTAGGCGCTAGTGTCTGTGGCCGTGATCGTTGCCGTCGTAATATCACGACTTGCCGGAGCGATGGGCGCCGTCGTTCCCGTGTGCCAGGTGTCTAGCGCCGTGGTCGATGATACGCCGCTCTCATCTATGGTATGAGCGATACCCGCTTGGATAGCCACCGAGGCCATGTTGATCTCTGCGCTCGTGGCCGCCGCGCCCGCCAGCGCAAAGATGTGCGCCGCCCAGGCCCCGCCGTTGTTGCCGCCCGTCTCGTTGGCTGTGGTGATGGTCAACACCGGCGTAGCCGTGTTGTCGGCGATCCCCGTCTTGCTCACGGTCTTTAGCAACGTGTAGGTGCCTACCGCCGCGCCCGCACCGCTCATGATGGATAGCGCGCGTAGCTGGTTCAACTCGCGCTCTATGCGGTCCAAGCGTTTAGCCAGCGTCGGGATGATGCCCGGAAAGTGATCTATCTGCGTCATACGTCCACCAGTTCCGCGGTGATACTCTCGGCCTCCGCCGCCGATACGGTGATGGTCACGCCCTGGATCTTTTTCGTGCCGCTATAGCCGCCAAAGCTCGCCGTTACCAAATCACCCAGGAAGTAGTGCTGCCCATAGTACGAGCCCGGTATCTGTAGCACGGTGCAGGTGAATTCGTCGCGCGGCCTGTTCTGCCACAGCTCCGCCGCGCCTGCCGTGGTCAACCCTGCTGTGCCCGTGCCCTCCTGCGTGCCGTTGACGAACGCCTCACAGCGGTTCCATGTGCTATCGGCGATAAGCCCCGCCGTGGTGCTCCAAACTGTGGTGCGCGTGGCCTCTTCGCCATCGCCGCCTGCCAGCACCGCGTTGATTTCATCGTGGCGCGTGCGGCGCAGGTCGGCGCTGGCCATGTTGCCGAACTCCGGCGCAAAGGTGACGCTGGCGCTCCGGTCTGTGCCGCGCTGGCCCGCGTACCAGTTGAACTCGAAGGTGGCCGCGCCGCTACCGATCACGTCAAAGTCCCCGCCGCCCACCGCGGCGATCTCCTGGCACACCTCTAGCAGATTGCGCCATGAGCGATTCATGGTCACGCTATTGCCCCCGGCCCCATCGGCCTCCAATGTGAACCCCGTGAAAGCCCGCGTTGAGCTTGGCCCTGCCTGCTCGTCCACGAATGCCTTGATGACCGTCTCGGCCACGCCGCTTTTCGAGCCGGTGCAGTTGGCGCTCGGCACGATGATGCGCCGTTTCAGCAGGTGGTTATAGGCCACGCCGCTGGACTCGAACA
>JBAZMT010000168.1:0-2678 GCA_041649615.1 Parcubacteria group bacterium
CCGCTTCCGTCGAGCTTTTCGAGCAGCTTACCGGAAGCTGGAGCCCTCGAGCCTACGGGCACATGAATGTGCTCGGGCCACGGCTCGCCGAGGGCACCACGTCGCTGGGACACGAGGCCCACCTCGCCAAGTCGGTGTCCGACATTGCTGGTCGCATGAAGCGGATCCGGGCGAGGTGGAAGCCCAATATGACTCGGAATCAGATCGAGGCGGCAACCGATTTGACCGATCTTCGCTACCCCTATCTCGAGGTCAAGGTGGGGGCCGCTGTCGCGATGGCCGACACCTTCCCTCTCGCGACGTGTCCCAGCTACTTGATCAAAGAGGTCAGGCAGATGCTGGGCGCGATTGGGTTCAACGGCAAGATCCTGCCCGTCGACGTGTCGATGGCGGCGAAGCGTGCGCTCGACTCTGGCGACGCCGCTGCGCAGTGGGAATATGCCTGGCTGGTGAGGGAGAAGGCTCTAGCCTTCGCCGAGTCGAATGGACTTTTCTGGCACCTGTGAGGATAA
The DNA here is from genome assembly GCA_041649615.1 of Parcubacteria group bacterium. Taxonomy (GTDB): domain Bacteria; phylum Patescibacteriota; class Minisyncoccia; order UBA6257; family Colwellbacteraceae; genus JALOAR01. Next base: position 513 of record JBAZMT010000168.1, read on the forward strand.
CATGCTGTACGCAACCAATGGTAGGGTACAAGAGCTTCCCGAGGGGACGCAGTTCTCGTTCTGGGACAAGCAGGTAGACCTTGGCAGGGCATGGAAGATAGCCAAGGTCGAACTGTACTTCAGGGCTGGCAAGGTCAAAGCCGCTGCGCTCGAGATGGAGGTTTCGAAGCTCATCGACCGGATCTACTCCGACCCCTGTAAGACCTTTGTGTCGAGACCCCAGGGCCAAAGCGTTGACTGGCAGCAATGGGGTAGATTCTGCCACTGGTACATGGGATTCGTGGCCAGAATGTACAGTGAGGATTGGCGTGTAGCGTACGACGCTGACAAAGACATGGAGAGCCTGGGCGTCGACATGGACAGTGGTAGTTGTGGTAGATGGCTGGGGCAGTTTTTACTCGCGGTTCAAGAGGGGAAAGCCAATAGTCCAGCCCTCCCATGCTACTCGTCCCAGGAGCAGGTAGACATGATTCTGTTCTGGGACATGTTCGACTTCTCTATCTACGAGCAAGATGTCGATAAGTACAACATCAAACCAAGCGGCGAACTGATCTGTAAATGTAAACGGCCGGACTGGATGCCGGGATGGGTAGATACGTCACCAATCTTAGCTTCGCGAGAAGCTCTTCTGAAGTATACCGAGATAAGGGCTGAGTTGGGTATGGCTAGCCTATCCTGGTCAGACTTGTGGAAGTTGTCGAAAAAGGAAGTGGAGGACTTCATTGCTCAGAACGAGGGTAAGAGGGTAATGAAGCTAACCAGTAGCGTTAGCTCTGCTCCCATGCATGATCCACCGATTCTCGACGAGATGGAGCCCTCCGCTGCGGATGACAGGGGTACGAGTTGGGGCCCGATCCTCTTCGCGGGCGGCGCGGCCCTCTTTCTCACCTACCTATTGACGCGAAAGTGACTATCATGTGGATTCCCATCATTGGAGTAGCTGCTGCACTGGGTCTTTGGTACCTGGTCTCTCGAGACGAGGAGAAGCCACCAGTCAAGCCGCCCGAGGGCAGGCCCCCATCCCCGGTCGCCTCGGACGTGCGGATGAGAGCGAATGGCCCAAGTCTCGACCCGGACAAGGCCGACGAGGCGTACAGCTTCGCCGTGTCGAGACTCAACGACGAGGGAGCTCAGGCTATCTCCTGGATCATCATTTATGACAAGAGCAGGCTTCAGGCAGGTATGGCGACGCCGGTCCTAGCTCTGCCGCAGGAAAAGAACACAGCCCTGGCCCAGGGCAAGATTCTCGTCGCCTCGATGCGAGCCTATGGCTACAAGGGATACAGGGTAGAGGTCTCGGACTGCGTCTTCAGACCTGCCGACTTCATCCGATTCGCTATGGGTGACTTGAGCGTTGTCTACGAAAACACATGCTACCCGATGTGGCAGGACGAGTTTTGATCATGTGGGTACCCGTAACAATCGGCGCAGTGGCTCTCGGACTCTGGCTTCTACTCAAGGAAGATGAGGTGGAGCAGAGAGATAAGCCGCCCGAGGGTAGGCCCCCGTTCGTAGATCCGCTATCGAAAGAGGATCGGGATAAGAGAGGCAACGTGTAATGTGGATTCCAATCATTGTCGCGGGCGGAACCGCGCTAGGACTCTGGCTGTTGATGCGAGACGATGAGGGGAAGGGAAAGCCTTCCGGCATCAAGATCCCAGAGCCGGAAGGCGCAACGAACACTGTATCGGCTAGCTTTAGACCCTACTATGTCCTCGTAGATTGTTTCGACGCGACGAGTGACGAGAGTCGCAACAGCTACATGGACATGCGGCGATTCTCGACCTGGGACGAGGCGTATCGCTACTACAAGACGCTCGAGGATTTCTTCGGCCAGAGTCATGGCTACTGGACCTGTTCCGGCGGCTACTGTCAGATCTCACTCTTTGGTTCGGGAGAGCAGAAAGCGACGAAGCGGTGGGAGATCTGTGACGAAGCAACGTTGCGATAGGACAGGCCCGATGCGATTATCGCGGGCGTAATCAACCCGGCCTAAAGGCCGGAGCCTTGTGAAGGAGAACGACGTGCGACACGCAATTCCTGCTCAAGGGCAAGGTTCCAGAGCCAGCGAAGAGCGCTTTCCCATCCAGCGATCCGAGCGACTTGCTGCTCGGTCGGGTAGATTCGGAAGCGAAATCCCTTGCGGATGATCACGTTTTCAGTCTG
>JBAZMT010000169.1:0-2678 GCA_041649615.1 Parcubacteria group bacterium
TTACCGAGAAGTCTTCGGTCTTCTTATGGACAATTCCGACGATCCAGCGGACTGGCACAACAAGACGCGTCACACCGTGCTCGGCAAGTGGCATGAACTCAAGAAGCAATGGTGGGCCCATCACCTCGAAGAGTGCGCGATGCAGAAGGAGTTTGAGATTGAAACGGGGAAAGGTGATGCGTGGGAGCATCCAGATGCCGATGGTGAAGCAATGGAAGGGGCGCCGTTCTGATGGCTAGGGTACTGAAGAAGTCTGGTTCGGTTGAGATGCCTCCATCGCCGGTGACGGCGCCGTTGACGCCCGAATCTACTGTCGAAGTTCGGCAGGTGTTGGGCACGATGCGTCGAAGGGTGCTGAAGGAGAAGGAGAAGGAGAAGGAGAAGGAGCACCCGGCTGTCGCTCAGTTCTCAGATCCCGAAGCCAAGGCACGGGTCAGGGAAGCCTTGGCGGTGAACCCAAACCTTCAGCCGACAGCGTTCAGCCATCGACCAGGACGAGAAGGTTGCTCCCTCACTGCTATCGAAGCTTCCCGGGTATTGAGCGGCAAGAGCATTCACATCGCGGGGTTCGGGTTCGAGGTCGATGGCCGCGCTGGAGACGCGATGTGCCTGAAGTGCTACCTGGAACAGGGGCGTCCGTCGCAAGTGCCCGGTAGAGGATTCACGATCGCACTCTTCGAAGCGAAGACAACCGATCGAACGTGTATGCACTGCGGAACCAAGTTCAATGGAGAACGGTAATGGAAAGCAAGGAAGCAAAGCTCAACAAGATTGCGAATGCTCCAACCGAACAACCGAAGGCAACAGACGCGTCGGTATTCACGTCGGTAGCGTTCGTCTTCACCGGGGAAGCAGACCGCAACATCAAGACGAACTGGCCTGGTGAACTTCCCCGCGCTGGAGAACTCGTTCAGCTCAGGGGCAGGGACACGATCTGGAAGGTGCATAGCCTGCAATGGATCTTCGACATTGATCCGTCAGCAGGCAAGTTCCAGCGGGCAGCCTTCATCACCCTCGAGAAGCTGACATGAGCAAGAGCAAAGAGCCGCCGAAGGTCTGTGGCGAAGTGCCCTCGCACGATGTCACTTGGCAAGTAGTCCTGAAGGACCCAGAGAAGCATCCGATGCTCACACGGTCTTTCGAAGAAGCACGGACGGCATTCAGTGCCTTCACCAAGGCCAGCCCCAAGCTCGGCAACCCGTCGTTCTCCGATGTGGTTTGCACGATCGTACCAGAAGAACAGGCTCCAGCTCCCGCGCTGGAACCAAAGAGGAAGAAACGATGCAGATGTTCGAAGTGATCTTGAGCATGCTCACCGCGTTGCAACCGTTCCACAAGGACGTCGAAGAGCCCGAAGCCAGGAAGGCTAGGATGGCTGTCATCGCGACGAGCATCGTTCAGGCAACAGAAGAAGCAACTTGCACCGGGGCATTCGAGAAGGATGGTTGCAAGCCCAAGTTCAAGGGCAAGCCTGACGAGCTTGCGATTGGGCTGTTCACGATAGCGAAGTTCGAGACACGGTTCGCAAAGCATGTCCACGAGGACAGATGCAAACCATGGGAGTGCGACGCCGGGCAGGCGAAGAGCCTGTTCCAAGTCCACGTGACCAAGACCGTGCCTCGCGATGTCTGGCTGAGGATTGGGGGTACCTCGCCAGAGGCGACGTTGCTGTCGGCCAGGGCGGCCGCTGCGATGTGGTCCAAGGCTTGGCAATGCGGTTCCCTAGCCCGGGCCTTCGCGGGTTACATGACGAGTTATTGCCAAGCAACCGGGGCAGGGGAAACCCGGGCGAAAGACTACCTGGCGAACCTTGGGAGGTATCGCCGGTTGATGAAGGGACAGCAAGGATGAAGACAACACACTCAGCAAAGGTACTTGCGGACTCGATCGCGAATGGCGTACGGCTGGTCACATTCGAAGTGACCTTCCCTCGCATCATCTTGGCGGAGATGAACACCCATCGGGTCTTCTCGCGCTGCTCGGCAAGCTCAAGGGCGATACCGATAGAGAAGATGATCGAACGTGCAATGACGGACCCGTACGTTCCAAAGCGATGGCTCGCCAATCAGCGTGGGATGCAAGGTGGTGAGGAGCTTTGCCTATCGGCTCAGGCCGCTGCTCGCACCCAATGGCTCATCGCCAGAGATCGCGCCGTCGAGCAGGCAACTGAACTGAAGTATCTTGGCATCCACAAGCAATGGGCGAACAGGCTTCTCGAGCCGTTCCTTTGGCATACCGCCATCATCAGCTCTACCGAGTGGGACAACTTCTACTTCCAGCGCATCCACCCCGACGCTCATCCAGACATGTTCGAGACCGCGCTGGCGATGGGCGTTGCGATGCGCGATAGCACGCCGAAGCAACTCTACTGTGACAATGAATGGCACTTGCCGTTCATTGACAAGACTGACTTCGACGCTCACCCAGAGTTCAGGCGTGACTATGAATGGAAGAAGGTCAGCGTCGGGCGATGCGCTCGTATCAGCTACCTGAATCACAACGGTGTTCGTGACGTGGCCGAAGACATTGCTCTTCACGATCGCATGATGGAGCATGGTCACATGAGCCCATACGAGCACGTCGCGCGCCCGATGCGTGAGAAGGAACTACAGTTCGGAACGTATTGTTGGAGCAAGGAGCGCGGGGACCATATCGAAGCTCCGTTCAACGGTAACTTC
>JBAZMT010000170.1:0-2677 GCA_041649615.1 Parcubacteria group bacterium
AACGCGGCTTTTTCGTGCAAGTTGCCAACGGCGGGGAAATCGACGAAACCGGATAGGGCGCTAACGGCTGAACCGATAAGGTCTATAACCTTGCCCATGGAATCGGCCAGACTAGCCGCTGATGCTAGGGCATCCTTGCCCACCATCCTCTCGGCGTTATTGATGGCCTCGACGAGCGAGACAACCATGTCCGTCAGTGCTTGCCCCAACGCCTTAAAGTCGGGTATCTCTTCGACCTTGACCATTGCCCGGAGCGCGCCGCTCAAGTCCTTGATGATTTCCGTCAGGTCGTTGAACGCCTTGTTGGCCTTATCGAGCCCCTTCATCTCGCTGCTAGATAGGCTCTTGGCAAATGCCACCCAGACGGGCACCATCTCCTGTAGCGCATCGCTCAGGCCGCGGATGCCCAGTTCTAGCGGCGTCGGCGATCCGGGCGTCAACCAGTCGGGCAGCTTGTCTTTCAGGCCCGTAATCGTATCGCCCAACGTGCCAAACCACCCCACGACCTTATCGAGCGTATCCTTTAGCGTATTGAATGCCGTTGTAACCGGCCCGATAAGGTGCTCCTGTAGCCAATTCTTTACAGTAGTGAAAAGGTTGATTACATCGGTCTTGAACTGAGTCCAGCGGTCATTGACGCCCTTCCATAGCTCGTTGACGAAGTCGGTCCCGACAGTGAGGAAATCACCCTTCTTGCCCGTGATGGCCGTCACTAGCCCGCCGATCAGGGTTAGCAGCAGGGTCTTAATCCCCTCCCAGACGGTGGACAGCACGCCCTTGAGCGCTTCCCACGCCGCGCCCCATTCGCCGTTGATGACGAGCATCACGGTTTTGATGATGCCAAGCACGGCATTGATGGCCGTATCTATGACGACCTTAATCGCCTCCCACACGATAGTTACGGTCTTCTCTAGAATGGGCCATACGGTTTCCCATATCCTCTGGATAGCGTTAAGCACCGTCTCTATAGTGCGCTGAATCAGCGGCATGTTGGCCGTCACCCAGGAGAGGATCACACCGAACTTCTCAAGGAAAAACTTGCTCATGTCTTGGATGAGCTTGGAGACGAACGGGACGACATCAGCAATGATATTGCGCACAATCTCGAACACCCTGGTCACGACAGGCCCTAGCATCTCGATCACCTTGATGACCACAGGCACGGCCATCTGGATGGCCTTCTGAATATCTCCCATGACCTGCTGGACAATCTTGATGATTTCTGGGAACACCGTGTTAAAGATGGCCCCTACCGTCTTGACCTGCTCGGAGAACACGCGCCCAAAGAGGTCTTGAACGACGGGAGCGACCTTGCCGAAGGCGTCCATGATGGTAGCGCCCATGCTCATGGCGCTTTCGCCAAAATCGTAGATGGCCTCTATCGTTGGCATTATAGCTTCGTCAGCTACGCCGAAGGTGGAGAGCAAATAGCCGATAGCTTCCGTTAGGTATTCCACCGCCGTCTCGGTGTCGCCCTCAAAAAGGTTGCGTATTAGGCCTACAGTGGAAGCCGCCGCGTTGCCTATACCCTGGAGGCTTTCGCCAAAACCATATAGGGCCTCTATCGTTGGCATTATGGCCTCATCGGCCACGCCGAAGGCAGACAGTAGATACCCGATAACTTCCGTTAGGTATTCGACCGCCGTTTCAGTATCGCCCTCGAAGAGGTTGCGGATCATGCCAACGAGAGAGCCCGCCGCTTCGCCCACCAGTCGGAAAGCGTCGCTCACCTTGTAGGCTATATCGGCCAGCCACGGCGGTAGCATGTCCTCCCACGGTATATCCCCGCCTGTGCCGCGCAGCACGTCAAATAGCATCTGCGCACCGAAGACAAGACCCTCGAACAGCGGCCCCACGCGCGCCATAGCCGATTCAACAAGGGGCATGGCCTTGGTAGCCAGCCCCGCGAGGGCGCTCACCACTTTTGTCACTATGGGCAATAGCGCCGTCCCGAGCGTCGCTTTCAGGTTGCCAACGGTTGCCGCGAGGATGCGTTGCTGGTTGGCTAGCCCCCCCGATGTGCGGGCAAAGTCGCCCTGCGCCAGCGAGGTCTGCTCCATAATCAGCGCATAGGTGGCCTGTGCCTTGGCTGAGGCCGACAACTCCTTGGTAGTCCCGGCTATGCCCATGGCCATGGCCTTGGCCTTGACCGCGTCGGCGGTCAGGTTGACGCCAAGCGATTTCAGCGGCTCCGTTTCGCCGGACAGCCCGGCTCGCAGCTTGTCAAGCACCTCGTTCGGGTTCATGTTGTTGAACGATGCCAAGTCCGAGGCCAGCCCAAGCAGCGACGTGGACATATCCGCGCTGGTCTTCTCCGTCATGCCCATGGCGCGGAACAGGTTGCCGTAGGTGCCCGCCGCGGCTAGCGCCTCGTTCTTGGTCATGCCCATGGCGGTAGCAGCCGAGTCCCCGAACTTGAGCACGGCGTCGGCCTCTTCGCCGAACACCACGCCCACCTTGGAAACCGTCTCCGACAGGTCGCTGGCCGCGGCGATAGCCTCTCTGCCAAGATCAGCGATCTTCACGGCGGCGAACGCGCCAGCCGCAATGCCGGCCAGGCTCTTGAGGCTTTTGCCGATACCGCCCAGCGCCTTGGAGGCCGCATCCTTTGCGGCGATCTCGATTGCTAACTTGTACGACTTATCGGCCATGCTTCCCCGGTTTCACGGTCTTGGCT
>JBAZMT010000171.1:0-2674 GCA_041649615.1 Parcubacteria group bacterium
GGGTGGTGCTACCGTAATGGCGTCCGGCCCGGCCTCTGGCGTTTCCGCCTTGCTTGCTGGTTTATCCTCAGCGGCCCGCTTTGCGGGTGCTTCTGGCTCTTCGTCGTCATCAAGCTCCAAGCCGCCATCGTCTACCAATTCCTGCAGCAGCTTGCGGATGGTCTTGATGCGTAGCGCGTTGCGCTTGGCGATGATGCGCCCGGCCTTTGTTTCCTCTGGCGCGCCGTCGGGCTCGCTAGGATGCTCCGCTTGTGGCTCTGGCTCAGGCACCGCCTGCTCTTTGAGCGCCGTAACCTGGGCTTCGGGATTCGCGGCCAGCGATACCAAACTTATCTCGTACAACTTTATCTCTCTGAGATTGCGGATCGTCTTGCCGTCGATCTTGCTGTAGTCGTGTACTACCGGATCGTAGCCGATGCTCATGCCGTCGATCGCCCCGTCACGGAGCAAGGCCAGCGCATCGCGGCCCGTCTGGGTGTCCGAGACAACGGCCTTGAAGAATAGCCCCCGGCCATCCTCGTTCATCTCCAAGATGCGCCCTAGCGGCTGCTTCGTGTCGTGCTGCCACAGGAACTTGATCTTGCCCGGACCACGCTCTTGGATGGTCTTGCTACAAGAACCACGGTGCAAAATGTCGTTGACCAGATCGACATTTCCGAAGGCTGCCGCGTAGCCCTCGATAGTGCGGCCCTCATAGTCCAGCTTCACCTCTGCCGAAAAGGGCAATAGTTTTTGTTCGCTCATCTGTACCCCCGCCCGCTATGGGCACTATGTTCTTTATCCTCATGCGGCCCGACGATAGGCGCTCGCTCCAGGTAGTAGGTCACGACGCCTTGCCGCGTCGCCTTGGTCACTATGCGCCAGCCGTTGGCCGTCATCTCGTGTAATCGTTCCCCATCGGCAGGGGTCTCTAGCGTCACCTCGGCATAGTCGATCATCACATCTCCTCTATGCCTACCGGCACCGTCGTGCAACGGCAATTAGCAGTTTCGTCAATGGGCGCGTCCGGGTCGCCCGGGTACATCATCTTGACCCCGCCCACGTCGAAAGGCTCATCCATGGGCACAACCTCGCCATTCATTGCCATGTGATTCTCGCGCGCCCTTGGCGGGTCCATCGTGGCTAGCCACTCCTTGCGTGGCACTCCCCACTCTTTCATCAACTCGTAGCCCCCGGCGTTGGAACTCCGCAGGCTTTCTGTTCGTGCTATCACCTCTATGCGGTTCGGCACGTTGCGCTCCGTGAACCAAGCGCGTTCCTCGTCGCTCAGGTCCGGCTCTTGGTCCAAGAAGCGGTCAAACGTGGCGCCTAACTGCTTTTCGATGTCGCGGATTGACCAGCCCTCGAGCTTGGCCTGCTGGAGCAATCGGCCTAGCTGGTCCTTGGTGGTCTCGGTGATGAGCGTGCCCTCTTTTTCAGCAAAGCGTAGGACATATTTGGAAAACCAGCTCGCGCCTCTCAAATCCTCTAGGTCGAACGACCCGCCCACGGTGGCTATTAGCTCCTTGGCCTGGTCGAGCATCACCCCGCGGATAACGGGCATGAGCGCTTGCGCCCACAAGTCTTCACTGTCGCCGACGTACTTGTTCCACTCGCGCGTCAGGTATTGCCAATTGAGCGTGGCCTTGTCCTCGATGCTCTTGCGCTTGGCCCCTGTCAGGATGGCCGATAGCTCTCTAAAATCGCGCTCGAATTGCCCGCGCGCGGCCTTGCTCATGGCCTCTTCGTGGCGCCGTGCTGTGGCGTCGAAGCGCTTCCAGTGGTCGGCCTTGGCCTCTGGCGCTAGGGCTTTCATCTCAAAAGGGCGGCGCACTTGCTTCTCCGTTTCCTCTTCTTGCTCCTCAGCCTCAGCCGCGCCCTCCTCGGTGTCATCCGGCGTTGGCTTGGGCGCTGGCAATGCGGGCACAGCGGGCAACGCTGGCGCGGGCGGCTCAGCACCGACGGGCTGTAGCATGGGCGACATGTAGCCCACGTCGTCATCGGGTAGCGCGGGCAACGGTATCTTGAGCACGCCAGCCGCCACGTTCTTGGGCACGCCACGATCTACCATCTGCGACCAGGCGCCGATGGATGGCACGAGGTCGCGCTGCAATGCGGGCACGTCGCCAAAGTCGAAGGCCACGAACTCGCCCCTGTCGCCTTGCAGGTAGTAGCGATATTCGCGCTCGAACATGCTGAGTTCGGGCTTGAAGGTGTCTTCCCAGAAGGCGGCGCGGGCAGACTCGTAGTTCGCGTAAGTCGAACGCTCTAGCCCGATGCGCGAGCCTATCAGGATGGGCGGCACACCGAAGGGGCCCAGAATGCGGCTTTCGTTCCTCTCATCAATCCCCAAAAAACCCATTTCCTCGAAGGTGAGGCCCACGCGCTGGTATTCCCCGGCGTTGTCCATGACGGCCACATCGCTCCACTTGTCATAGCCGCCGTGCAGCTCGTGCCAGCGCTCTTTGACGCGGTCGGCCTCCTCCTGCTGGAGGGGCACGTTGAAGCGCAGCAGACCCACGGGCATGGCGCCGTGCTTGAAGAATGAGTACAGGAACTCGGTTATCATGTTGTCAACGGACGCGCTATAGGCCATGCAGGCCAGCGGCGATAGGCCACGGCCCAGGCCCTCCAGGGGGTCCAGCGGGTTTGGCAGCTTGATGTGGATAACATCCTCAGCGGCCATCGGTATGCC
>JBAZMT010000172.1:0-2670 GCA_041649615.1 Parcubacteria group bacterium
TGAACGCTCGCCATCGGCGCGAGCGGAAGCGGGTCTCGAGCGAACGGGTCGACCGGCGCGGAGTAGGCGAGCTCGATGGCTTCGTCTGGCACCGCCTCACGCCGCATTCGTCGCAACTCCTTCATCGGGATGGCTCGCTGCTGCTTATGACGGGGGCGCCGGCTCATGACTGCGCCCCTCGCAGTGCCGCGAACTTGTCCTGGAGCGCACGAGTCGCCTTGCCGAGGAGCTTGAGCGGCGTGTGCTTCGCGACCGCGCGCTGGTGCCGCAGCGCCTGCTTCTCCTTCGCGGTGAGGACGATCGCTGGCGCCGAGCCATCGCCGTACTCACGCACGCGCCCATCGCACCGCTCAAGCCCCTCGAGCAAACGGTTTCGCCCCTCGACGTCCCAAGCTGCCGTGCGACCCAGATGCTTCATCCGGCGCTTCTCGCCGCCCGAGAGCCGCACCGCGCGCCCGTGCCGCGGCGTCACTGGCACCGCGACCCTGCCTCTGTTCCTATGGCCTTTCACGGCTTGTGCTCCGCGAGGGCCTTGGCGCGCTCCTCCGCGAGCGTGAGCTCGACCTCGAAGGGGTCGCCGTCCTTGAACACGTCGGTCACCTTGCGGAGCTTCGACGGGTCCTTCTTGTCGTAGGCCTCCTTCGCCACGTTGAACGCCTTGAGCAAGAACTTCAGGATGATCTCTGCGAGGGTCATGGCGTACCTCCTTTGGACCAGCGGGCGATCATGTCGCAGCCGATGTTTACGGCCGGGCCCGCGAGCCGCGACACCTGTTCAGGGATGTTCTTCACGCCGGCGTCGGTCAGGAGCTGCGGGATAGGCGTCACCGCCTCAGCGATGCCCTTGCACAGCGGCGCCGTGTCGGGCAGCTCACCGGAGGCGACCCAGGTATCCTGCGCACCCTGCGCGATAAGCAGCGACGACTTCGCGAGCTTGAGCCCCTTCACCGCGTTCGAGAGCGGCAGGAGCTTCTCGTCGAGATGCGTGGCGAAGTCGCCCAGCGAACACGGGTCCGGGCACGCGTCCTCGGCGGCGACGGTCGCGGTCTTCACGAGCCCCGGCGTCTCCTCGTTCAGGGCCTCGGCGGCGGTCGCGACTCCCTCGGCTGAGACCGTGAGCGCGGTCTGCACCGCGATCTGCGCGTCCCGCTCGGCGCAGCCGGCGAGAAGCAACACCACAATCAGCAACGTACCCTTCACAGCGATACCTCCTCCCAGTCGTCCGCGAGCACGTCGGTCTGCGACGCGAGCCACGGCACGGCGCGCCGGTCCACGGTCTTCATGCAGATGAACGGCGCGTTGTCATAGTTGTCATGGATACCATCGGTGTACGTCCAGGCCAATACGATGAAGAGGAACATCCCCTTCCCGTTCCAACCGGCACGACACACACTCTTCCCCGCATACAACAGCTCAAGTGCTTGCCCGAAATTCATCACTCCTGCTCCTTCTTCCACGCCTCGACCGCCGCGGGGAGGTCGATGATCTTGGTCACGTCCACGAGAATCTGTTGTGCCCTCATGACCGCCCACTTTGCTGTCCCCGCGACATCGACGACGTGCGCCAACTCTGCGAAGCACCGCGAGAGCTGCCGCACACGCACCGAGTCGAGCGGATCGGTTCGGGCCAACTTCGGCCCGGCATCGCACGGCTGGAACTCACCGCACCAGTCTTCCGCCGAAACGTAGGGCCAGTAATTCTCTGCGTCAGGGACACATCGATGACAGCGTCCGCTCGTCTCGGAGTAGACGCCGACACCACTCAACAGCGGTGCGTACCACTCGCAGTCCTTGCACGCGCGGTTCATGGCGTCGCCTTTCTCTCGTCTGCAAAACGACGGGCTGAGAAGTCGCCGCACCAGTCGTCGGGGTTCACGCGCGGCCAGATGCGGCTGTTCTGCGGGATCGGTAGCGAGCCAAATCCGTCCTCGTCAGGAGGACACGGCACCGGATAGCTCATCGCCCAGAGTGGGCTCTTGTGCCGGCACTGGAGTTGATCTTCTCCAATCGGAGCCGCGCAGAATTCGCAATCCTTGCACGCACGGGTCATGGCTTCCTTCTCCTTGGGCTCGAATTCCGTACACCACCGTTCGTACTCCCGAGCGTCCCTGGCACACGAGAAGGGTCCCCACGAAGCGCGCATGCAGTCCCTATAACGATGCGCCTTCATGGCTTCTTCAGCTCCACGGTGACCGGAGCGACCCAGAGCGGGCACAACAGCGGAATACCCCGGTCACGGCAATCCGCGATCGGCATTACATCCCCTTCAATCCTACACGACGCCCCGTAGTTCGAAGAGTCGTTGTCCTGAAACGGACAAGCACCGCAATTCTCGACCGCGATAGGCGAGCTGACACGCACCACACCACGACGACCAAGCTCCCCTACAGGGGTGAGTGCCCAACGATTCTCGACCTCCCGCACACCACCACCGTTTTGGAGCTTCGCCAGGACCAGCTTCACTGTCTTTGGCGTCGAGCCTATCCGATCTGCGATGTACGTCAAGGAGCGCGTCTCGCCTGGAGTCATCGCGCGCAAGACCGCTTTCCACTTGGGATACGTCACGGCTTCACCTGTACCGCGATCACCTCGACGCGGAGTGGACACTCGGCGGGGACCTCCGTATCAGAACAGTCCCAATGCTGCACAGCCGACGGGTACGCATTACACTG
>JBAZMT010000173.1:0-2655 GCA_041649615.1 Parcubacteria group bacterium
TTGAAGATCTGTGCTGTGAGCCGCTTGAACCGCTCGGCGCCGATAGGCTCAGTCATGGTTGCTCCCTATCGCTTTCGGCTTCGGCAGCTTCCTGTCGAGCAGCTTGGCGCGGGCGCGGCACAGCTCGTCAATGTGGTTCGCCGCCTGGCGAAGCATCGCAGCGAGCGCCGCCCGGCTCTCCATCTCGACGCCACAGTGCTGGCAGCATCCGTTGTCATCGATGAAGTCAGCTTCCTCGCGACACGCACTGGCGATGCGGTCACTCATCTTCGTCCTCATAGTCGCAATCGTCGCAATCGTCACAATCGCAGTCGGCGCAGTCACAGTCGCAATCGTGCTCACACTCATCACAGTCATCATCACAGACGTGCTCTGACTGCAACTCGTCAACGTCTATTCCAAACTCTGCGAGCGCAGAGGCGACGGCATCGAAAAAGATGTCGAAGTCGGTGATGTCGCAGTCGTCGAAGTCGCTGGGCACGAGCACCTTGTAGATCGGCGCGACCGACACGACGCGGCTCACGGTCTCGTCCGCGAGCCCCTTGCCGGTGCGAAGCTCTTCGAGATCCACCTCGACCTTGACCTTGACGGGAACGGTAATTTCGACTGTCACTTCGATCTCGACCTGCTTGGTGTCCATGTCCTACTCCTTGAACCACTCGTTCAACTGCAAGCCCACGTTCCGGTCAAGTCCCAGCGCGGCGGCGACGAGATCAGTGCGATGGTCACCCAGCAGCGGATCAGTCGCCCGCGCCTCGGTCAAGAGCCGGTCAAAGAGCGAGGCCTCAAACGGCACGTCAGCGACCGCGACGTAGGTCATGACCGGCTGCGTCTGCGAGAGGCGCACGAGGCGCCCACGGGCCTGGACCCAGCGGTCGACACGCCACGGCATCTCGAGAAAGATCTGGAAGCGGCAGACCCGCGCGAGCATGTCCACGCCGGTCCCAAGGAGCTCGGTCGTCGCGGCGAGCACCGCGCCGCTGTTGACGCTCCACTTGTCGATGGAGTTGTTGATCCAGGCCTTCGAGCAGCCGCCGTGCGCCGTGTAGCAAACGACGCGAGGCTTCTTCTCGAGCGTCTCAGCCAACCGCTCAACAGCGGCGTGGTGCCAGCACCACACGAGCACTCGCTCGCCGCCAGCGACGAGGTCACGGCAAAGGTCCGCGACGGTCTCAAGCTTGGTCTCCGCGAGCAGGTTCCGAAGCGTCTGCACTTCTCCTGGGGCGAAGCGAGACGCCGCTGGCTCCCCACGATGCGCCCGGAGCGCCTTCTGGAGCTGGAAGACGGCGTCTCCGATGTGCTTGGTCGTGGCGCGATCGACACGAACGCCGACCCGCTGAACCGTCTCCTTCGGCAGCTCGTGCGAGAAGTCGGAGGAGTCGTAGCGAAGCACGAGCCCGGCCATACGGGCACGCAGCTCGGCGACGTTCGTCGGCAAGCCGGGTCGCAACGCGTTGTGACCGTCTCGCTCGGCGCCACAGTACCGCTCGATGAAGGTGTTGTAGGAGCCCCAGCCGGTCGAGACGGCAGTGAGCGGGCCCCAGAGCCGGTGCGCGCCGCCGGAGAGCAGCGTGGCGCTCATGCCGATGACTCGGCGAGCGCCACGACAGAGCGCGTGGAGCCCGCCCGTTCGGGCCGCGGCGGTGTGGCCGAAGTTGTGGACCTCATCTACCACAACCAGCTCAGGCTGGCGAACGACACCTAGCATCTCTCGCGCTGCGTCCTCACCGGCCTCGGTGGCGAGGATGCCGCCCTGCCGAGCGACCGAGACGATGCGCCCCCACTCGGCGACCGTCTCGTGCGAGACGAGCAGCCAGTGGCGATCGGGCAGCTCCTTGACCTGTTCCCTATGAAGCACGCTACCGTGCTTGTCTAGGTAGCAGCGCATGATGCGGAACCGACGGTTCCCGAGCAGCTCGTACACGATGGTGACGCCGGCCCAACGCACGATCTCCTCGAGCCAGGTGGAGAAGAGGTGAGCAGGCACAACGAAGGCGGTGCGGTCGTAGTCCAGCGCGACGGCGGTGACGACTGTGGTAGCAGACTTGCCGAGGCCGACGCTGAAGGAGTTGAGGTACGAGCCCTCTATCCCCCAGGAGACGCCCTCGATCTGGTAGCCACGCAGTCTGCGACCTGCACGCGCACCACACGCATCAGACGCAGCAAGCGCAGCATTCAGGCTGCCCAGCCTTGAATGCACCTTGTGTCCCTCGCCACCGAGAACCCTACTGGCAGCAGCTACATCGTGTCAACAAAAAAGCGACGCCCCGCATGGGCTGTGCGGGGCGTCAATGGCGGGGACCTTGGATGCGGGGAAAAGATCGCACACCCGCATCTAAAAGTCAACACCATAATGCGTGCAGTTACAGTAGCGTGATCTGCAAGTTCCAGCGATGCGTCCTTGACCCGGCACGCTGTGGTCCTGTAGCCTGACAGACGGCGAGGGCACGCCTTGGGCAAAACAGACGATCCAGACATCGTCAGGCTTCCGAGCGCCTGGACGATGGAACATCGACGGGCACAACGCGAAACACAACTCGAAGCGATCTGGGAGGCGCACAACCGGCCGTACTCCACGGCGCTCGGTCAAGGCGACTCCCTCTTCGCTGACTACGCGAAGAAAGGAGACTGGGCTGTGCAAAATTGGGTAGTCGA
>JBAZMT010000174.1:0-2595 GCA_041649615.1 Parcubacteria group bacterium
CAGAACCGTCGTAATCATTCCAAGAGAACTAGCGGGTGGTGGTATGTGGACGATCAGCTACGGTCGTCGCCTGCTTTCCGTTATTGAGGTCGGCCAGCCGTATGAGAGCGGTGGCCGATTCTGCATTGACATAGTGACGGAGACGGGCGAGCGGGTGGTGTCGAAGTACACGATGGCATGGTCGGCAGACCAGGCATACCAGAAGTTCCGTGAGTATGCGGTACGGGGCGGGGTGTCTGACAAGAACAGCCGTCTCTTCATCTGGCCGATTGATCTGCGGGCGGATGAGTTGAGCCCAGCGGCGCTTCAGGAGATTGCGAGGCTGACAGAGTAGGGGAGGGAGAGATGCCAGAGTATCAGAAGGAACCGAAGAAGCCTAATCCAGGATTTGAGATTGGACATGCGCTTACAGAGATCGCGCTTGACAAGACAGTCGCTGCCGAGACGCGCGTAGCGGCAGCAAGGCTCTTGAACGAGACACTGCCATTCATCTTTACGCAAGCGGGCATTCACGCTAGAAAGAACGCAGAGTCGTCAGAATGAGCGATCAAGAGAAGTCCTACGACGATGGTTTGCGGGCAGTTTCTGATGCACTTCAGCGAACGGTCGATTCGTGCCGTAGAGCAGCGGAGAGGCGTATGTCGGCTTGGCTTAGGGCGTCGAAGACGCGGAGGGTTGAAATGAGTCTTTATCGAGTGGGCGCGAAAGTGTGGGCAATCAGGGTGTTGTTACTCCCGTTCTACCTATGGCGAAGATCGCAGGGCCGTATGACGGGGAAGGCCCATATCTACACTAGCGTCGATACACGCTCATCTTGAGGCGGTGCATTGGGGTGATCGCGCCGCACTTGCCACATTCGTACAGGTTTTCATCTGTCGAAGCAGCGTTGTCGAAGCGTACTGGCTTCCTTGCCAGCTTCGATACGTGTTTCATCGCAGCATCGGCGGTATCGAATGAGCGTGGCTGTGTCTTGTCCTCTTCGGACGCGAGGGGTTCCACATGCCCGCATTCCGGGCATGTGGCTTTGATGATGAAGCCTTCTGCCATTTTGGGCCTCCGTCACTACCTTCTTGCCTCCGAGGATAGCGGAGAAATGATTCGATGGGCAACAGAGGGCGATCCAGGGTGAGGGGGCTATTCGACATCGGAGGATTGCCGCTCTATACTTCCAAGCTGTTCAAGCGTTTGCGAAGAGGAGGCGGCGGTGGCAGAGAAAACGATAAGCTTGATCCCAACTCCCGACGGGAAGCAGGTCCCGGCAGAGGATCTAGCATTCAAGACGAAGAGCGAAGAGTGGAACGTGTACGAAGCGGCAGACGGAACCATCATTCGCCTCAAGGTCATCGCTCTGAAAATCTCTCGCGGGCTGGATGGCGACAAGCCTCTCTACAAGGAAGACGGCGAACCACTCTACAATGTCAGGTTTCAGACGATCATCTCGTGCGATTCCAGGCATCATCCTTCCGACATGGCCTGGCCAGTCTACGTTCACCAAGAGCACACACCACAGGAGCACAATGCGGTGCAATTGGAGCCAGAGGAAAGGATCGCCATGATCGTTCGGAGCGCGTGGAGTTACCGTGACATACGATGGCTAGCAGGGGTCAGTCCAGTGATGTTTCTTGTCGGCATTGGTTCGTTGCCGATCACAATACGCACCGAAGGCATATGGCCTCTCTCCGTGGGCCTGATTCTAGTGGGGATCTGCTCGGCAGTTTTTGCTCGCTTGCTGGCAGTTGAGAGGGGGAAGGAATCGTAATAGTCGCGTGTTCCGCGCTTCCCGGTATCGGATATCCGCCGAAGTGGATTGTGGAGAAACTCGGGAAGAAGGCAGTCGAGCGCCTGTGCGGGTATACCGTCATTCTGCTATGCGTTGCAGCGCTCTTTGGGATGACGGCCGTGGCCCCTCCATGGTTGGACATTGCTCTAATACTTGTGGCCGCCCTGATCATTCTTGGAACCGTATGCCTCGTGGCGAAGAGGCTCTTTCACCTCTAGATCGAACATCCCGCCAGAACCAGATCCATCATCCGCCCCTTCTCCCGTCGGTGGCTGTACCTGAACGCGAACTCGTCCAAGTACGTCTGCAACAGCTTCGCCGAGACGTGGTGGAATTGCCCTGCTAGCCCGCGCTTGAACAAGGACCAGGCGTTTTCGACGTAGTTCGTATGCACGTCGCCGTGCACGTACTCGCGGGCATGGGTGACCTGGAACAGGTGAACGTGAAGCGCCATGCGGCTGAATGACTTCGCCGCGTCGGTGTAGAGGCGCTGAACAGTATTGACATTGTGACGGAGACGGGCGAGAGGGTGGTGTCGAAGTACACGATGGCATGGTCGGCAGACCAGGCGTACCAGAAGTTCCGTGAGTATGCGGTGCGTGGTGGAGTGTCTGACAGAAATAGCCGTCTCTTCATCTGGCCCATTGATCTGCGGGCGGATGAGTTGAGCCCAGCGGCGCTTCAGGAGATTGCGAGGCTGACGGAATAGGAGGGGGATGATGGGCGTTACTGCTGATGGGGAAATGGAGCGGCCAAAAGGCAACAAGCCCAAGAGGCCATGCGCCGAACAGGAGAAGCGTCCTACCCTAAAACAG
>JBAZMT010000175.1:0-2588 GCA_041649615.1 Parcubacteria group bacterium
GGTCCCTCAATCTTGAGGGAAACGGGAACATTTACCGTCTGCGGGCTTTCGGGCTTGGCGGCGGGTACGAGCCCCGACTAGGGCGCGCGATTGTCGCCGAAATGCTTTCCTCTGGCGAAATGGTGCGATACCTCTAGGCGAAACCCGGCCCAGCCGGGTCTGTCGGACTGCCCGCCCGACACTGAAGAGCTAGGGCAATGGAGGCAACATGAGCGAGAAGAGGCAAGAGACGGCGAAACCGGAAGAGGATCACGGCCAAAACAACGCCCGCGCTTGGCTTGACAGCATCCGGGAAATGGTCGCGGCGTTGGAGGCACTGGAGAGCGGCGAAACGGAGGAAACCACCATCGACGGCGACACCTACACGGACTCAGACGAGGTGCGCGGGCGAATCGAAGAGAGCGCGCTATCTGTCCAAGTGCGCTCAGGATGGTACACGCCTGGCGAAACCCCGAAGGCGGAAGAGTTCGAGATCCTGCTAACCACCGGCGGGCCAGCTCTTCGCATCATCGGAGAACTGGACGATTACGGGCAAGCGAACAACGCCCGCCTAGAATATCAGGATTGGGGCACGCCCTGGACGCGGTTCAGCGCCTACCAGGAAGACGGCGTGAGCATTCAAGAGGCTTCGGCGGCGGAGTCGGACGTTCTGACCTTCGCGCAGTGTTTCTACTTCGGGGAATAGGAGGGCAGCGAAATGACGAAGCACACACAAAGGCTCATCAGCTCGTGTTGTGGCGGATCGGTGCACCACGGCGCGTTTCTTGCGGGGTGCGCTGATAACTGGATCTGCGACACCTGCGGGCGCATGTGTCACGGCATCAACCCGGAGGCCGTGGCGGAGATGCTGGAGGCACTGGAGGCGATGAACGCGGCTTGCAATATGGCCGACGTTCGCGAGCGGGACAGATTGACGGCAGCGGCAATTCCTGCGGCCCGCGCCGCGCTCACCAAGGCACACGAGACACACTAGGAGGCTCTACAATGGATCAGAAGACACAGGCGAAATACACGCCGGGACCGTGGCACTGTGGCTTATTGCCGCTGCGAGTAATCGCACGCCCCATGATCGGAGACGGCGCGACTGTAGTCGCATCATGCGGCGGACGCACGAAGGAAGAAGCCGAAGCGAACGCCCGTCTAATCTCCCTCGCCCCGCGCATGGTGGACGCCTTGCGGGATGCGCTTCCCATCCTGGAAGAGGCCGAAGCCTTCGCATGGGAGCAAGAGGGCGGGGCCGAGGTATTGCCACAAGCCAACGAAGTCCGCGCCATTCTGCGCGAGATCGACGAGGAGGAATCATGACACATTGGCGAGACTTGAGGGTGAGCGATGCAGACGGAGAATGGGGCCCCCTGGGCGAGCTAGTAGACGATGCCCCAGCGAACCTCGACAACGCAACTATCGAGAACGGCAAAATCATCTCTTGGGATGGATTTTTCATCGCCGCGCCCGACGAGGAACCCGATTGGGACACGCCGCGCGGCTCAGTTGACTGGTCAGGATTCGCAGAGGCAATCAACACGCACCGCGGGAAAATCGACGAGGAGTAGGCGAAAGCCAGGAGGGAAGACAAGTGAAAGCCAGCCGAGAGATTCTAGTCGAGAAGGTTTCACAGATCGACCATCACCGAAACGGGATAGCCGGTTGTCCGTTCGATGTTGTCACCTTCACAATGAAGGACGAAGGCAAGCGGCGAAACATGGTCGCGGTAGTGTTCGATAAACCTGGCTATTGCGCCGTGCTAGATGCGGACATGGCCGCCGCCGGGAACGTTACATTCGGCGTGAACTCATGGCGCGGGGATGACTTCGAGGCCGAGCTGCGCCCGCTCATCCGGGCTTGGTATATCGACCACTACGGATACGACCCGGAAGCGCCGGAAGAGAGCGACACCTAGCCCCGGCGAAACTGAAGGCACCTATGCACCATCCCAAGCACTCACGTAAGCGATTCACGCGACTAAACCGGGCCGCGATTCTGCGGGCAATCCTCGGAGAAATCTAGGCACCCGGCGAAACCGGGAAGGAGGCACTATGCCCAAGGACTTGACAGCGATTCTGGATCTTGTCGAGGTCGTCGAGACTCGACCCGACTTACCCGACGACTGGCCCAGCGAGGATGCGGTAGAGGCATTCGGGGAGGCGTACCGGCAATGGAGAGACACAGCGGATGCCACTCTCGCCCGACTGCGCAAGGAACGCGAGGAGGCGCGATGTTGACTGTCGATGTGAAAGTGAACGGCTCCCTCATCGCCACCATCACCGCTCATAACATGGGCCAGGCACCGGGGACGGTGGACAAGCCGGGCGACTTCGTAGGCGAGATGTCGCAACCGCGCACCTATGAGGCTTGCGTCGCGTGGATTGACAAGGACAAGATGCAAACCCGCGACCTCACCGTCACCCACGACCGCCGCCTTGGATGGCAAGGACTACTCCACAAGATCACTGGCGAAATCATGCCCACGGTGGTCGAGACAATCCAAACACAGGAGGAACGATGAGTAACCGAAAGCAGTACAAGATCGTTGAAACTAAAGATGCGGAAGGGCGGCGCTGCTATCAGCTCGCGTGGTACGATCCTCG
>JBAZMT010000176.1:0-2569 GCA_041649615.1 Parcubacteria group bacterium
GTCTCGGCTATCGCCGAGTGATGAACCTCCCCCGGTTGATCGAAAATCTCCCCCGACTCACACTGCCACAGGAATGAATGAAACTGGCACATCCCCATCACCACCCACCAGCATTATATCATGCCCGTTTGCGCCTGTCAACCCACCCCTCTACACGCCCAAGCCAAAGGTCAAGGAGAATGATGAGACGGAGCATCAGAGACTCGGGAACGCGGCAATTCGTCTGGGTACTTCTCGGCTAGTTTGCGAAGGCACTCACGCTCGGCTTCCTCGGTATCTCGAACCGTCGTGTAGTATCTAACTGCTTTTGCGGCCTCTCGTTTTCTCGCCGCTCTCTCTTGCGCAAGTTCTTCTAAGACTTTGTCGTGAGCTGATTGTGGGTCGTCACACCAGAGGATCGCCAGGGCCGTCTCCGTTTGGTTGTCCCAACTCTCGCACCCGGAATGGGTGTCGTAGTTGACGATCAGGCGGCCAGGATGATTCTCATCCTCCCACCACTCGCCAACGGAGTACGCCTCTTTCCACCACGGACACACTTTGAGCAGCACGCTCTCAAGCCAGACAGAAATGGATGCGTCTAGTTCGATGTGGCGGCGGAAGTCTTCCTCAGTACGAAATGGCCTATCCACTCATCCCCCTCGGCGGCAACCACCAGCATCATATCACTCGAACTTCGGACGGTCAACTAGGGCGGTACAACAATCAAGTCCGCGACTCAGGCAACTCAAACACATAGTGGCCACCGCGCTTCGACTCTTGCCAACACAGCGTCCAGAAGAAGAATTCGTTCTCGCTAAGCGCGTTGATGATGGACTCATTCCCGCTCCATCCGCCCGTACTGGCCTCAATGCGCCGCCCATTGAAGAGTCGTTCCCAGCAATCCGGCCAGTGCCAAGCCTCTCCGCAGAAGTCCATCAATCCAGCGAAGTCGGTATGCGGCCATTGTTTGATCGCTTCAAGCGTGGCCTCAGTCGGGTATCCGTCTCTGTCAAACTCAGGGGCGACCAACCTCTTCGGGTTGGCTTCGGCGCAGGATTGTCCATCCAGAGTTGACCCAGGCTCAGCAGAATGAACCGACTTGCCAGGCGCTCTACCAAGACCGCCCAAAGGACACCTCCAAAGGCCCCAGCCCGAAGAACAGAACGCTGCCATCCTTGTACGGCCCAAACGTCCAGCGCCGATACCAAGGGCGCGTATCTACGATTCCAGAAGACATCTCGCGCATAATGACAGTGCAGACTTCCACGCCGGGGGCCTTTGGAAGTGTCCTTTGATAGGTGGACGCAAAGGATGTGTATATGGTCGCATTCGCACTTGTCGTGGCTGTCACGTCTCCACTCCCCTCCCCCGAGGCTTGTCGCTCATGGCTGTATGATATCACTTAGATCATGGACAGTCAAGGGCGGTACTCAGCATCGGAGGGACCGTATAACAGTCGCGTGTTGTTGCTAGTTACGGCCACCGCTCCTAGGGGCCTGCATCACAGAGAGCGGAATCGAGCAACGGCGCTTCTTGTCTGGCGTTCTTCCGCTGCTTCTCTGCGGCGGCTTCAGCCTCAAGTCTCAGTCGCTTGGCGCGCCTCTCTTGTCGCTCAAGGCCACGGTGGAGACGAAAGTGACAGTTACAACAGAGAACGTCACACTTTTCGATCTCTGCTATAAGCCTATCCAGTCCGCCCTTCCCGATGAGATAGGAGACTCCGTACTCCTTCTCGGCAGGATTTCTGTGGTGGAAACAGAGAACGACGGGATCTTTCTCGCCGCATACGCTGCATGGATGCTTACGAAAGTACCGCAAGACGTATGCTCTATTTCGGCGCGCTGAACGATTCACTGATGCCTTGAATCGTGCTGGGTTGCTTTTGTTGCGTTCTGCCGCCTGCCGCACAAATCGCTCCCTGTTCTTGGCATAGTATTCAGGCTTGTACTCTGGATGTCTCTCGTTCCATGAATCTACGTTGGCACGCGCCCGCTCACGGTTGCGCTCAATCCATGAATGGCTCATTCGCTTCTGCCGCTCTGTCCACGAGTCATCGACCCAGTAACGTGCCGTATTCACGGCAATACCAAACTCACGCGCAATGGCGGGAACGGACATTCCAGAGGCGTGTTTCTCTCTGGCCTTTTCCTTCAACGCCTTGTCGTAGATACTAATCACCACCACTAATCAGATGCGGAATGGCAAGCCAGGAAATTTCAGAAACTCAGGCAAAGGGGCTAGGCCCTCTTGATGGAAATCTGTAGTCATGCACGCTCAGGTTTCCTCTCGCCCTTCGGCCACTAGTGTCACCCTTCATATATTAGAGCCTAGGGGACAAGCTGCCCGCTCTGTCCATCCCACACAATAGGCAAACTGTGGGATGATGTGGAGCAATGCTAGGCTGTATCGACACTTGTGCGCGTGGCCTCTAGAAACTCGTCAAGGCCGTTGATCCGAGACTGGCTGACATCGAGCCCCATACGCGGACCCACTCCGATACGATCCAAGATCGCTAGGGCTGTGCGTTCGGCGTCGCTCCCCTCTAGCCCTTTCGCTAGGACAAGAGCCGCTTTCGGGGCCGCGGCGCGCA
>JBAZMT010000177.1:0-2563 GCA_041649615.1 Parcubacteria group bacterium
CTCTTCCCATGCTGCGCGGAAGACGGCCAACGATTCTCGGGGGATGCGATGAGGGTTGCTCATTTCATTCGTCCTCACCGAATGGCTTAGGCTGGAGCTTGGGGCTGCGCTCGATTTCCTTCGGTCCCATAATCTCTTCCAACCTAGATGCCAAGTTTTCTTTGGCCTCTTGGACTAGGAACGCGGACCATGGATGCGCGAAGAACACATCGTCTCCAGCTGCCCATAATTCGGCAGGGACCTCTTCCGCCTTCCTGTGGCGGGAAAACCCACACACTCCCCTATAATCGGCGCAAACAAAGACAGTAATACTTGATAGGCCAGCCCGGGCGTTTGAGCTTAAAACAGACAGTTCTGGATTTTCCATTGTGCTCATGATTTATTCTCCAATGTTTTTTTGGCAATATCAACAACATCACCAGGGAAAGATGATGTGCATGATGCGATTTGCCCAAGAGCGGTTACATATTTGTCGCGTTCGGCTTTCGCCTTGCGAAGTTCTGCAGCGGCATCCGTAGCATATGATAGCTGTTGCAGGGTGCCGAGTTTACGGTAAAGCAGGAGTTCAGACAATGCATCACCAATCGGGGTTGAACCTGGATGCTCAGCCCAAAATGATGAGTATAAACGTTGCAGGCTATTGAAAGCATCTTCATCCATCTGCTTAAACATGGCTACTCCTTCTCTTGCCCATACATCAGATCATCAGATGCAGATTGAAATACTTCCGCAAGTTCTCGTCTCTCGTCTCTATCAAGACGCCATTCTATGCAAAATGCACCATCTTTAATGGTTACGGTGGCGAAATCATAACGTCCGTCCATACTGCGTTTTATGGTGATTTGCATGAGCTACTCCTTTGTGGTGGCGCTACCGGGTTGCTCCGAGCCAGGACGCGAGGCGAACCAACACATCCTGTTCTTTGGTCTCGGTCCCTCCCCATGACGTTTTATGTTCAACAGTCCTAGGGATAACGCCAGGACAGGCGTCCAGGAGATCGTGAATGTTATCTAGCCGCAATTTGTATTTTGCCTCAGACTCCATATAAGCATTTCTTGAGGAAATAGCGTTATTAGCTTCTGCGTCTTTTCCCTCCAGGCGTTTAGTTAGTTCCGCTATCTCTACCGCCTGTTCCTGCACGATCTTGCGAAGCGATAGGACATCTGCTGGTGTTTTCTTGGTGGCCATATTGGCTCCTTGTGTTGGTTGCAGTTAAACGCGGTCTTGACCTTCTTCTGGGCCACGCGGGGCCTCTGGGCTCGCCGGTCAGCCCCGCGTGGCTTTGTTGCTGGATGGTAGGCACAACCGTAACCGCCTATCGTCTCCTGTCACGCGTCCGCAAGCAGCCACGTCATCCAGCAATGTTAAAGAACTGGGCCACGCACGAAGGGGTCGTGCGTGGCTTGTTGCTGGATTGGAGTTGGACTGAGCCGCTAAACAAACCCAAATTTCTCTCCCCTTTGCACCCGATCCGTCCTTACGGTTTGGGATCATCCAGCAATTTCGATGAGCTTGGGAGGATGCCGAGGGTGTTCCCCCGTTCCGCGCCTCTTAGGTCTTCCTCTCGCGCTGACATTAAGCAGTCCTGGCCATAAGTGGCTACCTCTGCACGAGTGCGGATGCTCAAGATAACGGCATCCACCGAAGCTCATCTATTCCAAATAGTTCCTGGGGGCTGGAATTCAACCAGCTAGGGCAATCCTCTCTCAGCCCGTCGTTGATATGTCAGGCCGCTAAGCCCAACAACAGGATGTATGTCACGTCCATACCGCCCCAGGATTTCAATTAGCCTCCCCCACCCTCAAGCGTGAGATGGAACTTGGAGATCATCTTACTAATTGCGTTTCAACATCAGGAAGAATAGCGAAGCACACATTGCCCTGGCAAATATGTTCACAAAAATCCCATTCATCAGGCATTTCTGGAATATTCTCATTCTCCCAAAATGCTGATATTGCGGCCTTCGGAGATTCTGCCTCAACATACAACGAGACGAATCCAGTCAAAGGCATTGTAACAATGTATCGGCTCATCATAACTCCTGCGCCCAAGTAGCTATGGGCAAACTGAACTCAAGATATTTTGCGTAGATGGCCACACGGCCGGGGTTCGGGCTCTTGAATTCCTCCACGCTTGGGGGCCGTAAGTAGGTATCACGCCGCGCCTGTAGCAGTAGCCGCATGGAGTCGATCTTGGGCAGCGTGTGCTTGGTCACTATCCTGGTGGTGTGAGAAGTGTTACCTTCACGAGCGTTCATGGAGTTACTCCGAAGGAACCATTTCACTGGGGTTAAGGGCGGAGATTCTCTTGGTGGAACGGTCAAGGGCCTTCAGCATACTCGCTATCATGCTTTTGACGCGAGCGATGGCATCTTCCCTTGTTAGGCAAACATCAACACCAACACGCCCATATCCATACTGACTCCACTTAATACGGTCGCCTTCGTATCCCCATTCCGCAAAACAATCGTTTCCGGTTAATCTGGCCTCATGAACCTTTACGCCATCTGTCAACGCATATTTCGTTACCCAAACCTTCACGGCATCACCCCTTAGACAATGAA
>JBAZMT010000178.1:0-2550 GCA_041649615.1 Parcubacteria group bacterium
CCGGAACGGCCCAGCAGGTATGAGACCGTGTCGCCGCCGAGCTGCCCGACGCTCGCCGTCAGACCCAGGAGCCATGGATTCACCCCTCCGGCAGCGAACGTCATGATGACCAGATGGTAGGGGACACTGACGAACACGGACATGCCGCCCAGAAACGCGAGGAGGAGGGTGGCGACGTAGCCGTTCTCCGTGCCGATGGCGGCAACGATGTCCGCGGGCGGGAACTGGTAGATGAAAACCGTCCACGTGAGGAACACCAAAAGGGGAATGAAGTACAGTGCGGATTTTTTTCGGCGCTGCCGCATGACGTGCATTCTACGATGGCGGATGGCGGATGGCGATGTGTTTCTTGTGGTTCACCGGCCGCATATGGATGATGGTGTCGGGATGTACGGAAGTTGTGAGCAATGGCTCCCCCGGCTGGACTCGAACCAGCAACCAATCGGTTAACAGCCGATTGCTCTACCATTGAGCTACAGGGGAACGAGGCGTGGAAGGACAACCTTCGGTTTTCCTCCCACGAACCCACTTTTCCCTAAGTGGTATCGCTCCAGGCAGGCGGAGCCTGCCTTCGCGATGAATTATTTCAACGCGATTGTGGGAGGGCATCGAGGTTGCCGAAAGAACGCGTGGCCATTATACGAAGTTGAAGCCCGAAGGGTAGAGGAATCCGTTACTTCTTCTTGCGAGGAAGCAGCAGCACGATCTCGCGTCCCACGAACTGATCGGGGCGCCGGTAGAGGAGCGACAGGCGGTTCTCACGCGTCGGCTCGATGCCCGGGGGGAGTGTCGCTGTGTATCCCGCTTTGTGGGCGGCATCCAACGCGTGCTCATTCTTGATCTTCCAGAACGGCCACGTGAGGGCGAGGGGCACGCCCGGGAGAGTCTTGGCACAGTTCTCGATGAATGCGGCTTCGAGCTTCTCGAGTTCCGTCTTCATCTTGGCCGCGGACTTCTGCGAGGGCCGTTCTTCGAGCGCGGGTCCGAGCGTGGTTTCGGTCACCACCGTGTCCGGCAGCTTCTTTAAGGCGAACGGCTTGAGGGCGTCCTGCTTCCACACAGTGGCGTCGGCATCCTTCTTGAGGATCTTCATTTCCTTGCGCAGCCACTCCAGATTTTTCCCGCAGCCACTCACTGCTTTCTGGGCGATATCCGATGCGAGAACGTTCCACCTGCGCATGAGGCACTCCATCGGGATCACGCCGGTCCCGCAGAAGGGATCGAAAACGGTCAGTGGCTCTTCTTGCCTCGCTCGCTTCTTGGTCGGATCCGGCAGGGGCGTCTGGCAGTTGCGTGCAAGCCATCCGCCCAGATTGAGCAGGATCTGCGCCAATTTCGGCGGCAACAATCCCACCGTCGTGTCGCGCACGGGCTTGCCGATGTCCCGCTTGGCATAGGCGTTCACGTCCTGTGCCCACACGGTGTGGCCGACCCAGAGTGTTCTGTTTTCCTCCTCATCACCCTCGTAGAGCAGCACGAGCTCACACCCGCGTTTGGGATCCAGGAGGCCTGCATCCCGCAGGAGCACGGGGGCCGCCGGCTCGCGTTCGCTCCCCACGTAACGGCTGGGCCTGCCCTGCTTTCGGAGCGATTCCTTGCACTGGCGGTAGAGCGTGTGGATGGTTTGTTTCGGCATCAGAAACGTGCGCAGGGCGAAGACGACTTTGCCCCGCTTCGCATCCTTGAGTTCACTCAAAAGGATGGAGGGAACCTCCGCGAGGGTGACGGCCTGATCGGTCACCCGCCGGGCGAGAATCACAATGCCGCCGAGCGTGTCGAGGAATGCAGCGTCCAATTCCACGGGACTCTCGAAGAGCACGATGGAATCTTTGAGGACCGAGCGGAAGACGAAACCCGGGACGCTGGCCGAGAGTTCCGCGAGGGAGATGCGTGGTTGGTGACCGAGGAAGGCGGCGTACGATGGCATAACGGCAGCGAGTATACACAAAATCGTTCCACTTCACTTCTCCTTCACCGTGTCGCGTGCGAGCAGGGTCGTCAGCAGAACGATCAGCGGCGCCAATTGCACGAAACCGCGGGCGAGGCCGGTCTGCCGCAGCGCTTCCACGGAGAGCGATGTGAAGAGGAAGAGGCCTATCTGCAGCAAGATGGCTGCAAACACGAAGAGCGAGAGGGGTGCGAGTGCGGAGGAGAAGAGTCGCCTGCGTCCGAGTGCGATGAGGAGGAGCAGGAGCGGAAAGAGCAGATGCCAGTTGCCCTCGAAGAAGGTATTCACCCAGAGCACGTACGGAACACCTGCTTGCCAGCCGAAGGAGTAGCTGGTGGAAAT
The DNA here is from genome assembly GCA_041649615.1 of Parcubacteria group bacterium. GTDB lineage: Bacteria > Patescibacteriota > Minisyncoccia > UBA6257 > Colwellbacteraceae > JALOAR01. The sequence goes on from JBAZMT010000178.1 coordinate 2,291, forward strand.
CTCTTTGGCATTGCCGAACCCCAGCCCGTGCGTCCACTTGAAGAGCACCCATGGGAGCGCGATCGCAAGCAGCCATCCTGCCATCCATGCGAGGGCGGTCCAACAATCCCGGTGCGTCATCCGGGTTCGTTTCTTCAGGAAGAGCAGGCCTCCCGCAAGGATCAGGAGCAGGAGCGGCAGGTAGAGGATCAGCGCCTCATTCTTGGTGAAGATGAGCAGGCCGTACGCGAGTGCGGACAGCCGCAGCAAGCCCGCCCGAT
>JBAZMT010000179.1:0-2537 GCA_041649615.1 Parcubacteria group bacterium
ATGCTTCTCTTCTTCGTCTTCATCGTCATCGGTATCACGATCTATCAGGAGCGGAAGACCGAACGCGCGCTGGAAGCGCTGCGTGACCTCACGAGTCCGCGCGCGCTCGTCATCCGCGAAAAGCAACATCTGCGTATTCCCGGACGCGAAGTGGTGCGTGATGATCTTTTTCTCGTGTCCGAAGGCGACCGTGTGCCCGCTGACGGCTACGTGCTCTCGGGGATCAATCTTTCCATAGATGAGTCCCTGCTCACGGGGGAATCCGTGCCCGTGCGGAAATCAGAGTGGGACGGCATCTCCCAGGCAGAACATCCGGGCGGGGATGACAAGCCCTTCGTGTACTCCGGTTCGCTCGTCACATCAGGCAAAGCCCTCTGCGTCGTGCGATCAACCGGCATCCGGACCGAAATCGGAAAAATCGGCAAAGCACTTCAGACACTCGAAACGGAAGAAACCATGCTCCAGAAAGAAACGGCAACCATCGTCAGGAGAATCTCGGTCACAGGCCTGTTGCTCTGTTCCGCCGTCGTGGTGCTCTACGGACTCACGCGCGGACACTGGATCGAAGGCATCCTCGCGGGATTGAGCCTCGCCATGGCTATTCTCCCCGAGGAATTTCCGGTGGTGCTCACGATCTTCCTCGCACTCGGCGCATGGAGAATCGCGAAGCGCGGCGTCCTGACCCGGCGCGTTCCCTCCATCGAAATGCTCGGAGCAGCGAGCGTCCTCTGCGTGGACAAAACCGGCACGCTCACGCTCAATAAAATGACAGTGGATTGCATCGCCGCCGCCGACGGAGCATTCCTCGATCACCCGCTCGCCCAATCAGAATTGCCGGAAGCATTCCATGAAATTGTGGAATTCAGCATTCTCGCCAGTCAGCGCGATCCATTCGATCCCATGGAAAAAGCGTTCAAGCACGTGGGAGAGGAATTCCTCCGCGATACCCCGCATCTCCACGCGGACTGGACGATCGTACGCGAGTACGCGCTCTCCTCGGCACTCCTGGCAATGACGGAGGTGTGGAAGTCCCCGGACGGAAAAGAGTTCGTCATTGCCGCGAAAGGAGCGCCCGAAGCCATTATTGACCTCTGCCATCTCACCCGGGATGAATCACAACGTATCCGCGACCAGGTCGAACGCATGGCGCAGAACGGTCTGCGCGTGCTGGCCGTCGCAAAGGCCCGGTGCACCGACCCTTCTCTGCCGGGAAAACAGCACGATTTCGATTTTGTGTATCTCGGTCTCATGGGACTCGCCGATCCGGTCCGGCCGACGGTCCCCAACGCCATGCAGGAGTGCCAGCAAGCCGGAATCCGGGTGATCATGATCACCGGCGATTATCCGACCACTGCAGCATCCATCGCGCGGCAGATCGGCCTCTACAAGGAAGGAGAGCTGATTACGGGGCAGGAACTTGCCGCCATGGATGATGTGGAACTGCGCACGCGCATTCGGACTGCCACGGTGTTCGCCCGCGTCATCCCCGAACAGAAGCTGCGTCTCGTGACCGCCCTCAAGGACCTTGGGGAGATTGTCGCGATGACGGGAGATGGCGTGAACGACGCCCCCGCCCTCAAGGCCTCCCATATCGGCATCGCCATGGGCGGTCGCGGCACCGACGTCGCTCGCGAGGCCTCCGCACTCGTTCTCGTGGACGAGGATTTTTCTTCGATAGTCCAGGCGGTGCGCATGGGACGCAGAATTTTCGACAACCTGAAACATGCGATGTCGTACATCATCGCCATTCACGTCCCGATCGCCGGCCTCTCCCTGATCCCGGTGATCCTCGGGTGGCCGCTCATCCTCACGCCCGTGCTCATCATGTGTCTGGAACTGATCATCGACCCCGCCTGCTCCATCGTCTTCGAAATGGAGCCCGAGGAGGAGGATATCATGAGACGTCCCCCGCGCGATCCCTCCGTGTCCATTCTCAACAAACGACTCTTCCTCATCAGCCTGCTGCAGGGCATCGCCATCCTTGCGGTTGTGCTGGCGGTCTTCGGAGGGAACTACTTCTACAACGGTGAAACGGAACTCCATGCGCGCACACTGACCTTCGCGACCCTCATTCTCACGAATCTCGGCCTCATCCTCTCGATGCGTTCCCACACGCGATCCCTCTTCGAGAGTCTCCGTACGCCGAATCCCGCCACGTGGTGGGTGGTGGGGAGTGCGTTTGCCGTTCTGATCGCGCTGCTCTCGGTCCCCTTCCTGCGCTCGCTTTTCCGCTTCTCCGCGCTTTCGCCGTTGGATTTTGTCATTTGTACCATTGCGGATTCGTGAGCATCCTCTTGTTTGAAAGCATGAAGCTGCACACACAGAGCCACTGAACCACGCTTGAAGTCCAGGATGCCATTGCACGGGCTTCCCGTATTTTGATTTATAAAATATCTTGTCATAAATATCAAATTATTATATAATAATGCACGAACCTCATAACACACACCCAAATGCAAAATAAGCTCAAATTTCATGTCGGCACATCGATCGCTCTCTGTGCCATTGTGCTCTTCAGCGGTACCGTGATTTCCCTG
>JBAZMT010000180.1:0-2536 GCA_041649615.1 Parcubacteria group bacterium
ATTCAGCTCCGAGGTGTGGGACTACATCCAGCACCAGTTCGACTTCGTGGACTTGACTGACAAGGAGGCGCCTCCTCTGAAGAATGTTCCGCAAGCTGAAGTTACCACATCGACCGTTGTAGAGGATGATTCTGAATACGGGGGATCGACAGTTTCAATGGGTTGTGAGGCAGTACCTGAACCTTTTGAGGAGGGTCCTGGGTTCGAGGAGAAACCCCGTTACGAACGTACCGTGGCGGCTGTCCATGCTGCTCTTGGTGGAAGCACCGACAGAAGCAGTAAAAAACCGCCTCGTTGGCGTCGTAAGTCAGGTGGAGGAGATCCTATAGGATGAAGCGCCTACTTCGTTCGATCATCGACCTGGGGGACAACGCCATCACCCAGGACCAGATGGTTGGCAACATACAACGGTTGATCAGCTCTGGGTTGGAGTGGCCTCGCCCGGAAGATCAACGCATCTTCGACTATCTGAAGTGGTACTACCAGCAACGCATGGAGCTACCCAACATTCAAACCCTGAAGGACTACTTCGAGGGTTTGGGGTCAGTAGGGGCCATTGAGGTCACTGAAAGGCTCAAGGATATTGAAGCTGCCCCTTGGTACGTTCGCAGCAACTTCCTACACCTGGTCCAGACACTGAAGGAAGATCAGAACAAGGCCGCAGCAGTGGCCCTGCTGAAGGAAGCCCACGAGATCATCACTAAGGGGATTGAGGTCAAAGACGGAAAGGACAAGATTCGACGACAAGGGGTTCGGGACGCGTTGATCCATTTTTCCTCACAAGCTCTGCCCCTCATTCAGGCGGACTCCTTCTCACGGACAGAGGGTAATGTCTGTCAGGATGGGCAGGAAGTGTGGGATACATATCAGGCAGCCAAGGCAGACACCGCTAGAGCCCTGGGTCGTTTCAGCGGTATCAACGAGATTGATACCGTCTGCCATGGCATCAAGCCCGGGGAGCTTTGGGTTCATGCTGCTTTTCCGGGTGAGCTAAAGACGATGGTGGCGGCCAACTGGGTCTACAACCTGTCGACCCGCTATCATGCCAACACACTGTACTTCACGTTGGAAATGCCTTATGAACAGATGCGGCGTATCTTCTACGCTATTCACACGGCGAAGGGGAAGTGGTCGGGGATACATGCACCGCTTGACTACCGCAAAATCCGGGATGGCACTCTGACGCCGGACGAAGAACAATTCCTCAAGACGACGATCGAGGACCTGAATAACAACTCTGAGTATCATCCAATTCATGTGGTCGCACCGGACCACGATGTGACCATTGCGGACATACGGCTTCATGCCGAAATGCTTCACAAGAAGGATGAACTAGGCCTAATCGTCATCGATCACGGACAGTTGGTCACCCCCATGAGAAGGCATAAGGATTACGTCATTGAATTGAATAGCGTCGTCCGGGACGCCAAGAAGCTTGCGTTGCACTTCAACCACGGGCAGAAGATCCCGGTACTCATGCTCTTCCAGATCAACCGCCAAGGCAAGGATGAGGCCGTCAAGAATGGAGGACGTTACAAGGCTTCCGCGGTGGCTTACGCGAATGAGATAGAAAAATCTGCCGATGTGATCACGACGACCTTCCTCGACGACGAGCACCGGCTAAATGGCACCACTCTGATCTGCAATCTCAAGAACAGGGACAACCCGTTGTTCAAGCCTTTCACAGCCCGAGTGTTCTTCGAGCCGCGACGCATCAAGAGCATGGACCAGTATACTCCTGGTGGCGGGATCAGCATCGACAAGCCTGAGGGGTACGGGGATTTCTTGTCTGGGGATGTTTGAGTGGCGGATCCTTTCTCATACAAAGCCGAACACGAGTCTCTGAAGGAGTCTCTGCTCAAGGAGTGGATACGCAAACGAGTAGAAACCATCCATCACCATCTGGATGCCGCATCGGTACTGGAGGCTAACGGAGTTCGATTGCGTTACGGCGGGGCACAGCCGGAGCAGATTTCGTGTCCTTTCCACGGCGTCGATCGCAAGCCGTCCGCTCGCTACCATCCGGCCAGCGGGAACAGCGTGGCTGGCGTCTGGTGTTTCGTCTGCAACGAGCGTTGGGATGCCATCGCCCTTTGGGGAAAGTTCGCTCAGTATGAGGGCCCTTTCAGTGGATTGCTTCGCCGTATTGAGGCGGAGCTGCACCTAGACACCCCGGATGTACCCTCGGGTTTGAGCGAAACGGTGGTTCGTCCGCCGGATACCCGGTTGCGAGAGCAGCTCGAAGCTGTCGATTCAAGGCTCCGTTCCTCGAAGAAAGAGCTGGACCTTTCTACCTATTTGACGTTAGGCTCTGCCCTCGACTATCTTTGGACCTTGGAGAAGCAAGGATTGATGGACTTCGACAAGGCCCAGCCTCTGGTCCAAAAAGTGCTTGCCAAGATTCGATGTCGAGGCGACTGAAACTGGCGACTCGTGAGCTGGGGAACCTGGAGCTACTGCTCATCTTCCAGGAGGGATCCGAGTGGGAACCGGAGTGGCGGCCTCTTCAACACACAGCCCTCGCAGAGACGTTCAC
>JBAZMT010000181.1:0-2520 GCA_041649615.1 Parcubacteria group bacterium
GATAGGCCAGCCGAACACGCGATAGGCGTTGGATCCCGCGGCCCAGGCAAAAGGAACGTCAATGAGCCAGGGGCCCAGGTGGGTGCCAAAGTCGGAGCCCACGTCGTTGACGGATTCCCAAAAGTGGTCTAGGCGTTCAACTAGGGTCATCTGCTACCTCCTCTCCAAACGGCAGCTCATCCCCGCTAGGGCCATGCCCGTGCTTGTCGGCCTCGCTGATCCAGTAGTCGCGTTGTTTCTCCGCCAGCTCCGCGCGGGCGCGCAAGGTGGCGATCTCCTCGCGCAACTCATTTATGTAGTCGCTTGTCAAGTCGGCGCTATCTTGGTCGCTCATGGCGTGGCCTCCTTGCGCTGTGCCTTGGCGCGAGCTTGGGCCGCACGATCTACCACGTCATCAGCGGCCATCAACTCCTCCGGCGTAGCATCGCGGCCATACCAGGCGCGCAATGCCTTTTGGATCTCGCCGCTCCTGTTCGGGTTGGCCGCGTCGATCTGCTCTAGTTGACTTTCCGGTAACGAGATTGTGATTTTCACGTAACGCTCTTTTGACATTCACCCCTCCTCGCTAGTTATCCATGCCTTGCCCTGCCTTGCCTCGCCCCGCCAGACACTGCCAGAGCCAGCCTCACCGCGCCGAACTCTGCCTTGCCCGACCCCGCATTACCTCGCCACGCCGGACCACGCCTAGCCAAACCCGAACGCGCCCGACATTGCCCGGCCCCTCCACAGCGCGCCAGACCAGGCCTCGCCCCCCCCCGCCTCACCGTACCTTGCCTCGCCCCGACCAGCCGCGACGCGCCCCACCTCGCCTTGCCCTGACAATCCGGCGTCGTGGCCCTGCCCCACGATGCTTGCTTGCGCCGGAACCAAGCCATACCGCACCTCACCTTGCCATGCCTGGCCTCGCCTGACCGTGCCGGTCCTTGCCCGACTCCACCAAGCCTAGCCGCGCCTCACAAGGCCATACCCGACCTGACCACACCGTTCCGCGCCTAAGCCTTGCCCCATGACGCCCCGCCCCACCTTACCTGGCCTTGCCCCAGCATGCCCTTCATGCCGTGCCGTGCCCTATTTCCCGTTCAGCCGCTCGGCTGTGAAACGGCCATATTGTGGGCGCCAGTCGCCAGAGCCAATCTGTGTTCCGGCAACGCGCATCCACTCATCCACGCGAGACACGTCCACGAGGGTATCTTCTATGTTCAAGGACACGACCGCCGCCCATTCACGGAAGATGGGGCGCATCCTCGCCACGCGGCTTTGCTGTACCCGTACCAGGGCGGAGAAATGGAAGTTCTCATTCTCCCATAGATCGTCGGCGGTTCGGGGGCCTTCGTATTCCAGGCTCGCATGTTCCAGGCAGAAGCACCCGGACTTTGCCGCTGGCCCCTCGCGGAACTTGCGCGCCGCTGTCTGGACTACGCCGTCGATCACGTTGGCCGGGAGCACCGGGCCTTGGGCGCTCATATACAGGCCAGCCAAGAACTCAAGCCGCGCCATTTCCTCATAGTCGGCGTCGGTCTTGTTTTTCTTGGACGAAATCTTCTTGATCGCTTTGGCCCATTTGTTTGTCGGGTCCGCAGTCTGCCCGTTGTGCATAATCAAGGGGGCGTTTGATGTCCACCGATATTGAACGGTTTTCCATGCCATGACTGATCTCCTGTCGTATCTGAATGTTTGTCTCGACAATCGCCACATCGAACGATGCCCGCGCTCCGAATCGGTCTTGCCTGATCGCGGAGGTAATCAGTTCGTGGCAACGGGCGCAAACCGTAACCAAATCATCCTCTACTGACTCGTTTGGGATTCTGCGATAACTGAGGGGCCGATGGTGGACTTGGAGCCCATAGCGCGCGCCGTCTTCATCGCACAGGCGGCAACGGTAGTTGTCGAGGGCTAGCCTTGCGGTGCGCTTGGCGTCCCACGATGCCGACGCTATGTACTCCTCATAGGTCATAATCACCTCCAAATAAAAAACCGGCTTGTCAGCCGGTTTGAGTTATGGTATACTAGCAAATAGCCATGCCGCTCGCACCGGCTTGGTTAGGACAGGTGGGAGCCGCGACCTCCTGCCTGTCCGAACTTACCCCATTTTACCATACTCGGTATGACTTGTCAATCCCTAAATAAAAAGCGCACTCCCTTGTGCGCTTTGTCATTTGGAGCGCCAGGCTGGCCCCTATGTCGGCGCTCCCTCCCCCGCGAATGTCTACCAGTTGTCCAGGTTGGCGTCCATCCCCACGGCATTGCACCCGGCTATCCAGAAGGCCCGCAGCGCCAAGTGCTTTTTCGTCCACGGCTGGGCGTGTGGCGATCCCGGATGCTCCGCGTAGAATAGTTCGGTGTCCTCCTGCCCACGAACGACCGGAGCCAGTTCTACTAGCGCGGCGCGTAGCCCCAGCTCGGGAAACTCGACCGCAACCGTGCTACCACCACCAACAGGCGATGCCATTGTGTCCCTCCTCTAGAATATGTGAACCCCACGAATGGGCCAGCTCCTAGCGACAACAAAAAAGCCACCCT
>JBAZMT010000182.1:0-2516 GCA_041649615.1 Parcubacteria group bacterium
TCGCCTTCTTCCAGCAGCAACTATGAGTCGTTTTCTCCGGCTCTTTTCCTTCGGTGGGTTCCTCTTCCTCGTCGCCGGGAAGGCGTTTGCCGTCTGTCCCGTCTGCACCATCGCCGTGGGAGCGGGGTTGGGCATTTCGGAGCGTCTGGGGATCGACGATACCGTTGCGGGGCTCTGGATCGGTGGACTGACAGTCTCGCTCTCGATGTGGACGCACGAGTGGTTTACGAAGAAACATATCCACTTCTTCGCCCGTGATTTCCTCACGACGCTCGGGTATTTCATTCTGGTTGTGCTGCCGCTCCCGTATTTCTTCAGAGATATCTTCGGCGATCCCAATCACGTGCTGTGGGGAGTGGATAAACTGCTGCTCGGCATCGTGATCGGGAGCATTGCGTTCTTCCTCGGCGCGGACTGGTACCGCCGCATCAAGACCAGACGGGGGCACGCGCATTTTCCATTCGAAAAGGTGGTGATGCCGGTTGCTCCTCTGATTCTGCTCAGTCTCTTCTTCTACTTCATTACCCTCTGATCCCATGGCCGATCCCACTCCAGAGCAGCTCAAGGCCTTTATCGACAAAGTCGACACCATGAAGAAGCAGGAGAAGATGGATCTCTCGTCCGATCAGGATCTGAGCATTGCGATTATGAATCTGGTCTCGATCGAGGAGCACTTCTTCTTCACCGGCGCCAAGCTGGAGAAACCGGAGTACTACGACATGATCAAAGACGTGCGCGAGATGCGCAAAACTCTCTTGAAGAAGATTATCAAGGAGTACGAGGGGGAAGTGTGGTGCATTTCGAAGCATCTGCTCGCTGCGTCCATGCGTCTCATGGAGGTTGGGACCAAGCAGCTCGGGATGGGCAAGAATGACGAGGCCTACGATCTCTTCGGCAAGGCGTACAATCTCTACTCGCTCTTCTGGGGACTCAATATGAAGCTGCTCAATGTCGGCGATATCAAGAAGATCGATGATGGGGCGCTCAACAAGAAGGATACGGAGAAGAAGGGGTTCATGGGGGCACTGGGTGCGCTGGTGAAGAAGGTTATCGACTGTTGCATCGAATGATTCTTGCCCTTTCTTTGTCAGGCGCGACAAAGATGCTTTTTTGTCAGGGGACCAGGGAACCTTGTTCGGTTCCCTAGGCCCCCCGACACCTCCCTTACCCTCCTAACTAGACAGCTTTTTGCAGTGAGTCTTTCGAAATTGCGGATAGTCGCGCATAGTTTTTTCGCGGTGGGTTTGTGTATGTGTTTTGTTATGCAGATTTCTTCTGCATAATGTTCGTTGTTTTCCTTCATTCCCATGATCTTCTCTCCGCTCCCCGGCACCCCGACCGTCACACAAGGATTCGGACAGAACAAGGATGACTATGCACAGTACGGCTGGCTGGGTCATAACGGTTTCGATTTCGGCGTTCCGGAAGGAACGAAGATCTTCGCGCCGCACGACGGCGTCTGCACGGTGAAGGATGACGGAGCCACGGGGTACGGCAAGTACGTGGTCATCGACGGCCCGACGCGCAGGAGCGTCCTCGCGCACTGTTCCAAAATCACTGTGAAGAGCGGCCAGTCCGTGAGCCAAGGCGATCCGGTCGCTCTCAGCGGCAATACCGGTAGCTCCACGGGTCCGCACCTGCACTGGACATTCAAGATCCTCAAGAATGGCGTGGTCCAAAATAAAGACAACGGCTACGACGGGGCCATGGATTGCTCAGAGGTGACGCGGCTCTGGCAGCAGCAGAATGTCCATGCGAACGCGCAGTACACCGAAGCGGCAAAACCGTACCTCTCGCTGACGTTCCAGACGAATCAGGTCATCAAAAATACGACGGGAGCATAATGCCCCTCACCCCGGCCCTCTCCCGCGGGGAGAGGGAGGTGCTATTTAGCGACGAAGGCGGTGGCTCCCAGCCATGCCAGATCAAATACCGCGCGCATGGTCCGCGCGAAAGATGCGCTCTCCACGAGCAGGCCCAAGAGTTCCTCTTTCTTCAGCGAGACGATGCCGACGGTGTTGCCGAAGATGAGCACTTCGTTCTCGAAGGGGAATTGGTCTTTGTTCACGAGCAGGATCTCGATCAGGTTCGGGTCGTAGTTCTTCGGCAGGAATGGATCGATCACATGCACGCTCTCGGCGGTGTTGGGGGAGAGGTAGCGTGTCTTGATGCCCTTCTTCAGGCGCTGGGCGGTGTAGTCGCGGAAGAATTTCGGAAAGAACTCTGTGACGGTCTTCAGATTCGTGTAGCCGAGGATTTCCTTCTTGGCGGCGAGCGACTCCGTGAATACCCGCTCGACACCTTCTTGTCCTTCGTAGAAGCGGATCTTGGGTTTGAAACCGTGCGTGCCGGTGAGAGATTTGAGTTGGGGGAGAAGGGACTTGGCGATATTCACTCTCTCGAGCGCCAGCTCCTCCAATTTCTCCGGCGGTTCCGGCGCGAAACACTTCACACCGCTCTTGTCGTACTGGCTCAAGAGGCGCCTCTTGATCAGTTTTTCCAGCGTGTGGTAGCAG
>JBAZMT010000183.1:0-2504 GCA_041649615.1 Parcubacteria group bacterium
CGGGTTCTCAGTCGTTCCGAGCACATTCGACCTCGCGGGCGCGGAGCAGTATTTCGCACAGCGGCAGAACAGAGACCGCGACGTGTTGAAGCGCGGACTGCGACCATTCCGGGACGCATTCGACTTCATCATACTGGATTGCCCCCCGAGCCTGGGGCAGATCGTGGTGGCAGCGGTGACGGCAGCGGATGCGGCAATCGTGCCGATGACCGCCGGGCTGTACGAGATCGGCAGCCTCGCGCAAGTGGAGAAGGTCCTCGACGCGCGTGGCACTCCACTGCTCGGCATTGTCCTCGGGCGGATCGACACGCGCCTGGGCATCTCTGCTGAAGTCGTCGAATGGGCGCGAAGCAGCGGGCGGCCCGTCTTTGAGACCATCATCCCCGAGCGGGTGGCGCTGCGGTATGCGACCACGGCGCAGGAGCCGATCACGGAGTACAGCCCACACTCAGACATAGCAGAAGCATTCCGCCGATTGGCGGGGGAGGTGGTGGCGACATGCCACGACGCAAACTGACCGACGCTGAAGGGGTACTCGGGGCCGACACACCGAAGAGCAAGGGTGCCGACGCGGAGAAGGTCCGACGGACTGCATACATTCCCTTGGAGTTCGATGACAAGCTGGCGCTCATGCACCTGCAGGCGCGGCGGACGAATCGCGGCCTCGCATTTAGTGACTTCATGGTTGAACTGTTGCAAGAGGCCGTGGAGGCGCGAGAGAACGCCGATGGGGGATAGCATACCCTACAGCCCGGCGACGGCCCCAGCGGCCTCACAGGCGCGGGAATGGGCATTCGGTGCCGACGCGCTACGGGGCCGACAGACCGAAGCGACGAAGGGTGTATTATACTCGGTATAATACTTCTATACTTCTTCAATGCGATGTTGACATTGGCGGGTGGGCGTGCTATGGTGGGCTGTTGCGTGCGCAAGTTGGCGGGGCCAAAGTTGGCCGACGCTTGACCGGGCAGGGCTTGAACAGCCGGGCGCGCTATGGTATGTTGAGCGCGAGGTCTTCGTGAGTATTCAGCGGGGCAGGCGGTGACGGAGTAGGCGGGCATTGACAACAAAGCAGAAACCGCGACCTTTTTGGATAGCCTCCAAGTCGCGGTCTCTAATCCCAACAGGCCTACCTTGCGGGAACAAGGTGGCGCGGCATGCCGTTTCTACGCCGGGAAGCATAGCACGGCAGGGAGGTTTTGTCAACCCCCTGCAGGCAATCCGCGCGCCGTCTGTTCCTGCAAGTCCTGGGCCAAACCGGAGGACTGGCTCAATGACAGCAGCAGCAGACGCGACAGAGACGCACGAGCTCGCACACGTACAGACGCAGGACCTCAAAGACGCGGCGGGGCGGACATACATTTCCAACCCCCAGCTATGGACGCTGTTCAAGGCCGACGGCCTCTCGGACGGCGCTCGCCTCACACTCCTGGCGCTTCGCTTCTACGCATGGAACGAATCGAACCCCTTCCCTTCGCAGGCAACGCTCGCGGAGTTCCGTGGCATCAGTGACCGGGCGATTCGCAGTCACGTCAAGGAACTCATTGCCGGCGGCTTCGTGGAGATCGCCGGCGGCGGCAACGGCAGGCCGATTGTCTACCGTCTCCTAGACCCATCCGACGATGACACCCGCGAGTTCATCCGCCAGTATCGACCCCGAACCCACGAGGCGCTGCAGCGGGTGGCCGACCCCGGAAGCCCCGAGCCGGACCCCGGAACATCCGCGCCGACACCCCGGAACGAAACTTCCGGGGAAGAAGGTACTACAGAAGAATCTAACAGCAAGAATCCACCACCACCAAGAGAAGGGATCACTAGTGCAGAGGTCCCCCCGGCCCCGGCCCCCGAGCCTGACGGCGGTGTGGTGGGTGCTGTTGACTGCGCGGCCTTGAACGTCCTCGCGGCCTACGGCGTGGCCGAACACAACGCGCGGAAGGTCCTCGCCGAACAGCAGCCGACACTGCGCGAGGTGAAGGCGACCGTCGCCGGTTGCCGCATTCGGGACCTCGGCCCGGGCGCGGTGGTCAACGCACTGCGCGCAGGCATGTATCGCGACCCGGTGCTCCCCGAGCAGTCACCACCTCCGCCACCTGACCCCGAGACCCTACGGCTACATCGGCAGCGGCAGATAGAGACCCTCGCCGTCACAGCGGCAACGCTCACCGACCCCGACGAGCGCGCTCTTTGGTTCTACTGTTCACCCGAGAGACCACCGGCCCACCTGTTTGACGAGGTGCAGGAGCGCGAGGCAGAGATACGCGGCGGCACACCCCCCGAGCGGCTGGACGCACCGAGCGATGACCGACTCGACGCGATGACAAAGCAGCGGGCGGCGCGTGAGCGAATGGAGAGACGCCGGGCAGCGGGCAACACTGACGAGCGGCCTGCGGTGCCAGCACCGGCACCGGCGGAGACCATCGACGTGCCGGAGGACCTGATCGCGGCGGGTGTCGCCGTCGGGCTCGACGCCGAACGCATACGAGCGGTGGTGCAGGCGCATGGTG